>NZ_JAHLPO010000009.1:0-111810 GCF_018917925.1 Intestinimonas sp. MSJ-38 | reverse complement strand
ATGTGTTCAGTCGACTGATACTAATAGGCCGAGGGCTTGACCTAAATATTGGGCAACCTCGTTTCCGGATTTCCTTCCTTGTTCAGTTTTCATTGTGCTTTTGTCAATGAAAGTGCAATAAAGAAATACGAAGTAAGTGCCGATGACCGTGAGGGTCCACCTGTTCCCATTTCGAACACAGAAGTTAAGCTCACGAGTGCCGAAGATACTTGGCTGGCGACGGCCTGGGAAAATAGGTCGGTGCTTACTCCGTATTATATTCCTCCTTAGCTCAGTCGGTAGAGCATGCGGCTGTTAACCGCAGGGTCGTCTGTTCGAGCCAGACAGGAGGAGCCAAGAGCGAAAGCCGCCGCAGAAATGCGGCGGCTTTTTCCATAGCAAGGGCCTTTAGCTCAGTTGGTTAGAGCATCCGGCTCATAACCGGACGGTCCCGGGTTCGAGTCCCTGAAGGCCCACCAGATACCAAAAGACACGCCATTTGGCGTGTCTTTTTTCTTATTCAGGCAAAACACCGAGGGTTTTACAAGCCGCTTACAGCCTGTCACACTCTCCTTTTACACATTTTTGATAAACTTACTACTCCACTTTGAAAAAGGAAACTGGAGAAAAAAGAAACAAAAAAATTTTTGTAGTTCTTACAAACAGATGGATGGGGTTTTGTAAGAATGGGCTTTGGAAAATTCAGTGGCTGTGTAAGTTTGTTACAAAACAAGGAGAGGTTTTCATGCGGCGGGATATACAGGTTTTGGATCGGGTAAAAAGTGCATATTCGTCCCTTCGGCCATCGGAACAGAAGGTAGCCGATTGCATTTTGAATGATCCCGAAGGGTGTACTCAATATACCCTATCCCTATATGATTTTCGCCAATATGCAGGCGTTGGGTTTGTCCTCTGTGAAGAATGTAGTAAAAGTGGGGGATACCATCTCCGATATCAGAGAAGGCGTCCAGGCCGGTGTCTGGACGGTGGGAGTGGTGGAAGGAAGCTCTCAGTTGGGGTTGAGCCAGCAGGAATACCAGCAGTTGTCCACTGAGGTCCAGGAGGATGTTTACCGCAAAGCGGAGATCGGGTTCCGCCAGGCCGGGGCCCAGTTTGTCATCCGGAATTTGTCCCAGCTTCCGGCATTGATTCAGGCGCTGGGAATGGAAAAACACTAATACAGAAGAAAAATCAAAAGGGCAGGGAAAGATCCCTGTCCTTTTGTTATGCGTGAAAAATCTGGCGTTTTGCGGTTTTTTTGTATTGCTGAAAAAATTTTGCAAACTTTGTCTTTTTGTGTCGCATTGCTCCATGGCAACTGGTATAATGGGAAAGCAATGGAGAAACATGACAGAGCCCCTCCGCGAAATTTGCAGACTCTGTTATGAAAATCTTCAAAACGGAGGGCAAAAATATGAACGAGCAAAAACAAGTGAGCAACCAGCAGACGCAGCCTGTGCAGACGCAGGAACCGGTGAAAAAAAAGAAAGGAAAAATCAAAGGATTTTTCCGCTGGCTTGCGCGCCACCCCAAATTGCTGATACTGTTTATCCTGGTGGTGGCCATAGCCGTGGGCGGCCCCTTCTTCTGGCTGGCCATCCGGGATCAGATGAGTATTTACAGCGATACCAGCAAGCTGGGGTTTGAGGACATCGGCGAGATGGCTACACAGTCGGCTTATTGCACCGAAATCAGCATGACCGAAGCCAATCGGGAATTCTTTGGCATTTCCATTCCCTTCACCCAGAGCAAATATATTTACAGCTATGATGTGGAGATCAAGGCTGGCTATGACTTTGGGGAGATCCAGTGGAGTGTGGACGAGGAAACAAAGACCATTGAAGTCAAATTGCCGGAAGTCCAGATTCTCAGCAACGAGATCGATTTGGATTCCTTCAAAGTGTATTATGAGAAAGAGAGTATTTTCCGTCCCATCACCTTGGAGGAAAACAACGCCGCCATGAAGAAATTGCAGGAAACGGCGGAAAAAGATGCCGTTGCAAATGGGCTTTTGGAAAACGCTGAAAGTAATGCGAAAACCATTCTGAAAGCCTTTTTCGCCAAAGGCTTTGATTTGGAAAAATACGAGATCCATTTTTCCTAAACGGAAAGGAGTGCTAGTCAGTGAAAAGCTTTGTGAGAGGGATTTTATACGCGCTGGGGATTCTGGCGGCCGCTGTGGTGATCTTTTACTTCATTCTGTTCATCACCGCCTGAGCCTCTGCTGCACAGCGCAAAACAAAGCCCTGGGAGAAAATTCTCCCAGGGCTTTTTGCTTATCGTGTTATTTCTGGTTGTTTTCTTTGTTCCGCTTTTTCTGGCCTTCCTGAGCCAGGTCACGGATGCGAAGCTCTTCCTGGAATGCTTCGTTCCGTTCGTCATGGCCGGTTTGCTGCAAGCCGGTCATCCGGGCTTGCATTTCGCCGGTGACAAAAGGACTGAGGTACATTCCGGAGGAAACGAACTTGGCCCGCTGCATGCCGCTGTCCAGAATGGCAAAGGGCTGGAAGATGGTAAAGAGCAATGCATATTTCATTCCCAGCTTGGGGATGCGAATCACCAGGAGAACCAAAAGCAAAGCAGCCATCCACAGGTAGAGGGAAGGCTTTGCCAAGCCCATCAGAGCCAGCAACAGCAGCGCCACGCTGGCGGCGGTGTTGCCCAGGCTGTCGCTGTCATAGCCTTTCTCCCGGGCTGCATAGACGCGAAGTGGAAGAAACAGAATGTCTGCCACAAGGCACACAGCCACAACGGCCACAAAGAGGAGAAGGTATTTCCAGTTCCAGGTGCCCCAATATTCCCGCAGAGCCTCTTTGTGCTGCTGCTCTTCGGCGATCATATGACCGTTGGGGTTGGCGTTGTCTGCGAAGCTGTAAGAATACCGCTGGGCAACTTCTCCCCAGTCTTCGCTCCAGTGCACATAGTTGAGAGAAGGCAGGATGCCCACGAAGGAAGAGACCATATAGACAACTACCACAAGCCCTACGGCCAGGATGGCGGTCCATCGTTTCCAGGGTTCAGAAAAGGCGTGGTCATACAGGTAAAGGATGAAACTCACCGCGAAATAGACAAGCACCAGGGAGCTGAGCACCAGCATCAGCACCATCAAGGGGCCGTAGGCCGGCTGGACCCGGCCAAAGAAGCGGGTGGTTTCCCACAAAACCAGAGAGAGAAAGCCCAAGATCAGAATAAAAATAAAATTGGTGGGAACAAAACGGCGATTGCTCATCATTTTCATACGAAACATAAGGACCCTCCTTTCAAAGGGGAAGAACAACGCTCTCTGATTCTGTTTGACCATATTATACCATGTGCCGAAATTTTAGCAAGATATCCGGGATAAAATCAGCGATATAACCAAATGTATTGTTAAAAAATTATCAATATTGCTATTGAAGGGATGGAATTGGCGGGGAAAAGAAAAAACAAATAGTTACAAAAAATAACAAAAAGAGTAAAACTAGGAGGGAATCAAAAGAAGTAACTATAAAAAGAGGTGAAATGGTGATTTTTCATGAAGAAATGTCTTGTAAAATGAAGGGAATAAAAGAAAAACGAAACAAATTGTAAGAAATATTTTGGCAAAATAGAATAAATAACTGGGGAAAAGGGGAGAATATATCCCTGAAAAGCCTATATTTTACGGCGCTGGTGGGGAAGGTCGAAAGAAAATAGTTGCAAATTGGTATCAAATCGGTTACAATGGAGAAGGTTTCAAGCTGGCAAACAGGCCAGCGGATGGTCAGAGCGCCATTCCCCGCAGACCGCAAGCGGGGGGAGCCAGCCAGAGGGTGGGCAGAGCTTGCCCGATGACGGCACCAAAAGCCCGCGGCCTTGGCCGCGAGGAAATGGAAGGAGACATTCCCCAATGGAAACCAAGAAAAAGAGCCGATTGATCCCCATGTGTTCCATGTTCCTGGCCTCGTCCCTGTTGATGGGCGGCATGATGATGGGCACCAAGCGGGTGGTCATTTATGACGAAGGGGAGCGCCATGTGGTCTATACCCTTTCCGGTGATCCCCAGCGGGCCGTGGCCGCAGCAGGCATCGAACTGGAGGCTGATGATGAAATCACCTGCTCCGGAGACCTTTCCCAGGGCTTTGGAGTGGTACAGGTGGAGCGGGCCTTCCCGGTGCTCATCACCGCCGATGGCCGCACCCATATGTTGCAGACCACCGGCGGCACGGTACAGAGCATCCTGGCTGACGCCGGCATCACTCTGGGAGAGCAGGATCTGGTTTATCCGGCCTCCGAAGAGGAACTGACCCAGGGCAGCGATATCACTGTGCGCCGGGTGGAAGTTCGCAATGAAGAAGTGCGGGAGAGCATCCCCTATACCACCCAGACGGTGGAGACCGATGCCCTTCCCTATGGGGAGAGCCGGGTGGTGCAGCAGGGCCAGGCCGGTGAAAAGGTGACCACCTTCCGGGTGGAGTACCGGGACGGAGCGGAATACAGCCGTACCAGCCTGGGCACTGAAATTGCTCGCCAGCCGGTGACCGAAGTGATTGAAACCGGCACCGGAGGTATGGTACAATACAACGGTCAGAACTACACTTACAGCAAGGTGTATCAAATGAAGGCCACCGCTTATACCACAGAGGGCAAGACCTGGAAGAAAACTGCTTCCGGCACTATCGCCCGTGTGGGCGCTGTGGCGGTGGACAAAAATGTGATCCCTCTGGGCTCCCGCCTGCTCATCCAGGGCAGCGACGGCAGCTGGATGTACGGCCTGGCGGTGGCAGAAGACACCGGCGGCGCCGTGAAGGGAAACAAGATCGACCTTTATTTCAACACCTATCGGGAGTGTATCAATTTCGGCGTACGGACGGCCACCGTCTATGTGCTGGATTAGATCGCATCAAAAGGGTGATCCCATCTGAATCTGTGTGATATCGGCACCATCAAAGAGATATTGACCCGTCATGGGTTTCATTTTTCCAAAAGTCTGGGGCAGAATTTCCTCTGTGCCAGGCATGTGCCCACAGCCATTGCCCAAGGGGCAGGCATCGACGAAAATACCGGTGTGCTGGAAGTGGGCCCCGGCATCGGCACCCTCACCCGGGAGCTGTGCCAGAGAGCCCGGCGTGTGGTGGCGGTGGAATTGGACCGCAGACTGCCCCCGGTTCTCCAGGAGACCTTGGGAGAGTTTGATAACTTCCACCTGGTGGAAGGAGACATTCTGAAAACAAATATTCCCCAGCTGTGCCGTGAGGAGCTGGGGGAAGGGCGGAAAGTGGCCTGTGCCAATCTGCCCTATTATATCACCACCCCGGCTCTCACCGCTTTGGTGGACAGCGGCTGCTTTGCCCAGATCACCGTTATGGTGCAGAAGGAAGTGGCCCGGCGGATCTGTGCAAAACCGGGCACCGGGGATTATGGGGCCTTTTCGGTCTATTGTCAGTTCCACGGAAAGCCCTCCATTTTGCTGGATGTACCGGCTGGGTGCTTTATCCCGGCTCCTAAGGTGGATTCCGCCGTGGTGACTCTCACGCCCTATGAGGAAAATCCTCTGGGGCCGGTGGACGAAGGGCTTTATTTCCGGGTGGTGCGGGCGGCCTTTGCCCAGCGGCGCAAGACGCTGCTCAACTGCCTGCGCCATGGCTTTCCTCAGCTGGAGCGGGAGGATGTGCTCCATTGCCTGGAAGAGGCCGGCATCGGAGCGCAGGCCCGGGGCGAGACCCTGGGGCTGGAGGACTTTGCCCGTCTCACAGAGGCTGTGGGAAGGCGTTTGCAAAAAGAATAAGAAAAGAGGGCCGGGCCATCTGTGGCTTCGGCCCTTTGCCCTGTGGAAAGAAAAAAGGAGAATGGTATGCTCAAGGCTCTGTGGCTGTGGCTGCTGCTGATCAATGGGACGGCTTTTGCCTTGTGTGGTGTGGACAAATGGAAAGCGGTGCAGGGCCGCTGGCGGGTGCGGGAGCGCACTTTGCTGCTGGCGGCGGCACTGGGAGGAAGCCCGGGGCTGCTTTTGGCCATGCGGGTCTTTCATCATAAGACCAGGCACCGAAAATTCACCTGGGGCGTGCCGGCTATTCTGGTTTTGCAGGCAGCCGTTTTGGTGTGGATGGCCGTTCAGCGAGGCCGCCTTTGAAGCGGGAAAGCAAGGAGGGAAGCTGTTTGGGAAAGTGGATCAAACGGGTGCTGGCCGTGCTGCTGTTGTGCGCCATGGTGCTTTGTTATGCCCGATGGATCGAGCCGCGGTGGATACAGGTGAAAAAAGTGGAGCTCTCCCTTCCGGGTCTCACAGAGAAAATGCGGGTGGTCTGCTTTGGGGATACCCATATGGGGCTGGAGTTCGGCCCGGAAGATCTGGAAAAATGGGTGGAAAAAATCAACCGGCAGGAGCCCCAGGCCGTGGTGTTCCTGGGGGATCTGTTTGACAATTACAGTCAATATGAGGGCGATCCGGAAGAAGTGAGCCGGGTGTTGTCCCAGCTGCAGGCGCCGTGTAAGCTGGCGGTGATGGGCAACCACGATGTGGGAGGCGGCGCTGAGCGGGTCTATGAGGACATCATGGAGAAAGCGGGCTTTCAGGTGCTGCGGAATCAAAATGTGCAGCTGGGGTCGGTGAACTTCGTGGGGGCCGATGAGCTGCTGTTTTTCGTGCCCCAGGTGGAAGGGCTGGAGGAAGAAGGAAAATGCAACATCCTTCTGTCCCACGCTCCCGACTATGCCGATGAAACTCAGGGCTTTCAGTTGTCGGTGGCCGGCCATACCCATGGCGGCCAGGTGTGTTTGCCCTTTTACGGGGCCCTGGTCAAGCCGCCGGGAGGAGAGAATTACACCGCCGGGCTGTATGAAAAAGGAGACGAGCTGGTTTATGTCAACCGGGGATTGGGCGTGACCTCACTGCCCCTCCGCTTTTTCGCCCGGCCGGAGATCACCGTGCTGGAGCTTTCTCCCCAGGGAGAATAAAACCAGTGTTTACAGTTCGTTCAACATTTACCCGTTGTCATCGGGTACAATCGTCCTATCCAAAAGGAGGGAACGGGGATGAATGTAAAGAATTACCGTTATGACGGCAGTCAGGAACTGTCTTTGAAAAAAGCCCCCACCAGCGCCAAGGGCCTGGGACTCCAGCGGCAGGAAATCGAAGAAAAGACCCGGAGCAATATGGAGAAGATCGCAAAGCTCCAGGATAAACTGTATGCCCAGGGGCAGGAAGGCATCGTCATTTTGCTTCAGGCCATGGACGCCGCCGGGAAGGACAGCGCCATCAAGCATGTAATGGGAGCCATCAATCCCCAGGGCATCACAGTGCACAGCTTCAAGCAGCCCAACAGCCAGGAGCTGAGCCACGATTATCTGTGGCGGGCCGTGCGGCAGCTTCCGGCCCGGGGCAGCATGGCCATTTTCAACCGGTCTTATTATGAAGATGTGCTCATTGTGCGGGTACACTCCTTGCACAAGGGTTATCAGATGGCCCAGCGGTGCCTGGATGACCCGGAGTTTTTCCAGAAGCGGTACCGGCAGATCCGGCATTTTGAAGAATATCTCTATGAGAACAGCTACCGGGTGGTGAAGGTCTTTCTCCATGTGTCCAAGGAGGAGCAGAAGGAGCGGTTTCTGGAGCGCATCGAGCGGAAAGAGAAAAATTGGAAATTTTCCCAAAGCGATGTAAAAGAGCGGGCCTATTGGGAAGAATATCAGAAAGCCTATGAAAAGGCCATCAATCAGACGGCCACTCCCCACAGCCCATGGTATGTGCTGCCGGCGGACAACAAATGGTACACACGGTATCTGTTGTCCCAGGCGGTGCTGGAGACGCTGAAGGACATCGACCCTCAGTATCCCGCGCCGCCCCCAGAGCAGGAAGAACAGCTGCAGCAGTGCCGGAAGATGCTGGAGGAAGAGTGCTGAGATCCAAGCAAAAGGGAAGGAAAGAATCGGAATGAAAAAAGGCCAATGGCAAAAAGCTCTGCTGGCTTTGTGCACCGCCGGAATGATTTTGGCGGCGGGGTGCAGCCAGGAAAAACAGGAAAATCAGGAGAAGGACAAAGGAGAGGATTCTATGAACAAGGCAACCATTACCATGGAAAACGGGGAGAAGATCCACATTCAGCTGGACGACGAGCAGGCCCCCATCACAGTGGAAAACTTTGTGGAGCTGGTGCAGGACGGTTTTTATGACGGCCTGACCTTCCACCGCATCGAGCCGGGATTTGTCATCCAGGGCGGCGATCCTCAGGGCAATGGCACCGGCGGGCCGGGACACACCATCAAGGGTGAGTTCAAGGCCAATGGGGTGAATAACACCATTTCCCATGAACGGGGCGTCATTTCCATGGCCCGGGCCCAGGACTATGACAGCGCCGGAAGCCAGTTCTTCATCACCCTGGATGACGCTGCCTTCCTGGATGGCCAGTATGCCGCTTTCGGCACTGTGGACGAGGAAAGCATGGAAGTAGTGGACGCCATTGTGGAGCAGTATCTCACAGGCGGCAAGGCCCCTGTGATGGAAAGCATCGTAATGGACGACTGATTTTATAGGAAATAAGAGTAACGCCCCGGCGCAGTTTGCGCCGGGGCGTTACTCTTGTATTTCTGCAGGAAAAGTGATACAATAAGAAAAAGAAAATGGTATAGTGAATTAGCGCGATGAAAGGAGAAGCGGAACATGAAACGGTATGTATTGTCCCGATGCGTCAAATGGCTGGGAATTTTCCTGCTGGCCGGCGGCGTGATTTTTTACATTCTCCAGTTGGCACCCCCCGACCCCAGCCAGGTGGTTTTAGCAAAGCCTGTGATTTACCTCTATCCGGAAAAGGCCCAGGAGACCAGGGTGAATGTGGAATTGACAGCCGGTACATTCACCGTCACCGAGCCTGCTTTGCAGGATGGATGGCAGGTCACCGCCTATCCGGACGGCACCTTGGTGGACGAGGATGGCCGCACCTGGCCCTATCTGTTCTGGGAAGCCGATTCCCAAGAGGAGTTCCAGTTTGAAGAGGGCTTTGTGGTGCCTGGCCAGGATACCGGTGCCTTTTTGGAAAAGGCTCTGGCTGTTCTGGGGCTGAATGAAAAAGAACGCCAGGACTTTCTGGAATACTGGCTGCCTTTGATGGAGAAGAACCCCTATAACCAGATTGCCTTCCAACAGGAGGAATACACCAGCCTGGCCGCTCTGATCATCGACCCCGCCCCCGATACCCTGATCCGGGTGTTTATGGCCTGGAAGGGCCTGCAGGAGCCGGTGGAGATGAAGGAGCAGGTGTTGACTCCCGTTTCCCGGCAGGGCTATACCGCCGTGGAATGGGGCGGCACACAGGTGAAATGACAGAAAAAGAGAACTGGGACCATTGGTCCCAGTTCTCTTTTGATACAGGAAAACAATACAAAATGCAATATATAATTTTATTATTTCGCCATGTCTAATAAAATATCCCCTAATGCATCGGCAAAGAGGGAAGCGGAGTAAAGAGCTTCATCCAGGGAGTTGCCGCTGGTGCCTACCTCCAGAAGCATACTTCCCGGAGTCACATGCTGATTGAAGCGGGCGGCCCGTACATTGATGGGCCGCATGATGCCGGGATAGAGGGCATTCATCTGCTGCTGGATCTTGGCTGCAAGAGCCAGATGATCCGGCCAGTCGTCAAAGGTCAGGCCGCCTCCATCGGTGCCGGCCACCAGCATCAGCTGGGCCGCCTGCCGTCCGCCGATCTGGGCTACGGTTTTGTACTTCTTGCCGCTGGAGGTGATCATGGCGTCCCGATGCACATCAATGACAAATTTGATGGAGGGATTTTCAGAGATAGCCTGCTGGATCACTTCCAGCGCCCGGTTATAGGCACCGTTGTAGGAAGGACTGTCACACAGCACAGTGGCATGGATGGTCTTGATTCCCTTTTCGTTTAAGATCTTTTCCATTTCAGCGCCCACCCGCACCACATTGTAATTGGTGTCGGTGGTGCGGTCGGTGTCGGTGGGGGTGTACCAGTTGGCGACATCAGGGGTATAAGCCTCGCTGCCATGGGTGTGGACGATGAGTACCGCCGGTTCATCCAGGGAAAAGGGAATGGAAACATTCTGATTCAGCAGATCTTCCATGTTGATCTGGTAGTCGGTTGCGTTTTTATAATAGACCGTACCTGCGCCGGGATAGGAACCGTCATCCCCCTGGATCTGGATAGCGGCGATGTTGGCTTGGCTTTGGCTGGTCTGTCCCTGGGGCAGCACGGCCTCGCTCACCTCTTCCCCGGCAGAGACCGTTTCATCTCCTGCCTCGTCCTCTGGCAGGAGGGCGGCAGAAGGGGAATAATCCTCTACGGGCAAGTCGTTTTGGGCCGGGGAGAGGGAGGAAAATGATGCGGGCCAGGGGGATCCCTGGGCGAAAGCCCACAGTCCCACGGCGGCCAGAACAAGAGGCCACATCCCTTTTTTTCGTCTGTTTCGGCTTCTGATTTTTCTGTAGTTCCTGTGCCCCAGCGCCATGAAAAACTTCCTCCATCCTGGTGTTGATGGAACCATTCTATGGCTCGGGCAGCTTTTTTATGCCTTGTCCTCAGCTGAGAAGGCTTTCGATGTCCTCCACAGACAGATGGGTATGCAGGGCCATGTCAATGGCATACCCCAGGATCTTGGCACTTTTCACCATCAAGGCATCGATGTCTTTGGGGGTGACGATGAGGGAGGTGGGAGGCAGTTCCTCTTCCGGCGGTGCGTTGGGGCAAAGATCGGCGGCCAGGGTGCGGGCTTCCACCACCGTGGGAATGCCCAGGGCCAGCACCGGGGTGTGGAGGGTCTGCTCATCCAAAGGGAAACGGCCGGGGGCGATGCCGCCGCCGGGGGTGATGCCGGTGTCGGAAAGCTGAATGGTGCGGCAGAGCCGGGAGAGCTTCCGGGACACCAGCGAGTCGATGGCGATGATGGCATCCGGACGGATCTTTTCGCATAGCCCTAGCACCACTTCGCCAGTCTCCACACCGGTGAGCCCCAGCACCCCAGGAGCAATGGCACTGACCCGGGCAAAGGAACGGAATACATCGGGCATGGTGTCTTTCAAATGCCGGGTGACGATGATCTTTTCGGTGCAAAGCGGCCCCAGGGCGTCGGCGGTGAGGTGGCGGTTGCCCAGCCCCACGATGAGCACGCTTTCCGGTTGGGAGGGCAGCAGGCGGCGCACCTGGCGGGCCAGAAGGGAGGAAGCGGCGGCGATGGTGTGATCCTCCCGCTCCCAGTTTTCTCCCAGCTGGAAAGTGATATAGCGGCCCTGGGGTTTGCCCATCTCCTGGGCCCCCTCCGGGGTGCGGATGTGCACCTCTGTCATGTGGATGCCGTCCTGCTCTTCTTCCTTCCAGTCCACTCCTGGCGGCTCCCGAAGAGTCTGCTCCTGATAGAGTTCCCGGGCCTCCAGGGCCAGGTCTGTGCGTCTCGATTCCATCGCTTTTCCTCCCATTTTTCTCTTAGTGTTTCCCACAGAAAAGAAATATGCAAAAATTGTGTGAGAAACACTTGCATTTGCCGCCGCAAAATGATAGAATAAGCAATGCTATGAATATCTGAGGTAAGGAGGTCATGATTTTGCCGAATATTAAGTCCGCGAAGAAGCGCGTGCTGGTCAATAAGACAAAGAACGAGAGAAATCGCGCCGCGAAGACAGCGATGAAGACACAGTTGAAGAAGTTCGACAGTGCCATTCAGCAGGGCACCGGCATCCAGGAGGCGTATAAGGCCACCGTGGTTTGCCTGGACAAGGCTGTTGCCAAAGGTATTCTGCACAAGAATACTGCCGCGAGAAAAAAGAGCGCGCTGGCGAAGAAGGTCAACGCCGCCACCAAATAAGCAGTGGGATTTTGACGATCTTCCAGGGCTGGGATTTGTTCCCGGCCCTTTTTGCTGTGTAAAAAAAGAGAAGCGATTTCATTCATTTTCCTGTTGCCCTTTATAGTGGGGTGGGAGTATAAGTAAAAAACACCGTTGGAAAAATTCCAACGGTGTTTTTCTTTAAATCAGCTTGTGTACTTCGATTTGGATGCGCCCTTTTTTGGAAAGGCCGCCGATCTGGGCCAGGATGGCTTTGCCTTTGCCTCGCAGGGAGATGCGGGCCCCTTCGGGCACCGGTTTGTCCCCTTTGAGTGCATCGGCCCCGTCCACCTGCACCAGCCCCCGGCGGATACATTCCGCCGCCTCTCCCCGGGAGAGGGAGAAGGCCACGGTGAGCACTGCATCCAGGCGGAGGGACGGCACGGTGTCCCGCAGTGTTTTGAACTGAAGGGGCGGAATGAGCAGGTTTTCCAGGGCCACCGGTTCCATGACGATGGAGGCATGGCCTGCTTTTTCCAGGTTGTGACGCACATACTCACCCATTTCCGCCGTCAGCAAAATGTCAGCGCTTTGGGGGGAGACCAGAATGTCCCCCACCATCTCCCGCCGGATGCCCAGCCCCATCAGGGAACCCAGGTAATCCCGGTGGTTCAGCTCCACGCCGCCCCGGGGTATGGCCCGCAGGGCACAGATGGGATTGTCCTCCAAGGGAATGTCATCCGGGGTCTCCATATAGTCAGGAAGGAACAGGGCCAGACGCCGCTCAGCCTGAGGATAGCCGCCATAGAGGAAAAAGCCCTGGTTTCCCATCCGCTCCATGGCGGTGCGGCACAGATTCTGCTGGCGCAGATCGAGAAAAGGAGTGCAGGCCGGCTGGAAATATTTTTCCGCCTGGCTCATTTTATCCCATAGCTGGCTGATGAGCAGCCGGTCCTCCGGCTGCTGGGCCAGAGACAGCAGCTCTTCCCGTTTGGCTGGCATAGGCCATCCCTCCTGTGTGTTTTAAAATATTCATCAGGGATTATAGCATACTCCTAGGGGAAAAAGCAAAAAAGCGCCCAAAGGCGCTTTTTGCAGTTACTCTAAAATCTGAATTCCGCAGCCAATAAGATGGGGGCCGGTGTGCACGCCAAGGGTGCAGTCGATCTCCCCTTCATAATAATGAGTGGCGCAGCCGATTTCGTCGTGGAGTTTGTTTTTCAGATATTCCAGATCCCCGGGGCAGCCGCCGTGAGCGGTGGCCAGGGTGTAGGGGGTGCCGTCGGTGGGGACCATGGCCCGGATGCGTTCCGCCATCTCGTCCATGGACCGATACCGGCCACGCACTTTGCTGATGCTGGCTAGCTGGCCGTCAGGGGCAAAGGAGATGATGGGCTTGATCTGGAGCATGGTACCGGCAATGCAGCTGATCTTGCCGATCCGGCCGCCCTTTTGCAGGTATTCCAGGGTGTCCAGACTGAACATCACCTGGGTGTTTTCCCGCAGGCGGGGCACCAGGCACAAAAGCTCTTCCCAGCTGGCCCCTTGGGCCAGGCGGTTGGTCACTTCCAGAGCCAGACAGCCTTCTCCCAGGCTGCCGCTGTTGGAATCAAACACGGCGCACTGGAGGCCTTCGTAATTTTCCGCCATCAGGCGCACCATATTATAAGTGCCGCTGAGACCGGCGGACAGGCAGATGGCAATGACCTTTTCAAAGCCCTGGGACTTGATTTCATCCAGCAGGGAAAGCAGTGTACCGCCGTCGGGCAGGGAGGTGGTGGGCAGAGCCTGAGGCATCCGCTGGTAGATCTCCTGGGGAGTGATGTCCACTCCGTCGGAATATTCCTTGTCCGGGTAAATGATCTTCAGAGGCAGCACAAAAATATCTCGCTCCCGGGCCAGGGCCGGGGAGATGTCGGCGCAGGAGTCGGTGAGCACCGCGATTTTTTGAGGATTCAAATGAGCACACGCCTTTCCAAAAGCCCAAAGGGCCGGTTGACGGAAAAATTCGTCGCAAGTATAATAAAAACAGAAGAACATAACAGCGTTATGTGATATACTCATTATACAGACCGACGGCATTGTTGTCAATTCTTTTGAAAGGGAGGACCCTTGATGGAATATCGGGAGAAGCGGAAAGCCCAGGGCCAGGAGACAGAACAAAAGATTTTGGAAACGGCCCGGCAGCTGATGCGGAAGAATGGCTATGACGCCGTGCCCATCCGGGATATCTGCAAGGAGGCTGGGGTGACCACCGGGGCCTTTTATCATCATTTCCGCTCCAAGGAGGAGATGCTGGAAAAAGGCGGCCAGCAGTTGGATCTTTACATCCGGCAGCAGCTGGAGACCCGGCCTTTTCACAGCAGTCTTTCCGCTTTGCGTATTATTTTCACCGCGTATGCAGAATATATGGAAGAGAACCAGGGTGAGCTCACGGCCCGGTATTATCAGAACATGCTGGCCATCAGCGCTCAAAAGCCCTTTGACACCGGGCGGATCATCTATCAGATGGTGCTTCACTTCGTCATGGAGGCCCAGGAGAAGGAGATCCTGTCCCGGCAGTATGACGCCGAAACGGTCACCACCTTCTGTGTCCGCCATTTTCGGGGCATTGTCATCGACTGGGCCTTCCATAACTATTCTTTTTCCCTGATGCAGGCCATGGAAAAGGAATTCAAAATGGCCTATCAGCTGTTCAAATCCTCTCGGGCGCCGATGATATAAAAAAATTTACAAACAGCCGGCTTCTTTCGTTCAAAAAACCATTGGAATCGGCAGGGAACTGTGATAATATAATTGTGTTGATTTCATCATCTGGTTTTTAAAACTATTTATTGCGTTTTGTGTGGTTGGAAAGGAGCCGAATATGGAAATGAGAATGGACAAGGCAAAAGAATATCTTCCCCATTATACTTTGGGAGAGGAGATATTCAATTCGGTGTCCCACGGGGTGGGGGTGGCCCTGGCCTGTGTGGGCTTTGGTATTTTGATCGTACTGTCGGCTTTGTATGGGGATGCCTGGGCGGTGAGCAGTTCCATCGTCTATTCTTTCTCCCTGTTTGCCCTGTATCTTGCTTCCACTCTGTATCACGCCTGCCCCAACCGGCGGGTGAAGGGTGTGTTGCAGGTGCTGGACCATTGTTCCATTTTCCTGCTCATCGCCGGAACCTATACCCCCTATACGCTGATCACCCTGCGGGGAGCCTTTGGGTGGACTCTGTTCGCCGTGGTGTGGGGGGCGGCCATTGTGGGCGTGGTGCTCAACGCTATCGATGTGCAGAAATACAGCCGTGTTTCCATGGTGTGTTATGTAGCGATGGGCTGGGTGGTGGTGCTGGCCATCCGGCCGCTGATGGCATCGCTGGCCTGGAATGGATTGGTGCTGCTGGCCCTGGGCGGCGTATTTTACACCGTGGGCATCGTCTTTTATGTGATCCACCGCAGCTATATGCATTCCATCTGGCATCTTTTCGTGCTGGCCGGCAGCGTGTGCCATTATCTGAGCATCCTGCTCTATGTGATCCCCACCACCTTCTGAGAAAGAGAATTTTTGCAAAGTGGGGAAAGGCGATGAAAAGCCACGAAGAAAGAAATCAGAGGCAAGCGGATCATTCTGCGGGAACAAAGGGAAGAGGATGCACCGTTTTTTGCCCATTGGTTCAACCAGCCTCAGGTTATGTTTCAGTGTGGCTTTGAAAAGCCCGCGGACGAAGAAAAAGTAAAGCGGCAGATCGCCGTCGATCACAGGTCCGAAGATTCCCTTTGGTTCACCATCACCGATGGGGAGGGGCGCATTGTGGGCGAGACCGGTCTGCTGCGGATGTTTCCGGCCTGGCATCAGACCGACCTGACCATCATCATCCCCGACCCCCAAATGCAGCGCAAAGGATATGGCACGGAAGCCATGGAGATCATGCTGGATCTGGCTTTTCATGAGTATAAAATGCACCGTGTCTCCATTGGAGTGGCAGCACGGAACACCAGTGCATTGAAATTTTACAAAAAGATGGGATTCCGGCAGGAAGGCGTTCTGGAAGAGGCCTATTATTATAAAGGTGCGTACAGTGATTTTGTGATGATGCGCATCCTCAGCCGGGAATGGAGATAAGGGATCAAAGAGTTTGCGGCCGCTGAAGAGCGGCGCACCTCTCTTCTGAGGAAATCTTGGGAGAGGGAAGAAAATGTCCTTGACAAAATCGGTGAGACATGATAGGATATAAAGGCACTCATGAGTGCAGCCATCAGGCTGTGGAGAAGTACTCAAGTGGTGAAGAGGCTCCCCTGCTAAGGGAGTAGGGCTCGAAAGGGTCGCGAGGGTTCAAATCCCTCCTTCTCCGCCAAGAAAAGACACGCTGTCCAGCGTGTCTTTTTTGCTATCTATTCCAAAAAAAGAGAAAGGCGGAAACGGGTATGCTGCGAATCAAAGGGGCCAGAGTGCTGTGTCCGGACAGCGGACTGGATCAGGTGATGGACATCCTCCTGGAGGAGGGGAAGGTGGCCGCCATGGGAAATGGTTTGCCGGAACAGGAAGGGGAGACGGTCATCGACGCCCGGGGACTGTGCGTGGCCCCGGGGCTGATCGATGTGCATGTCCACTTCCGCGATCCGGGACAGACCCACAAGGAGACCATCCAGACCGGGGCGGAGGCCGCCAAGAAGGGCGGCTTTACCACGGTGATCACCATGGCCAATACCAAGCCCCCGGTGGACAATGTGGAGACGCTTCAGTATGTGCGGGAAGAGGGGAAAAAGACCGGCATCCATGTGCTCCCGGCCGCCTGCATCACCAAGGGCATGGCGGGAAAAGAGCTTACCGACCTGGAAGCACTGTGCCAGGCCGGAGCGGCGGGATTCACCGACGACGGCATTCCTCTCCTGGACAGCGGCCTGTGCCGCAAAGCCATGGAGTGGGGAAGAAAGCTGCACAAACCCCTGAGCTTCCATGAAGAGGACCCGGCCTTTATCGGCGAAAACGGCATCAACCGGGGCAAAGCCTCGGAACGCCTGGGAATTTTCGGCTCTCCGGCCGTGGCGGAGGACTCTTTGGTGGCCCGGGACTGTATGCTGGCCCTGGATACCGGAGCCAAAGTGAATATTCAGCACATCAGCTCCAAAAACGCCGTGGCCATGGTGCGTCTGGCCAAAAGCCTGGGGGCCCATGTGACGGCGGAAGTCACCCCCCACCACTTTACCCTCACCGAAGAAGCGGTGGCCCAGCATGGGGCCATGGCCAAGATGAACCCGCCTCTCCGCACAGAGGAGGACCGGCAGGCATTGATTGAAGGACTGAAAGACGGCACCATTGACATGATCGCCACCGACCATGCTCCCCACTCTCAGGAAGAGAAGGGGACAGAGCCTTTGTGGAAGGCCCCCAGCGGCATCATCGGTTTGGAGACCGCTTTGGCTTTGGGTATCACGGAACTGGTGGAAAAGGGACACCTGACCCTGGTGCAGCTGATGGAAAAAATGAGCCTGGCGCCGGCCCGCCTGTATGATCTGGACGCCGGGTATCTGGCCGCCGGTGGCCCGGCCGATCTGGTGCTCTTTGATCCATGCGAAAGCTGGGAAGTGACCGAAGAAGAGCTGCGTTCCCGCAGCAAAAATACTCCCTTCCTGGGCAGATGCCTTACTGGCCGGGTGAAATACACCATCTGCCAGGGGAAGGTGGTCTATGCCCATCAGGACTGAGGCGGTCTTTTCTTTAAGCGGTAGGCAATCAGCTCAGGGCTGACCCCGAAGGCCTGGGCCAGTTGAGGGATGGTGCAGCCGTCGTATTCCTCCAGGGTGCTGTCGTCGATGAGCAGGCAGACGGCAAAGCGGCTGGCCTCCCATTCATAGCGGCTGATGGGGAACAGGGTGTTCTGGCGGAGAAAGGGCGTGTTGGCCTTGGGGTGGAGGATGGCATGGCCCAGTTCATGGGCGCAGGTGAAGCGCAGTTGGTTTTCCTCCAGATTGCTGTTGAGATGGATGACCTGGTGCCGGTAACTGCAGCTGTAATAGCCCCGGATGGAGCCCAAAGGCTCGGTGATCAGGATGATATGGCGCAGGCGGGCGATCTCAAAGGGGTCCCGGGTGCCATAGCGGCGCACCAGACGGGAAACGATTTGGTGGACCATAGGACTTCACCTCATCCTTCGGTATTTTTTCGGTGTGAATTTTTCCTTGGCCAGGGCTTTGGTCACTTCCAGCTGCCGGCGGAGACTGGACACCAGCAGACGGCGGGTGGAGCTGTTCAAGGGTTCGCCGTCGAACATCAGCGCCCCTTCGCCGCCTTCCAAAAGGGCCAGCATGGCCGAAAGCCGCCGGTCGATCTGCCGTCGGTCCTGGGGTGTGAGAAAGCTTCCTCGCTCCCGGCTTCGCCGCGGGCGGCAAGAGTTGGTTTTCCGATCCATGGTGCTCCCTCCCTACAGATGAAAAGAAATGGAAAGAAAGGAAAAGGTTTCCTTTCTTTCACAATAGCATAATTACTGTCCCATAAACAGGACAGAGGCCTGAGGATCACCGGCAGCGTACAGGTTTTGCAACATATAAAAAAGTGGCCCTTGGGCCACTTTTTTATATGTACAAGCCGTGGCGGCACAAGCTGTGCCGCCACGGCTGGGAGGGACAGAATGAGAAAGGATGTATCCGGGGGTCAAAGCCCCCGGGGGATCAGCAGGAACGCCAACTGTGGCAGCAGTTGTGCTGGCAGCAATTTTCGGCGGGGGCCATGCGCTGAAGGGTGCTGGAGATTTCCTGCAGCGCTTCCAGGGTATCCTGGCAGCACTCCAGTTCTGTGTATCCGCTGCCATTGTAGATGCTCATGGGAACATCCACATAGCGGGCGCAGGTGCAGATGGTCTGGATCTGGGGGGCGCAGGAGCGGCAGCAGGAGCAGCAATTTCTTTGGCAATGATTTCTCATACTCTCACCATCCCATTTGAATTGGCGCTTCCCCGAGGGGAGCGCTCACCTTATTGTATGCGTCACAGGCCTTCGGCGTCCCTGGTGCTGTTTGACAGAAGGCAGGGGAACATGATACTATCTCTATATAATGCCTTTTGGCAAATTTTCCCCGGGTTTCCGGGAAAAGGGGATCAAACAACATGAAACACCAAAACGCATGGCTCTTCAATCTGATGCTCATCGGCACCGCCTTTTTATGGGGCGTGTCTTTTTTATGGGTGAAAGATGCATTGAACGCCGGGTTGGACAGCAGCTTTTTCCTGTTTCTTCGGTATTTGCTGGCCTCACTGATCTGGCTGCCTTTCTGCGGCAAGGAAGTGAAGAAACTCACCTTCCGTCAAGTGCTTATGGGCCTTACGGTGGGCTTTTTTCTCTATGCCGCCATGCTGGTGCAGACCATCGCTCTGGGCATGACCACGCCTTCTAACAGCGCCTTTATCACCACATCCTATGTGGTGCTCACTCCCTTTGTGGTGTGGGCCCTTTTGCGGCAGAAGCCCAAAAAGAAGATCTATGCCTGCGCGGCCCTGTGTTTCCTGGGGCTTTATGTGCTCACCAGAGTGCCGGGAGAGAGTTTTTCCCTTTCCTTTGGCGATGGCCTGACCCTGGTGTCGGCCTTGCTGTTTGCTTTGCAGATGACCTTCCTATATCGGTTCAGCAGCCAGCTGCCTTCCAAAGTGCTCACCTTCCTGCCCCAGGCCACCACCTGTGTGCTTTCCTTTATTACGGCCCTTGTCACGGGAAAAGTCACCTTCCAGGGCGTAGATGTGAAGGCCGCTTTGATCCCCACCTTGCTGGTGGTGTTTCTGGCCACATTGGCCGCAGGTTATTTCCAGACCGTGGGCCAGAAAAATGTGGAGCCCTCCCGGTGCGCTATTATCTTTTCTCTGGAGTCGGTGTTTGCCTGTATCGCATCGGTGGTCATGGGCTATGAACCGCTGACCACCAACCTGGTGGCCGGGGGAGTGATCATCGTCACTTCCATCATCATTTCCGAACTGCCCTCCAAAGAGGATCGCCGTCAGGCGCGCCTTGTGAAGCAGATGCGTCAGGAAGAGAAATGAGAATGCAGCACCCCTCGCTCTTTTTCGTTGACAAAAAAGGGCGGAGGGTGTAAACTATCGTGGGCAAAGATCAACCGGTGCGCCAGGAAAATTTTTCCGGCGAGAATAGGTAAGCTGGGTGCAATTCCCACGCGGGACCGCCGCTGTAATGGCCGAGCCCTTTTCCAGAATGTCACTGTGGTTACACACGGGAAGGCGGAAAGGGCAAAGACGCCTGAGCCAGAAGACCTACCTGTTGATACATAGCCGGGCCGCTTTGCGGTGCGCGGCAAATTACACAGCTAACGGAATCCTTGGCTGGCGTAACAAGGGCGGTGCTTTGGCACTTTGGTCTTTTTATGCCTTTTCCCCAGGGAAAAGGCATTTTTTTTGTGCCGGAGACCGCCGAGAAAAAAAGGAGGAATTGTCATGCGCAAACGAGAAAAACTGGCTCTGAGTCTCTCTTTGTTCATGGCCCTGGGTGCCGGTGTAACACGGCAGGCAGGCGCGATGCACATTATGGAGGGATTCCTGCCCCCCAGCCACTGTGTGGCCTGGGGCGTCATTTGTCTGCCCTTTCTGGTATGGGGCGCCATCCGCATCAAAAACATCACCCGGGATCACCGGAAGACTCTGTTGCTTCTGGCTATGTGCGGGGCCTATGCCTTCGTGCTGTCGGCTCTCAAGATCCCCAGCGTCACCGGCTCTTCCAGCCATCCCACTGGCACCGGTCTGGGAGCCATGCTCTTCGGGCCTTCGGTGATGGCGGTGCTGGGTATCATTGTGCTGCTGTTTCAGGCGCTGCTTCTGGCCCACGGTGGCCTGACCACCCTGGGGGCCAACACCTTCAGTATGGCTATCGCCGGACCCTTCCTCACCTACGGGGTGTGGAAACTGTGCCAGAAAATGGGCGTGAAGCGGGAAATTTCGGTGTTCCTGGGCGCTATGCTGGGGGATCTGTTCACCTATTGCGTCACCAGCTTCCAGCTGGGCCTTTCCCATCCCGGCGCAGGCGGGGTGTGGAGCTCCACCGTGGAGTTTATGGGCATCTTTGCCCTGACCCAGGTGCCGCTGGCCATCATTGAGGGTATCGTCACCGTGGTAGTGGTCATGGGGCTGGATCATTATGCCCAGCCGGAACTGCGGGATCTGGCCCGGAGAAGATGTGAGGAGGGTACAAAATGAAAAAGAGTGTGATCGCAGTACTTTTGCTTCTGCTGTGCGCCCTCATCGCCGTCTTTCCTCTGGTGATGGTGAAAAACAGTGAGTTCGGCGGCGCTGACGGAGCAGCCGAAGAAGCGGTGCAAAAAGTGGACCCGGACTATGAGCCCTGGGCCGAGAGCATTCTGGAGCCGCCTGGCGGAGAGACCGAGAGCCTGCTCTTCTGTCTCCAGGCCGGTTTGGGCGCCGGGGTGCTGGGCTTTGGCTTCGGCTGGCTGGCCGCCCGGAAAAAATACCGGAATGATGAAGCATCTCAATAAGCGTCCCTTTCCAAGCCCTGCCCTGCGGCAGGGCTTGGAGTGCGTGAAAGGGGGAAAGTATTCAGGGTGAAAAAGGTGCTTTGGGGCCTTCTGGCCTTTGTGCTGACGCTGGCGTTCACCTGGGGCAGCCTGCCGGGGAACTACGCCCTGGCCATGGGGATTGCGGCAGCGTTGCTGGCGTTTTTCCTTTTGGGACACGGCGAGCACAGTCACCATGGAGCGGTGTCCTTTGATCAGCTGGCCCAGCGTTCCCCTTTGGGCAAGGTGCATCCCGGGATCAAGATCCTGTTTTCTCTGGGGGCCCTCTTTCTCTGTGCCGGGGCCAAAAGCCCCTGGCCGCCGTTGCTGGCAGGGCTGGTTCTGGGCGGGGTCACCGTATGGAAGGGAAAGGTGCCGGTGAGAAGATATCTTTCCTTTCTGGCGCTGCCTTTGTCCTTCATCGCTTTGAGTGCCCTGGTGATGATTTTTCACCTTTCCCACTTTCCGATAGGGCTTCTGGACATCCCTCTGGGGCCGGTATGGCTTTCGGCCACGGCAGCGGGACGGCAGGACGCCATGTTGACCTTCTGCCGGGCCATGGGTGGAGTGAGCTGTCTGTATTTCCTCAGCCTGTCCACCCCTTTGCCGGAGGTCATCCACTGTCTGGAAAAAATCCATGTGCCCCAGGTGGTGCTGGAGCTGATGTTTTTGATCTACCGTTTCCTCTTCCTCTTGTGGGAGGAGGGACAGCGGCGCAATCAGGCCGCCCAGGCCCGCATGGGGCAGGGCCGCTTTGGAAGAAAGGTGCAGAGCTTTGCTCTGGTGGCCCAGGGCCTTCTGGGGGGCGCCATTTTGCGGGCCGAGCGGAGCTGGCAGGCCATGGAGAGCCGGGGGTATGACGGCACTTTCTGTTTTCTTCAGGAGAAAAAGCCTGTGAGATTCCGTCATGGCCTGTGGGCCGCTTTGGGTCTTGCAGCCCTGGGGATCACGGTCTTTTGGCCGGGGAGGTAACATGGAACAGATCATATTGCAGCTGGAGGACCTTTGCTATTCCTACGGCGGGGATGCCCCTGCCTTGGAAGGGCTTTCTCTCAAGGTCAGAGCCGGAGAGCGTATTGCTGTGCTGGGAGGCAACGGAGCAGGAAAATCCACCCTGTTTCTTTGCTGCAACGGCGTGCTCCACCCTCAAAAGGGACGAGTGATCTATGAGGGACAGCCCATGGACTGCCGCAAGCGCCGGGACCGGTTGGCCTTGGGGCAGGGAGTGGGCATCGTTTTCCAGCAGCCGGATGAGCAGATTATTGCCCCTACGGTGCTGGGGGATGTGGCCTTCGGGCCATTGAATCTGGGATTTTCCCAGGAAGAAGCCAGAAAGCGGGCCGAGGATGCTCTTTTTCAGTTGGGACTGGAAAGGTTCGAGGAAAGAGCGCCCCAATATCTCAGCGGCGGCGAAAAAAAGCGGGTGACCATTGCCGGTGTGCTGGCCATGGAGCCAAAAGTGCTGCTGCTGGATGAGCCGGCCGCTGCTTTGGATCCCCAGGGAGCCTGGGAACTGGAAGGGCTGCTGGAAAAGCTGCACCAGAAGGGACTGACCCTGATGGTGGCCACCCACGATGTGGACTTTGCCTATGGGTGGGCCGATCGGTGCCTGGTGATGGAAAAAGGCCGGCTTCTGGCCGATTTGCCTCCCTGGGAACTTTTTAAGCAAGAAGAACTATTGGAACAAGCCCATTTGCGGCCGCCCTTTTTGTTTCGGACGGCCCGGGCCCTGGGGATGGAGGAGCATCCGCCCCGCACCATAGAGGAATTGGAACAACGGATCAAAGGAGAAAAACAATGGAACAGACCGCACTGCTGATCGTCAGCTTTGGAACCAGCGTGGAGGAAACACGGAAAAAGACCATCGGTGCTTTGGAGGAAGAACTGAAACGGGCCTTCCCCCATCTCCCGGCCCACCGGGCCTATACCAGCCCCACCATCCGCCGCATTCTGGCGAAGCGGGGGGAGCAGGTGCCATCCCCTGAGGAAGCCATGGAGCAGCTGGCCGCTCAGGGGGTACGGACCCTGTATATCCAGCCCACCCATCTGATCTGCGGAGAGGAATACCATGCCCTTTCCCAGAAGGTGGCCGAAAAAGCGGGATTGTTTGAAAGGGTGGTCCTGGGCCGTCCGCTGCTCTATGACATGGACGATTGCCGCCGAGCGGCCGAAGCGCTGCTGGAGGACTTTTCTACAGAAGAGGGGGAGGCTTTGGTCTTTATGGGCCACGGCACTGAGCATCCGGCCAACGCCACCTATCCGGCCATCGGCTATATTTTTCACCTGTTGGGCCGGAGGGATGTGTTTGTGGGCACTGTGGAGGGCTGGCCCCGGGGAGAGGATGTGCTGGAGCAGGTGCAAAAGGCCGGATTCCGTCGGGTGCTGATGGCTCCCATGATGCTGGTGGCCGGGGACCACGCCCGCAACGACATGGCCGGGGAAGAAGACAGCTGGAAGGCGTTGTTTGAAGCGGCCGGGCTCACGGTGCGTTGCGCTCTGCGTGGGATGGGTGAAATTCCCGCCGTCCGGCAAATCTATGTGGATCATTGCCGAAAACTTCTTGAGACCGGGGAGCAGGCATAGTACAATAGAAATTGCCGAAAAAAGGAGGGGAGCGCCATGGGTCTTGAATTATACCGCCAGGAAGGGAGCAAAAAGCTGCGCTGCGGCTATACCACCGGCACCTGTGCTGCCTTGGCGGCCCAGGCGGCGGCCCGGGCGCTGCTGCTTCATGAGCGGCCGGAGAAAGCCACTTTGCTCACCCCAAAAGGGGTGGAGGTTTCCGCCCCAGTGGAAGAACTGGAAGTGGGAGAAGACTTTGCCCGCTGCGCCGTGCGGAAGGACGCCGGAGACGATATCGATGTCACCGACGGCATTCTGATCTTTGCCCAGGTGCGTCCCATTCCCCAAGGGATTCAGGTGGATGGCGGAAAGGGCGTGGGACGGGTGACAAAGCCCGGCCTGAACCAGCCGATGGGACAAGCCGCCATCAACCAGGTGCCCCGGCAGATGATCACCCAGGCCCTTTCCCAGGTGCTGGAGGAAGGGGAGCGGGTGTGCGGCCTGGAGGCCATTATTTCCATTCCCCAGGGAGAGGAACTGGCCGCCAAGACCTTCAACCCCAACCTGGGCATTGTGGGAGGACTTTCGGTGCTGGGAACCAGCGGCATTGTGGAGCCCCAGAGCCTGGAGGCTTTGCGCAAGAGCATCGAAGTGGAGATCCGGATGCACCGGGCTCAGGGGGAGAAACAGTTGATCCTCACCCCGGGAAATTACGGGGAAGCATTTATCCGTACTTATGCCCCTCTTCCCCCATGGCCTCAGGTGAAATGTGCCAATTTCATCGGCGCCAGCCTGGACTACTGCGCCCAGTATGGCTATGAAAAGGTGCTGCTGGTGGGGCATCTGGGGAAATTCGTCAAACTGGCCGGCGGGGTGATGGACACCCATTCCCGTCTGGCCGACTGCCGCATGGAGATCCTGGCTGCTCACGCTGCGCTGGCTGGGGGAGAACCCTCCCTCATCGGGCAGATCATGGAAGCGGCCACCACCGATGGCGCTCTGGAGCTGTTGCAGAAAGCGGGTTTGTGGGAAAAAGTCCGGCAGACCCTGCTCCATAAGATCCAATACCATCTGGAAAGACGGGCGGCGGGGAACTTTTCGGTGGGCGCTATTATTTACAATAACATCCAGGGCTTTTTGGGAGAGACCTCTCAGGTGAAAGGCATTTTGGGCTTGATGGAGGAAAAAGAATGAAAAAAGGTACATTTTACGGAGTGGGTGTGGGCCCGGGAGATCCGGAGCTTCTGACCCTCAAGGCCATCCGGGCTATGGAGCATTGCCCGGTGATCGCCGCTCCCGAGACCCGTGGAGAAAAGACACTGGCTCTGGACATTGCCCGGGGAGCGGTGGATCTTTCCCAGAAGACCATCCTCACTTTGGAATTTCTCATGACCCGGGACAAGCAAAAGCTGGAAGAGAGCCACAGGGCCCAGGCCCGGGCTGTGATGGAATACCTGGATCAGGGGCAGGATGTGGCCATGCTCAATCTGGGGGATGTGTCCATTTATTCCACCTTCAGCTATCTGCTGGAGATCATCAAAGAGGCGGGGTATGAGACAGAAGTGATCCCCGGCGTGCCCAGCTTCTGCGCCGTGGCGGCTTTGCTGCAGCAGAGCCTTACCGTCATGCGCCAGCCGCTGCACATCATTCCCGGCGGCCATGGCAATCTGGAAGAGCATCTGTCCCTACCGGGCACCAAGGTGCTGATGAAATCGGGGAAAAGCCTGCCGGAGGTGCGGGAGACCCTGGACAAGCTGGGGCTTTCCCACAAGGCCTCCCTGGTGCAGAACTGCGGCCTTCCCGATGAGAAGGTCTGCCGGGATCTGGCGGAGGGCATTCCCGAAGCCGGCTATTTCACCACCATTGTAATAAAGGAGTGAGGAAGATGATCTCCATTGTAGGGGCGGGCTCCGGCGCCGCCGATCTGATCACTGTGCGGGGAGCCCGTCTGCTGGGCCAGGCCGATGTGATCGTCTATGCGGGCAGCTTGGTGAATCCCCAGCTGCTTTCCTATGCCAAAGAAGGCTGCGAGATCCACAACAGCGCAAAAATGACCCTGGAAGAAGTGGTGGATGTGATGGCCAAAGCCCATTTTCTGGGCAAAAATATGGTGCGGCTCCACACCGGAGACCCCTCCATCTATGGGGCCATCCGGGAGCAGATGGATGCCCTGCGGCAAAAGAACATCCCCTTTGAGGTGGTGCCCGGCGTGTCCAGTTTCTGCGGGGCCGCCGCTGCATTGCAGGCGGAATACACCCTGCCCGGGGTGAGCCAAACGGTGATCATCACCAGAGCCGCCGGGCGTACGCCGGTGCCGGAAAAGGAGAACATCCGCTCTCTGGCCGCTCACCGAGCCACCATGGCCATTTTTCTGTCGGCAGGGCTGCTGGAGCAGTTGAAAGAGGACCTGGTGGAAGGCGGATATCCGCCGGAGACCCCGGCGGCCATTGTCTACAAGGCCACCTGGCCCGATGAGAAGGTGTGCATCTGCCAGGTGAGTACCCTGGCGGAGACCGCCCAGAAAGAGGGCATCAACAAGACTGCGTTGATCCTGGTGGGTGATTTCCTGGGGCAGCAATATGACCGTTCCCTGCTCTATCACCCCAATTTCACCACCGGTTTCCGGGAAGGCAAAAAGCAGTGAAAGGGGCCATCATCGCCTTCACCCAGAGGGGAATGGACACCGGCGAGCGTTTGAGGAAAGGGCTGGAGGAAAAGGGCATCTGCTGCACTCTGGCCCGTGGTGGGAAGGAGAATTCTCTGCACCAATGGACCAAGGAGCATTTTGCAGACTGCGGCCTGTTGGTCTATGTGGGAGCGGCGGGCATCGCTCTGCGGGCGGTGGCGCCCTTTGTGCAGGACAAGACCCGGGACCCGGCGGTGCTCTGCTGCGATGAAGGGGGACGCTATGCCATCCCTCTGCTGTCCGGGCACATCGGCGGCTGCAACCGCATCGCTTTGTGGGCCGGGGAGATACTGGGAGCTCAGCCCATCCTCACCACCGCCACCGATGGCCGGGGGCTTTTTGCCGTGGATACCTGGGCCACCCGGCAGGGCCTTTCCATCCTGAATCCCAAAGCCATCAAAACAGTGTCCTCCCGGCTTCTGGATGGGAAGGAAGTGGTCCTGTGGAGCGATTTTCCCTGGAAGGGAAACCTGCCCCAAGGGGTGGTGCAGGGAGAAAAGGGGCCCTGCCACATCCGCATCACCGGCCAACAGGGAGATTGGGGTGAGGCGCTGGTCCTTTGCCCGCCCATGGTGACGGCGGGAATCGGCTGCCGCAAGGGCACGCCGGAGGAGCGCATCCACAAGGCTGTGGACAATGCCTTGTGCCAGGCGGGACTCTATCCCCAAAGCCTGGGGAGAGTTGCCAGCATTGATTTGAAAAAAGAGGAGCCGGGGCTTGTGGCTTTTTGCCAAAGCCGAGGGGTTCCTTTTGTCACATATTCCTCGGAAGAGCTTGCGGCTTTGGAAGGGGACTTTACCCCTTCGGCCTTTGTGCAGAAGGTCACCGGGGTCAATAATGTGTGCGAGCGGGCGGCTTTGATGGAAGGTGGCCGGCTGATTCTGCACAAACAGGCCGGGGAGGGCGTCACGGTAGCCCTCAGCCTGGGAGAATGTATTTTGGATTTTGCAAAGGGGGAAGAGCCGTGAAAAAGCTCTATATCGTAGGCTTAGGGCCGGGAGACGGGGAGTTCATCACCCTCCAGGCCCGAAAGGCCCTGGAAGACAGCCAGGTGATCTGCGGCTATACCGTTTATATCGATCTGATCGCCGAAAGCTGCCAGGGCAAGGAGATTCTGACCACACCCATGACCCGCGAATTGGAGCGGTGCCGCATGGCTCTGGAGCGGGCGGCGGACGGACAGACCACCGCCATGGTGTGCAGCGGAGACGCCGGGGTTTATGGCATGGCCGGGCCGATTCTGGAGTTGAGCCCGGAATATCCCCAGGTGGAGATCGAAGTGGTGCCGGGCATCACCGCCGCCCTCAGCGGTGGGGCTGTGCTGGGCGCACCCCTCACCCACGACTTTGCAATTATTTCCCTCAGCGACCTGCTCACCCCCTGGGAGACCATCGAAAAGCGGCTCCACTGTGCCGCGGAGGCCGATTTTGTTCTGTGCATCTACAATCCCCGCAGCAAGAAGCGGGCCGACCATCTGATGAAGGCCTGTGACATCGTCATGGAGCACCGGGATGAAAATACGGTGTGCGGTATTGTGCGCAACATTGGCCGGGAGGGCCAGGAGCATAAGCTGATGACCCTGCGTCAGCTGCGGGATGAGCCGGTGGATATGTTTACTACGGTGTTTATCGGAAATTCGGCAACCCGAGCCTTGGGGGACAAAATGGTCACTCCCCGGGGCTATGAAAACAAAAAAAGATGAAAAAGCTGTTGATCTTTGCGGGTACCACCGAGGGGCGGCTGCTGGCCCAGGCCATGGCGGAAAAGGGGTTTTTGGTCACAGCGTCGGTGGCCACAGACTATGGCCGGGAAGTGCTGCCCCAGGGGGAGAATCTGACCGTTCTCACCGGAAGGCTGGACGAAGGGGCCATGGAAGGACTTCTGGAAAAGGAAGGGTTCTGCCAGGTGGTGGACGCCACCCATCCCTATGCCCAGGATGTAACCCGAAATATCCGTCGGGCCTGTGAAAAAATGGGAACACCCTATCTTCGCCTGCTGCGGTCGGGAAGCCTTTTGCCCTCTGACGCCGTGCAGGCAAATGATACCAAAGAAGCGGCCCGGCTGCTGGAAAATATGCCGGGGAATGTGCTGCTCACCACCGGCAGCAAGGAACTGGGGGTGTTTGCATCGGTCACCGGGTTTGACAGCCGGTTTTTTGCCCGGATGCTTCCCATGGGAACGGCTGTGGAAGAAGCGGCGGCCCTGGGCTTGCCACGGGGACATATCATCGCCATGCAGGGGCCTTTTACCAAAGAGCTGAATGTGGCCCTCATTCACCAGTATCATATTGATATTCTGGTGACCAAGGACGGGGGAACACCGGGAGGATTTGCGGAAAAATGCCAGGCGGCCCAGGAAGGGGGCGCCCGGCTGCTGCTCATCGGCCGCCCGCCGGAAGAAGCGGGGAGCATGAGCTATGAGCAGGTGGTAAAACGGCTGGAACAGATGGGAGAGGAGGAAAAGCGATGAAAATCACCCTGTTGGGCGGCGGCCTGGGCAACCCGGATACCCTGACCCTGGCAGCCTGGAAGGCTTTGCAGAATGCTCAGGTGCTGGTGGGAGCCCGCCGGGTGCTTGAGAGCCTGCCCAAGGAGTTGACCGGGGAACAATATCCGGAGATCGCCCCCCAGAAGATCGTCTCCCGGCTGAAACAGGCCATGGAAGAGGGAAAAACAGAGGCTTGCGTGGTGCTCAGCGGGGATGTGGGCTTTTACAGCGGCGCCCGGAAGCTGCTGCCTCTGCTGGACTTTGGCCCGGTGGAGGTGCTGCCCGGCCTTTCCTCTCCCCAGTATCTGGCCTCCCGCTTGGGGATGCCCTGGCAGGACTATCACCTGGTCAGCGCCCACGGCCTGGGAGAAGATCAGGTGGACCCTGTGGGGGAGGTGCGCTGTTATCCGGAGACCTTTTTCCTCACCGGGGGCCAGTTTACCCCCCAAAGCATCTGCCGCCGTCTCGTCCAGGAAGGGCTGGGACATCTGCCGGTGACGGTTGGGGAAAACCTGTCCTATCCGGAGGAAACCATCACTCGGGGAAGGGCAGAGGAGTTGGCGGAGCGGGAGTTTGACCCCCTTTCGGTGATGCTGGTGGAAAACCCCCGGCCTGCGCCCCTTTGTCTCACCGGCGGCCTGCCGGACGACTGCTTCCTACGGGGCAAAGCACCCATGACAAAGCAGGAAGTGCGGGCGGTGTCTTTGGCCTTCCTTTCTCCTGGGGAAAGGGATACCCTATGGGATGTGGGAGCGGGTACCGGCTCGGTGTCGGTGGAATTGGCCCGCCTGGCCCGGAAGGGGAGAGTGTACGCCGTGGAATGCGGGGAAGAAGCCTTTTCTCTGCTGGAAGAGAACAAGCGCCGGTTTGCGCTTTCCAATCTGTTTCCGGTGCAGGGCATGGCCCCGGAAGCTCTGGAAGTCCTCCCAGCCCCTCAAGGGGTGTTCATCGGCGGCTCCAAGGGAAATCTGGGAGCTATCCTCCAGGCGGCCCGCAAGAAAAATCCCCATGTTCGGGTAGTCATCAACGCCATTGCATTGGAAACGGTGCACCAGGCCTTGGATGAGCTGACAAAGCAGGGCTTTACGAACATCCGTATCAGCCAGGTGGCAGTGAGCAGAGGAAAAGAAGTGGGCCGGTATCACATGATGACCGCCCTCAATCCGGTGTATGTGCTGGGAGGTGAAGGCGGTGGCTTATAACATTCCCCGCCTGGTGCTGGCTGCTCCGGGCAGCGGCGCAGGCAAAACCACCATGGCCTGTGCCCTTTTGCAGGTCATGATGAACCGAGGGCTTTCTCCTGCTGCCTTCAAATGCGGCCCCGATTACATCGACCCCATGTTCCACAGCCAGGTCATTGGGGCCAAGGCCCACAACATGGATCTGTATTTTGTGCCGGAAGACCGGGCACGCTTCCTGTTTCAGGAAGGAATTCAGGGCTGTGGTGTGGCACTCATCGAAGGGGCTATGGGCTTTTACGATGGAGTGGCGGGGAAAAGCACCCAGGCCAGTGCCTATCATGTGGCCCAGGTGCTGAAAGCTCCGGTGGTGCTGGTGGCCCAGCCGGGAGGCTCTTCCCTTACGCTGGCTGCCACCCTCAAAGGGCTGCTGGAGTTCCGGGAGGAAAGCGGCTGCCAGGGAATCCTGCTCAACCGGTGCAGCAAAGGCCATTATGCCCTGCTGAAACCCATGCTGGAAGAAGAGCTGGGGATACCGGTGCTGGGCTATCTGCCTCCTATGCCGGAGTGCGCCCTGGAAAGCCGTCACCTGGGACTGGTGACGGCGGAAGAGGTGTCAGGGCTTCGGGAGAAACTGGAAGCGCTGGCTGCTCAGGCGGAAGAGACCATCGACATCCCTGGGTTGCTGGAGCTGATGGCCAGCGCACCGCCTTTGGAGGAGGAAGTGCTGATCCTTCCGTCCCGCTCCATTATCCAGCCGGTGATTGCCCTGGCCAGGGACAAGGCATTCTGTTTTTATTACCAGGAAAACCTGGAGCTTTTGGAAAAGCTGGGGGCCAAGCTGGTCTATTTCAGTCCATTGGAAGACGAGGGACCGCCAGAAGAGGCCGACGCTTTGTATCTGGGCGGAGGGTATCCCGAGCTTTATGCCAGGCAGCTCAGTCAGAACCAGGCTTGCCGGGAGGCGGTGAAACAGGCTGCTTCCAGGGGAATGCCGGTGCTGGCCGAGTGCGGCGGCTTCCTCTATCTGCAAAAGAGTTTGCAGGATGAGGAAGGCAGCAGCTGGCCCATGGCCGGGGTGCTGCCTGGGGAGGGTTTTCCCACAGGCAAGCTAGGCCGGTTCGGTTATGTGGAGGTGACTTCCTGGCGGACCGGGCTGATGTGCCGCAGGGAAGACAAGATCCGGGGCCATGAATTCCATTATTGGGACAGCACCCAGCCAGGGGAGGATGCTTTTGCAAAAAAGCCCCTTTCTACCCGCTCCTGGGAGTGTGTGCATACCGGCCGCACCCTGTGGGCCGGATTCCCCCATCTGTATTTTTACAGCAATCTGGGCTTTGCCGCCCGGTTTGTGGCGGCGGCCGCAGAATATCAAAAGCAAAAAAGGGATGATAAGCAATGACTTTGGAGGAAGTATGCGCCGGCATCCAGGGTGCTGACGAAGAAGCCCGGCAGGAATGTCTGAAACGGTGGAGCACCATTGCAAAACCTCTGGGCAGTCTGGGAATGCTGGAAGAAAATGTGGTGCGCATCGCCGCCCTCACCGGTGACGCCCAGTACCGCATCGACAAGCGGGCCGTGGCGGTGCTCTGTGCCGACAACGGCGTGGTGGCCCAGGGAGTTACCCAGACCGACAGCAGCATTACCGCCCTGGTGGCCAAAAATCTGACCGAGGGTCAAAGCTGTGTCTGTCACATGGCCCATATGAACCGGTGCGATGTGGTGCCGGTGGACATCGGCATCAACCGGGATGTGGAAGCGCCCGGCCTGTGGCATAGAAAAGTGGCCTACGGAACCAAGGATCTGTCGCTGGAACCGGCCATGACCCGGGAGCAGGCTGTGGAAGCCATCCTCGTCGGGGTAGAGGTGGTGCGGGAGCTGAAAGAGCAGGGCTGCAAGATCATCGCCACCGGGGAGATGGGCATCGGCAACACCACCACCTCCAGCGCCGTCACCGCCAGCATGCTCTCTCTTCCGGTGGAGACCGTCACCGGAAGGGGAGCCGGTCTGAGCACCGAGGGACTGATGCGGAAAAAAGCGGTGATCCAGAAAGCTCTGGATCTTCACAAGCCCGATCCCAGTGATCCGGTGGATGTGATCTCCAAAGTGGGCGGCTTTGATATTGCCGGCATGACCGGGCTCTATCTGGGCGGCGCTTTGTACCGGGTGCCCATCATCGTGGATGGGCTGATCTCCGCCGTGGCTGCTCTGTGCGCCCAGGGGCTGGCGCCCCTTTGCACCTGCGCCATGGTGGCAAGCCATGTTTCCGCCGAGCCTGCCGGTCAGGCCCTGCTGGATAAATTGGGCCTTTCCTCCATGATCAATGCGGGAATGCGCATGGGCGAGGGCACCGGGGCCGTGGCTGCTCTTCCCCTTCTGGACATGGCCTATGATATCTATTTTGGCATGGGCACCTTCTCCAACATCCAGATGGAAGCTTATGTGCTCCAGAAATAAGGAAGCGGAGGGCCGGTTTCTCCTGGTGGTGGGAGGCAGCGCCAGCGGCAAAAGTCAGTTTGCCGAAACCTTAGCGGTCTCCGCCCCGGGGAAGCGGTACTATATCGCCACCATGGAGCCTTTTGGAAAAGAGGCCCAGTGGCGCATTGCCCGTCACCGGCTCCTGCGGGAAGACAAAGGCTTTGAGACAGTGGAGAGGTTCCGGGAGCTGGGGAGCCTGGTGTTGCCCCAGCGTGGGACGGCGCTGCTGGAGTGCGTCACGAACCTTTTGGCCAACGAGATCTTTTCCCCAGAAGGCGCAGGAGAGCAAGGGGCCGTGGAGGCCATTTTGCAGGGGATCGCATCCTTGCGCCGCCAGTGCGATCTCCTGGTGGCCGTCAGCGGCGAGGTGGGCATGGAGCCTTTGAGCCAATATGCCCCGGAGACCCGCCGGTATATGGGCCTTTTGGGAAAAATCAACCGGGAGATGGCAAAGCAGGCCGGCGAGGTGTGGGAAGTGACCTGCGGCGTGCCCATCTGCCACAAAGGAGGAACAAGATGAAAACCTTTTGGCAGACCATTTGGGTGGCTCTGTCTATGTATTCCCGCCTGCCGGTGCCTCGAGCGGAGTGGAACAGCAAAAATATGCGCTATGCTCTGTGTGCCCTGCCTCTGGTAGGGGTGTTTTCCGGGGCCCTGTTATGGCTGTGGGATTGGCTGTGCCGGGCGCTGGAGCCGGGGGAGATGCTGCTGGGGGCCGGAGTGGTCCTTCTTCCCATCCTGGTCACTGGGGGTATCCACATGGACGGTTTCTGTGACACCTGTGACGCTCTGGCCAGCCACGGAGACCGGGAAAAGAAGCTGGCCATTATGAAAGATTCCAACGCAGGGGCCTTTGCCGTTCTGGGCTGCGCCTGCTATCTGCTCTTTTATTTTGCCCTGGCGTCCCAGTGGAAGACCGGAGGGACATGGGCTTTTCTCATGGGCCTTGCCATGGTGCTGGAGCGTGCTTTGGCCGGGCTCTCCCTTTGCCTGATGCCCTGTGCCAGAAACAGCGGCCTGGCCCGGATCTTTGCCGATGGCGCCGCCAAGAAAAACACCGGTATCTTTTTGGCTTTTGTGGCGATTCTGGCCTTTTGTGGACTGGTTTTTGTGGGAAAGATGGTGGGAGGCCTGATGGGACTTGCGGCTTTCCTGCTGTGGCTTTGGTACGGCGCCTGGGCCAAAAAGGAGCTGGGGGGCATTACAGGAGACCTCCAGGGCTATTTTGTCCAGCTGTGTGAAATGGGTCAGCTGGCGGTGCTGGTGTTTGCCACACTGGCCCTTTGAGAAGGGAGAAAAAACATGATCCTGGTCATCGGCGGCTATGCCGCAGGAAAAAAGGAATATGTCCGGAGCCTGGGCTATCAAGAAGAGGACTTCACCACCGATCCACAGGAAGAAAAGCCGGTGGTTTACGGTCTGGAGACCCTGGCTGCCCAGGCCGGAGAAGGGTGGGAGAGCCTTGTGCCCGGCCTTGTGGAAAAAGAGGTGGTCATCTGCCAGGAAGTGGGGAGCGGCGTCATCCCTCTGGAAAAGGAAGCCCGGCAGATGCGGGAACACACCGGCAGGCTCTGCACCGCTTTGGCAGAGCAGGCGGACCGGGTGGTGCGTCTTTTCTGTGGCATTCCCACCATCATCAAGGAGTGAGAAAGATGGAAGTCATTCTGCGCCGCCACGCCATGACGGCGGGCAACAGCAAAAAGCAATACATCGGCTCCACCGACCAGCCGCTCAGCCCGGAAGGGGAACAGAGCGCCCGGTTGTGCGCCGGGACCGGGGATGAAACCGTTTCCAAGGTCTATTCCAGCCCTATGCGCCGCTGTCTTTTGACCAGCCGGATTTTTTATCCCAAGGCCCGGGTGGAAATCTGCCCCCTTCTGCGGGAGATGGATTTCGGCCTGTTTGAGGAAAAGAACTACGAGGATCTGGGGGCCGATCCCCTGTATCAGCAATGGCTGGATTCCAACTGCCAGGACCCCTGCCCTGAGGGGGAGAGCATGGAGGAGTTTGCAAAAAGGGTGTGCCAGGGCTTTGAAGAAGTGATGGACAAGGCCTTTTCCCAGGGAGAAACCCAGGTGGTCATTTTGGCCCACGGCGGCACCCTCATGGCCCTGATGAGCCGCTATGCTCTGCCTCAGCGGGGGTATTTCCAGTGGCAGACTCCCAACTGCGGCGGATACAAGGCCCGTTGGGATGAAAAAAGCCGCCATCTGGTGGACTGGAGCCCGCTGGTTCTGGAGGAACGGAAATGAGGCCCTTTTTCTTTGCGTTGCCCCTGGGTGCTTTGCTGGATCTGCTGCTGGGGGACCCGCGGTGGACGCTGCCCCATCCGGTGGTGCTCATGGGCAGGGCCATTGCGTTCCTAGAAAAGATATTCCGCCGTCTTTTGCCCAAAACCCCTGGGGGAGAGCTGGCGGGAGGCGCATTGCTGGCCCTTTGCCTGCCCCTGGGATCATGGGGGATCTCCTTTTTGCTTTTGTGGGCGCTGGGGATGATTCACCCCATCCTGGCCTTTTTGACAGAGAGCTTTATGTGCTATCAGATCCTGGCCGGGCGCAGCCTGTGGGATGAGAGCATGCTGGTTTACAAAGAGCTGCGCAAGGGGGATCTGGAAGGGGCCCGGCGCATGGTGGGACGCATTGTGGGCCGGGATACCCAGGCTCTTTCGGCAGAGGGCGTCACCCGGGCGGCGGTGGAGACGGTGGCGGAAAACACCGGTGACGGCGTTATCGCTCCTTTGTTTTTCCTCATGCTGGGCGGAGCCCCTCTGGGCTTTTTCTATAAAGCGGTGAACACCATGGACAGCATGGTGGGATACAAAAACGACAGATATCTGTACTTTGGCCGCATCCCTGCCCGGCTGGACGATGTAATGAACTTTCTGCCGGCCCGGCTGGCCGGGGCCTTGATGGTGCTGTCTGCCTTTTTGCTGCCGGGATACCGGGGAAAAAACGCCTTTTCCATCTGGCGGCGGGATAAACGGAACCACAAAAGCCCCAACTCCGCTCAGACCGAAGCGGCCGCCGCCGGAGCTTTGGGCGTGGAGCTGGCGGGAAGCGCCTATTATTTCGGGAAGCTGGTGGAAAAGCCCACCATTGGTGACGCTCTGCGGCCTACCCAGCCGGAGGACATCCCCCGGGTGGGAAAACTCATGTTCTGCACCAGTTTTTGCTGCCTGCTTTTGTGTCTTGGCGGGCGGCTGATTTTGTGGGGAGGGATTTTGTGAAACTGATCCATGGAGGAGATGTGGAAGGATTCCGGGAGGAATTTGGCCGGGAGCCTTTGGATTTTTCGGCCAACATCAGCCCCTTGGGGCTGCCGGAAGGGGTGCGCCAGGGGGTGATTGATAGTCTGAGCCAGGCCACCCAGTATCCTGACCCGCTTTGCCGCAAATTGCGCCGGGCCATTGGGGAAAAAGAGGGGATCGCCCCGGAATACATCCAGTGCGGCAATGGAGCCGCCGATCTGATCTTCCGGTTGGTGCTGGCCAAACGCCCCCGGCGTGCACTGGTCACCGCTCCCACCTTTGCCGAATATGAGCAGGCCCTCACCTCCTTTGGCTGTGAGGTAGACCGGTATCTGTTGACCAAAGAGGAGGGCTTTGCCCTGACGCCCCGGTTTCTGGAAGCGCTGGAGGAAAAGCCGGACATGGTCTTTCTCTGCAATCCCAACAACCCCACCGGAAACCTGATTGCCCCTTCCTTGCTCCGGCAGATCTGGGAAAAATGCCGGGAAAAGGGCATTTTGCTGGTGGTGGATGAGTGCTTCCTTTCCTTTTTGCCCCGTCCCTGGGAGCACACTCTGAAAAAAGAGGTGCAGGAAGGAGCGCCCCTGCTTTTGCTGCGGGCCTTCACCAAACTGTATGCCATGGCCGGCATCCGTCTGGGTTACTGTCTGTGCGGTGACCGGCAGCTGCTTGCCAGGATGGCCGGGGTGGGACAGCCTTGGGGCGTGTCGGTGCTGGCCCAGCAGGCCGGTCTGGCGGCCTTGCGTGAAGACCGGTATGTGGAGAATGTGCGGGCCCTCATCGGACAGGAACGCCCCTGGCTGTGGCAGCAGCTGGAGCAAGCCGGGGTCCATGTGGTGGGCGGCAGCGTCAACTATCTGTTCTTCCGCAGCGATGTGCCTCAGCTGGGAGAAAAAATGCGGCAGCTGGGCGTGATGATCCGCTCCTGTGCCAACTATCCCGGCCTGAGCGAGGACTGGTACCGGGCGGCGGTGCGCACCCGGGAAGAAAATCAGCGTCTGGTGGAGTGCATTCGCCAGGCGGGAGAGGGGGATCGGTAACATGAAAAAAGCCAAGTCCATCATGATCCAGGGCACCATGTCCAACGCCGGCAAAAGTCTGCTGTGCGCCGGGCTTTGCCGGGTCTTTCACCAGGATGGCTACAAGGTGGCCCCCTTTAAAAGCCAGAACATGGCCCTCAACAGCTTCATCACCAAAGAGGGGCTGGAAATGGGCCGGGCCCAGGTGGTGCAGGCCGAAGCGGCGGGGGTGGAGCCCGATGTGCGGATGAATCCCATTCTGCTCAAGCCCACCAGCGATGTGGGAAGTCAGGTGATCGTCCGGGGCCAGGTGCTTTCCACCATGCCCGCCCGGGAGTATTTTGCCTATAAACACAAACTGATCCCCTCCATTTTGGAGGCCTATGACTCCCTGGCCGCTGAAAACGATATCATCGTGCTGGAAGGAGCAGGAAGCCCGGCTGAGATCAACCTGAAACAGCAGGACATCGTCAACATGGGCATGGCCCGCATGGCGGGCGCACCGGTGCTTCTGGCCGGGGACATCGACCGGGGCGGCGTGTTTGCCAGTCTGTATGGCACAGTGGCCCTGCTGGGAGAGGAGGAGCGCCAGCGGATCCGGGGTCTGATCGTCAACAAATTCCGGGGAGATGTGGAGATCCTCCGTCCCGGCCTTTCCATGCTGGAAAATTTGACCCGGGTGCCAGTGGTGGGCGTGGTGCCCTATCTGTCGGTGGACATCGAGGAAGAGGACAGCCTGGCCGCCCGGCTGGACAATGAAACGCCTGCTCTGGTGGATATCGCCGTCATCCGTCTGCCCCGGCTTTCCAATTTCACCGATTTTGCCGCCCTGGAGCGGACCCAGGGGGTTGGCGTGCGGTATGTGTCCCGTGCAGCCCAGCTGGGCGAGCCCGATCTCATCATTTTGCCCGGCACCAAAAACACCATGGGCGATCTGCGCTGGCTGCGGGAAAGCGGTCTGGAAGGGGCCATTCTCAAAAAGGAAAGCCAGGGCGTGCCCATTCTGGGCATCTGCGGCGGCTATCAGATGCTGGGTCAGGTCCTGCGGGACCCCTTGGGAGTGGAAGAGGGAGGCAGCCTGCGGGGCTTGGGTCTTCTGCCTATCGAAACCGATTTTCTGCCCCAGAAGACCCGCACCCAGACCCAGGGGCGCATCACAAAGGCCCAGGGCTTTTTTGCTCCTTTGGAAGGCTGTGCCTTCCAGGGATACGAGATTCACATGGGAGAGACCCGTCATTTGTCCGGCGACCCGGCCGCAGCCCTCACGGGAGAGGGATGGGAAAAGCAGGATGGAGCTTCCCGGGGGAATGTGCTGGGAACTTATGTTCATGGTATTCTGGACGGGGGCGAGCTTGCGCAGAAACTGGTTTCCCTGCTTTTTGCCCGCAAGGGCCTGGACCCTCAGCAGGTGGAGCAGATGGATTACAAAGCCTACAAAGAGCAGCAGTATGACATTCTGGCCGATGCCATCCGGCGCAGTCTGGATATGAACAAGGTGTATCAGATATTGGAAGAAGGAGCCAAGGAGGAACGGCCATGACAGGAAAATTGGAAACACAGAACCCGGCCGGAATCGAAAAGCGCAGCTTTGAGATCATCACCCAGGAGTTGGGCGACCGGCATTTTTCTCTAGAGCAGGAACCGGTGATCAAGCGGGTGATTCACACCACGGCGGATTTTGATTATGCCGATTCTCTGTATTTTTCCCCAGAAGCGGTGGAGAAGGGCATCGCAGCCATCCGAGAAGGGGCGCACATCGTCACCGACACCAACATGGCGTACAGCGGCGTGAGCAAAAAGACCCTGGAAGGCTTTGGCGGTGAGGCTCACTGTTTCATGGCCGATGCCGATGTGGCCAAAGAGGCCAAGGAACGGGGCGTCACCCGGGCGGTGGTGTGCATGGAGCGGGCCGCTTTGATCAAGGCCCCTTTGATTATCGCCGTGGGCAACGCTCCCACCGCTTTGCTGCGTTTGTGCCAGTTGATGGAGGAGGGGAAAATCGATCCCCGGCTGATCATTGGTGTGCCGGTGGGCTTTGTCAATGTAGTGGAGAGCAAGGAGGAAGTGATCGCCTCCAAAGCCCCCTGCATTGTGGCCCGGGGACGGAAAGGGGGCAGCAATGTGGCCGCAGCCATTTGCAATGCCCTGCTGTATCAGGCCTCGGGACGGGTACTGTAAAAAGAAAACTCCCTTTTTGGAAAAGTGTTCCTACTGCCTATTAGATTAAACTAACATAAATATTTATTCGTTTCTACATGTTTTATTCATTTTTTACTAATGGGTATTCATTTTTACTTTAAGTTGTCGTGCAATTTATTAGATTTGAATTTTGAAAGAGCCAGTACCTTGAATGGACTGGCTCTTTCAATGTCTCATGTAATTGACAACTGGAAGTTGTTACTCTGATTTCCGCCAGAACAATCCTTCTGAAGCTGCAATTTTCTCAAACAACATACACATTTCTTCATCTGGATTGTAAATGCTTATATTTAAGCAATCCCATCCAAACTGGAGGAGTACATCTTTACTTGTAAATAATATATTTACATCACCAGAATGGTTTTCCAGTATGGTATCAATGATTTTTGTTACCTGTTCGGGGGTGGGCTGTTCAATCCATTTGCCCCATTGAACAGATACAGGATAATAACATATCGCTTTCAAAATAACGCCAACAAATCTATCTCTTAGCCCACAGCAATCATAGTGGTTGAGTAGATAAGTTTCTACTTCAAAAAACTGTCCACCACAATTCATGGGTACTTGTTTAGGGAGGAAATCTATTATATAGCACGGGGTTTCTAAAAGTTTGTCAATTATATCCACTTAATCACGCTCCTTTAACAAATTCCGATTTCTATATTTGATTATAAAATAGATGTCTGCTGTTTGCAATGTATATTTATAAGCTCATTTCCCATAGGGACACAATTCCGAAAAGGGAGAAAGAAAAAGGAAAAAACAGGCTCGGGTTTTCACTCCCGGGCCTGTTTTTTTATGATATGAGCAAAGATAAAAACACAAAAATTGGATTTTTATACGGATTGCCACTGTTTTTCTGTGCTTGGATATGTTACAATACATATAAATGTTTTGTGTAACAACTCTGATTATCTCCAAAAAGCCCGGAAATACGGGCATTTCACGGGATATAAGAACTGAATTTACTACCGATTTACTACTTTCGGATTGAGCTTTGACACGCTTCTTCCTCCCGTGAAGCCCACCGCCCAAATAGTGACACATCGAAAATTGAATACGACACCGCAGACAGCGGCGTTCTCTTTTCCCCTTTGGGGAGATCAGGACGCCGCTTTTTTGCGCCCAAAACCAGAAAGGAGGCGACCGCCTATGTACTTTACTTCCGGCAGCGACCGGGCCTTTGAACAGCTCATGCAGACGAGGCCGGGCGCAGATCATTTTGACAGTGGCGAGGCCGGAGCGCCGGAGGGCTGCGGCACCTGCCGTTTCTACCGCCCGCACTGGAAGTACCAGTTTTGTGTGTATGAGGAATGTCCCTACCAGCCGGGCAAGCTCACCGCCCTTGACGGCGCGGTGAAATTTCAAGTGAAAGGAGTGGACGACGAGATGGCAGTTTTTCGAGTGGAGAAAAACCGGGGCTACACGGTGATGTCCAACCACCACCTGCGGAACAAGGACTTGTCCCTGAAAGCCAAGGGCCTGCTGTCGCAAATGCTGTCCTTGCCGGAGGATTGGGATTTTACGCTGAAAGGCTTGTCCCTTATCAACCGGGAGCAGATCGATGCGATCCGGGCGGCTGTCCGGGAGCTGGAACAGGCGGGCTATATCGTGCGTTCCCGTGAGCGTGACAGCCAAGGCCGCCTGCGCGGGGCGGATTACATCATTTACGAACAGCCCCAGCCTGTGCCGGATTCACCTACATTGGAAAATCCAACATTGGATAATCCAACGCAGGAAAAGCCTACGCAGGAAAAACCAACGCAATTAAATAAAGATAGATCAAGTAAAGAGAAATCAATTACAGATGGATCAAATACCGATTCCATTCCTATCCTTTCCCCTCCCTCTCCTTTGGGGGAAGAAGCGGCTGCGCCGCCGGAACGGAAAGGAACGGGAGCGAAATCACAGAGCGCCGTAGAGATTTATCGGGAGATCATCAAGGACAACATCGAGTATGAACACCTTTGCCAGTACGCCAAGGGGATTGACCGGGATATGCTGGACGAGATTGTGGACTTGCTGGTGGAAACCGTATGCAGCGCCCGAAAGACTATCCGCATTGCCGGGGACGATTACCCCGCCGAGCTGGTGAAATCCAAGCTGATGAAGCTGAACAGCTCTCACATTGAGTTTGTCTTTGACTGTATCAGCAAAAACACCACGGAAATACGGAACATCAAAAAATACCTGCTGGCGGTTCTGTTCAACGCCCCAAGCACCATCAACGGCTATTACACGGCGCTGGTGGCCCATGACATGAACACAGGCAGTTGGGGAACCCCGCAAAATCGGTGATTTTGTGGGGAGAGGAGGAACAGCGAAATGAGCGAGCTTTTCACGCTTGCGTGGAAACAAGCGATATGGAGCTTGTGACGACGAGAAAGGAGGACGGCCCTATGAAACAGGGTGCTTTGATTTTTGACGAGCAGACAGACCGCTACGACATCCGCTTTGACCTTGCGGACTATTACGGCGGCCTGCACTGCGGAGAAACTTTTGATGTGATGGTGGGCGGCAGATGGAGGCCGACCCGCATTGAGATGGCCGAGAACTGGTATCTGGTAGGAATCCATGCCGACGACCTCTCCGGCCTGCGGGTGCGGATTTAAGCCATCCGCCTGCCTGCTGACTTTCCAAAGGAGGGATAGCAGTTGCAGGAAGAAGTAGACCAGAAAACCATAGCGTTAGCGGTTAAGACGGGCAAGCTCACCGCCCAAGTGCTGCAAGCGGCCATCCGAAAATATCTGGCCGCCCGGCAGAAAGGGACGGGCAAGGCCCATCACGGCCAGCAGAGCTTACGGCAGCTCAAAAAGGACGGTTCCGCCCTGTCCAACATTGAGATCACCGACGCCAACATTGGCTTATTTAAGCCCTGCGCCAAGAAATACGACATTGATTTTACCCTGCGGAAAGACCGCACTACCCATCCGCCCCGGTATATCGTGATCTTCAAATCCAAGCAGGCGGACAATCTGGAACAGGCGTTTAAGGAGTTTACAGCCAAGAAGCTCCAACAGCAGGAACGCCCCTCCATCCGAAAGACCCTTGCCGTCCTGAAAGAAAAGGCAGCGGCCAGAAGCAGCCAGCAGGCCAAGGAGAAAATCAAGGAAAGGGGGCTGTCACGATGAAGCCGGAAATGAAAAAGCTGATAATCGCCAACCTGCCCTACCTGCTGTTTGTTTACCTGTTCGGCAAGCTGGGACAGACCTACCGGCTGGCGGCTGGGGCGGACTTGTCGGAAAAGCTGCTGCACCTTGCGGACGGCTTTTCCCTTGCCTTTGAAAGCGCCGCCCCCAGCTTCCACCTGTTCGATCTGGCGGTGGGCGTGGCCGGTGCGGTGGCACTGCGGCTGATGGTGTACTGCAAGAGCAAGAACGCCAAGAAATACCGCCGGGGTGTCGAGTACGGCAGCGCCCGTTGGGGCGGGCCGAAAGATATAGCCCCGTACATCGACCCGGTGTTTGACAACAACATCCTCCTGACCCAGACGGAACGCCTCACCATGAACAACCGGCCCAAAGACCCCAAGACCGCCCGGAACAAAAATGTGCTGGTGATCGGCGGTTCCGGCAGCGGCAAGACCCGGTTCTTTGTGAAGCCCAACCTCATGCAGTGCGTGTCCAAGGACTACCCGACCTCATTCGTGATTACTGACCCGAAAGGAAGTCTGATCGGCGAGGTGGGCCAGCTCCTTGTGCGGTGCGGCTACCGGGTAAAAGTGCTGAATACCATTAACTTTTCCAAGAGTATGCGCTACAACCCGTTTCGCTACATCCATTCGGAAAAGGACATTTTGAAGCTGGTAAACACGCTGATCTGCAACACCAAGGGAGAGGGCGAAAAAAGCGCCGAGGATTTTTGGATCAAATCGGAACGCCTGCTGTATTCGGCCCTCATTGGCTATATCTGGTACGAAGCGCCGGACGATGAAATGAATTTCACCACGCTGCTTGAAATGATAAACGCCAGCGAAGCCCGCGAGGACGACCCGGGATTTCAATCCCCGGTAGATCAGATGTTTGAACGATTGGAAGAAAAAGACCCGGAACACTTTGCGGTGCGCCAGTATCGTAAATTCCTGCTGTCGGCGGGCAAGACCCGCAGCTCCATCTTGATAAGCTGCGGAGCCAGATTAGCGCCTTTTGACATCAGGGAGGTGCGGGAGCTGATGGAGGACGACGAACTGGAACTTGATACCATCGGGGATAAAAAAACGGCCCTGTTCCTGATTATGTCGGACACGGACACGACCTTTAATTTCATTCTGGCAATGGTGCAAAGCCAGCTTATCAACCTTTTGTGCGACCGGGCCGACGACAAATACGGCGGGCGGCTGCCCGTCCATGTGCGGCTGATTCTGGACGAGTTCGCCAACATCGGCCAGATTCCAAACTTTGACAAGCTGATTGCCACCATACGAAGCCGGGAAATCTCGGCTTCTATTATTTTGCAGAGCCAGTCGCAGCTAAAGGCCATTTACAAGGACGCGGCGGAAATCATTTCCGACAACTGCGACTGTACGCTGTTCCTTAGTGGCCGGGGCAAGAACGCCAAGGAGATTGCGGAGGTGCTGGGCAAGGAAACCATTGACAGCTACAACCAGAGCGAGAACCGGGGCGCGCAGACCTCCCACGGACTGAATTACCAAAAACTCGGAAAGGAGCTGATGAGCCAAGACGAAATTGCAACGATGGACGGAGGCAAGTGTATTTTGCAGGTGCGCGGCGTGAGGCCGTTTTTCAGTGAGAAATACGACATCACCCGCCACCCCCGCTATCAATACCTCTCGGACGCCGACAAAAAGAACACCTTTGATGTGGACAGCTACCTGTCGTCCCTGCGCCGGAAAAAGCGGCGCGTGATAACGGAGGACGAACCCTTTGACCTCTATGACATTGAGCTGTCGGATGAAGATTTTGCCGTAGAATAAAGCGGCCATAGAGAAAGGAGCGTGACCGATGGGACACTCGGACGAATGGACATTTGCGGATTATTTCAGGTATGAGAAAGAAATCTACCGGGCGATCATTTCCGCTGCGGTTCTGTGCCAGTGGATTGCGGAACATGATACCCCGCCCACGGACGGGGAAGCCGAAGAACTTGTAAGGGAAATAGACCGCAGACTGTGTGAAGCATGGGGCGAGATTTTTTCGCTGGCTGTGCTGAAATGGCGGGACGGCCAGTAACTCCGGGCCGTCTGCGGATTGTGAGGCTGCCGCTATGTATGGCGGCTTTTTTGTACCCAAACACCATCACGATCTGAATTTATGGAGGTAAATTTATGGAATTTTTCAATAGTGCAGTTGATACTTTGCAGACCATTGTTGTGGGCCTCGGCGGCGCGCTTTGCGTATGGGGCGGCGTCAATCTTTTGGAGGGATACGGGGCGGACAACCCGGCGAGCAAGAGCCAGGGAATCAAGCAGCTTGTCGCCGGAGGTGGTGTTGCCCTGATCGGCATGACACTTGTTCCTCTGCTGTCCGGGCTGCTGGGATAACCCCATGTGTGTTAGAAAACCCTCCGCGCCCTCTCTGATCTGGGAGGGCGCGGGAAAGGAGGTGTCCCCACATGATCAGTGATTTAATCGGGGAATGGATCAAAGGAATCCTGATCGACGGTATCATGGGCAACCTGTCCGGCCTGTTTAACACAGTCAATACCAAAGTCGGGGAAATCGCGTCGGATGTGGGCAGTACCCCGCAGGACTGGAACGGCGGCATTTTCTCCATGCTGCAAAACCTGTCCGAAACGGTTATCGTCCCCATTGCGGCGGCCATTCTCGCCCTCGTGATGTGCTATGAGCTGATCGACATGATTGTGGAAAAGAACAATATGCACGACTTCGACAGCTCCATGTTCTTCCGCTGGATTTTCAAAAGCGCCTTTGCCATCCTCATTGTGACGAACACATGGAATATCGTCATGGGCGTATTTGACGCCACCCAACAGGTCGTCAACCAGAGCGCCGGGGTGATTATCGGAGATACCAGCATTGATTTTGACACGCTGCTCCCCGATCTGGAAAGCCGCCTTGAAGCAATGGACATCGGGCCGCTGCTGGGCCTGTGGTTCCAGACCCTTGTTGTGGGGCTGACGATGAATATTCTTTCCATCTGCATTTTCCTTGTGACCTATGGAAGAATGATTGAAATTTACGCCGTGACCGCATTGGGGCCGATCCCCCTTGCCACGCTGGGCAATGCAGAGTGGCGCGGCATGGGCCAGAACTACTTGAAATCCCTGCTTGCGCTGGGCTTCCAAGCCTTTTTAATCATGGTGGTTGTCGGGATTTATGCGGTGCTGATCCAGCAGATCGGAACCGCCGACGACATATCCGGCGCAATCTGGGGCTGTATGGGCTATACCGTTTTGCTTTGCTTCTGTCTGTTCAAGACAGGAAGTATCAGCAAGGCCGTATTTACCGCCCACTAAAGAAACGAGGTGACTTTTTATGGCTTATGTAACTGTCCCCAAGGATTTAACCAAGGTCAAATCCAAGGTAGTATTCGGGCTGACGAAACGCCAGCTCATTTGTTTTGGCGGTGCGCTGCTTGTAGGCGTCCCGCTTTTCTTTTTGATCCGGGGCCGCGTCCCGACCAGCGCGGCGGCGCTCATTATGGTGTTCGCTATGCTGCCGGGCTTTCTGCTGGCGCTTTACGAAAAACACGGCCAGCCCCTTGAAGTGGTGGCGCGCCAGATCGTCGAGTGCTGCTTCATCCAGCCCAAGGAACGCCCCTACCAGACCAACAACGCTTATACCGCCCTTGTGCGGCAATCCCAAATGGAAAAGGAGGTCAACGCCATTGTCCAAAAAGCAAAAGAACGAAACGAGCGCAAAAGCGCCGGTCAAGCTCACCCGCGCCGAAAAGAAAGAGATTCAGGCCGTCATCCGAAAGTATAAGGGCGACGGCAAGCCCCATTCGGCACAGGCCAGTATTCCCTATGAGGCCATGTATCAGGACGGCGTATGCCGGGTGACGCCCCGCACCTTTTCCAAGTGCATTGAGTTTACGGACATCAGCTACCAACTGGCGCAGGCGGACACCAAGACCGCCATCTTTGAAAACCTGTGCGACCTCTACAACTATCTGGACGCCTCCATTCATGTGCAGTTTTCCTTTATCAACCGCAAGATCGACCCCAAGCAGTATGCCAAGAGCTTTGAAATCCGGGCGCAAGGGGACGACTTCGACGACATCCGCAGCGAGTATTCCGACATTTTGCAAGACCAGCTTGTGAACGGGAACAACGGCCTGATGAAGCGGAAATTTATGACCTACACCATTGAGGCGGACAGCCTGAAAATGGCCCGCGCCAGACTGCGCCGGATCGAAACCGACCTTTTGGGCTATTTCAAGAGCATGGGGGCCTCCGCGTGGGGACTGGACGCCAAGGAACGGCTGGAAGTCATGCACAGCATTTTCCACCCGGACGGGGAACCGTTCTCCTTTGACTGGAAGTGGCTTGCCCCGTCGGGGTTTTCTACCAAGGACTTTATCGCCCCGTCCTCGTTCCGCTTCGGCAATGCCCGGATGTTCGGGCTGGGCGGCAAATACGGGGCGGTGAGCTTCCTGCAAATCCTCTCCCCGGAGCTGTCGGATGAAATGCTGGCCGACTTTCTCAACACGGAAAACGGCATTGTGGTGAACCTCCATGTGCAGGCCATCGACCAGAGCGACGCCATTAAGACGGTCAAGCGCAAGATCACCGACCTTGACGCCATGAAGATTCAGGAACAGAAACGGGCTGTCCGCAGCGGTTACGACATGGATATACTTCCCAGCGACCTTGCCACCTACGGGCAGGACGCCAAGGAGCTGTTAAAGACCTTGCAGAGCCGGAATGAACGGATGTTCCAGCTTACCTTTTTGGTGCTGAACACCGCAGACACCCGGCAAAAGCTGGAAAACGATGTGTTCTGGGCTGCTGGGATCGCACAGAAGTACAACTGTTCCCTTGTGCGGCTGGACTACCAGCAGGAACAGGGGCTTATGAGCAGCCTGCCGCTGGGGGCCAGCCACATCCAGATTGAACGCTCCCTGACGACTTCCAGCGTGGCCGTGTTCGTCCCCTTTGTGACGCAGGAGCTTTTTCAGGGCGGCGACGCCATGTATTACGGGATCAACGCCAAGACCGGCAACATGATTATGCTCGACCGCAAACGGGCGAGGTGTCCCAACGGGCTAAAGCTGGGGACACCGGGAAGCGGCAAAAGTATGAGCTGTAAATCAGAAATTTTGAGCGTGTTCCTCTGCACCCCGGACGATGTGTATATCTGTGATCCAGAGGCCGAGTATTACCCCCTTGTGAAGCGTCTGCATGGGCAGGTGGTGAAGCTGTCGCCTACCAGCAAAAACTATGTGAACCCGCTGGACATCAACCTGAACTACTCCGAGGATGAAAACCCGCTGGCCTTGAAATCCGACTTTGTGCTGTCGTTCTGTGAGCTTGTCATGGGCGGCAAGAACGGGCTGGAAGCCATTGAAAAGACGGTGATCGACCGGGCGGTACAGGTGATCTACCGGCCTTATCTGGCAGACCCCAAGCCGGAAAATATGCCCATCCTTGCAGACCTGCACAAAGCCCTGTTAGACCAGCATATCCCGGAGGCCGACCGGGTGGCGCAGGCCCTTGACCTGTATGTGTCCGGCAGCCTAAATGTGTTCAACCACAGAACCAACATCGACATTCAAAACCGCATTGTGGCCTTTGACATCAAGGAGCTGGGCAAGCAGCTAAAGAAAATCGGTATGCTCATTGTTCAAGACCAGATTTGGGGGCGCGTCACCCAAAACCGCAGCAAGGGCAAGGCGACATGGTATTTCTGTGATGAGTTCCACCTGCTTTTGCGTGAGGAACAGACGGCGGCCTTTTCCTGCGAGATTTGGAAGCGTTTTCGTAAGTGGGGCGGGATTCCCACAGGTGCGACGCAGAATGTAAAAGACCTGCTTTCCTCCCCGGAAATTGAGAACATTTTGGAAAACAGCGACTTTATCTGCCTGCTCAATCAGGCCAGCGGCGACCGCAAAATCCTTGCGGAACGGCTGAACATTTCGCCCCAGCAATTACGGTATGTGGACAATTCCGAACCCGGCGAGGGGCTTCTCATTTACGAAAATGTGATCCTGCCCTTTAAGAACCCCATCCCGAAAAACACCCAGATCTACCAGATCATGACGACCCGGTTAGGCGAGGGGGCGACGGTATGAGGCACAAGGAGGTGAAGTCATGGAACCCTTAAAACCCCGCGACAAGGTAACGCAGCACATGACCCGCGACGGCCTGACGCTGGATAACCAGACCACCGGCGAAAGCGTCAATGTGTCCAGCCGGGAGGCCGAGCAGGAATACACCGCCCAGCCGGAGGGGGCGGCGGAAAAAATACTGGAACGGGCGGATGAACTGCACGACCGCCACAAGGCAAAGAAAGCGGCCAAGGACGCCGGGGAAACCGTGGCGCAGGCCACCGGCCCTGTTTCCCGGTTGCAGTTTACCGCCGAGGAACGGGCCTCCCCGGAGTTGGCCCCGTATATCAAAAAGGCAGAAAAACGGGCGGATCAGCTGGAAGCAGCCAAAGAAGCCTTGCCGAAAAAGCGTGTCGTCACCAAGGAAACCGTTTATGACGAGGCCAAGGGCAAGGCCAAAAGCAGGCTGTATTTTGACAAGGTGGAGAAATCCCCTCCCCAGCTCAAACCAAACCCGGCCAGCCGCCCCATACAGGAAGCCGGGCTTTACCTCCACGGAAAAATCCATGAGGTAGAACACGAAAATGTGGGCGTGGAGGGCGGCCACAAGGGGGAGGAACTGGCGGAACGGCAGGCGGGCCGCATGATCCGCAGCGGCGTCCACCGCCACAAGCTCAAACCCTACCGGGCCGCAGCCAAGGCCGAGCGAAAGTCCATCGCCGCCAACGCCGAGTTTGCGTATCAAAAATCCCTGCGGGACAACCCGGAGCTGGCGCAGGCGACCAAGAACCCCGTTTCCCGCTTCTGGCAGAAACAGCACATCAAGCGGGAATATGCCAAGGCAGCAAGGGCGGCGGGCCAGACCGCACAGGGGGCGGCAAGCACCGCCAAGACCACGGCTGCCGCAGCCAAGAAAGCCGCAGAGAAAAGCAGACAGGCCGCGTCCTTTGCCGCCCGGCACTGGAAAGGGGCGCTGATCGTCGGCGGCGTAGGCCTTATGCTCCTGCTGGTGATGGGCGGCCTGCAATCCTGCACCGCCATGTTTGGCAGCACCGGGACGGGCCTTGCCGCCACCTCCTATCTCTCCGAGGACAGCGATATGCTGGGAGCCGAAGCCGCCTATGGCGCGCTGGAAGCAGACTTGCAGCACGAACTTGACAACTACGAAAGCCTGCACCCCGGTTATGACGAATACCGTTTCGATCTGGACGAGATCAAGCATGACCCCTATGTGCTGACCTCCATCCTCTCCGCGCTGCATAACGGCGTGTTCACTTTGGGGGAGGTACAGGGCGATCTTGCTATGCTCTTTGAAAAACAGTACATCCTGACCCAGACCATCGAAACGGAAACCCGCTACCGCACCGAAACGAGGACGGACAGCGAGGGAAACACCTACACCGTGGAAGTACCCTACACTTACTACATCTGCAATGTGAAGCTGGAAAACTTTGACCTGTCCCACCTGCCCATCTACATTCTCACCGAGGAACAGATGGGCTTTTATGCTGCCTATATGCAGACTTTGGGCAACCGGCCAGACCTGTTCCCCAACGGCAGCTATCCCCACGCCTCCACCCCGAAAGAGCCGACCTACTATGAAATCCCCCCGGAGGCGCTAAAGGACGAAGCCTTTGCCGCCATGATCGCCGAGGCGGAAAAGTATGTGGGCTATCCCTATGTGTGGGGCGGCAGCTCCCCAAGCACCAGCTTTGATTGTTCCGGCTTTATTAGCTGGGTTATCAATCATTCCGGCTGGAATGTGGGACGCCAGACGGCGCAGGGGCTTTACAACATCTGCACCCCCGTTTCCCCGGAGCAGGCCAAGCCCGGCGACCTTGTATTTTTCGTCGGCACTTACGACACTGCCGGGATGTCCCATGTGGGGCTGTATGTGGGAAATTCGGTCATGCTGCACTGCGGCGACCCCATTTCCTACACGAACCTCAATTCAAGCTACTGGCAGCAGCATTTTTATTGTTACGGGCGTTTGCCTTAAACGCCAGAAAGGAGTAAATCACTATGGCAATGAACAAATTGGAGCGCATTGAAAAGGATATTGAGAAAACCAAGGGCAAGATCGCGGAGCTGCAAAAGCAGCTTCGGGAGTTGGAAGCGGCCAAGACCGAACAGGAAAACTTGCAGATCGTCCAGCTTGTGCGCGGCCTCAACATGACCCCGCAGGAGTTCGCCGCCTTTGTGCGCGGCGGCGCGTTGCAGGCGGCCCCGATCCCGGACTTTGAACAGGAGGACAGCGCCCATGAAGAAATCTAAACTGTTCCGCACTTTGACGCTGGCTGTGGCCGCTGCGCTCTGCATGGCGACCACGACCGTTACCGCCTACGCCGGAGGCGCTGACCCTGACCCTGTGCCGCTGCCGGAAACCACCGAGGCCCCCGCAGAAGTGCCGGAGGAAACCGAAGAACCTACCACCGGCGGCATGGAGCCGGAGGGCGTACCCGTCACCCCGCAGGGCAACGCCGCGCTGGTGGATGATTTTTTCGGGGATAAGCAGCTTATCACCGTTACCACCAAGGCCGGGAATTATTTTTACATCCTGATCGACCGGGCCAACGAGGACAAGGAAACGGCGGTGCATTTCCTCAACCAAGTGGATGACGCCGACCTGCAAGCCTTGTTGGAGGACGGGAAAAAAGAGCCGGAGGTCTGCACCTGTACGGCCAAGTGTCAAGCCGGGGCCGTCAATACGGCCTGCCCGGTCTGTAAAAACAACCTGACCGCCTGCAACGGGCCGGAGCCGAAGCCCCAGCCGGAGGAAGAAAAGCCGCAGGAGGAAAAGCCAAGCGGCATGGGCGGCCTTGTGGTGTTCTTTGTGGTGGTGCTGCTGGGCGGCGGCGCAGCCCTCTATTTCCTGAAATTCAAAAAGGAAAAAGCTGACACCACAGGCAATGACGATCTGGCCGAGTATGACTTTGGAGAGGACGAGGACGACGAGGACGAAGCCCCGGAGCCGGACGAGGATATGACAAGTGAAGATGGAAATAAGGAGGACGAAGTATGAGCTATCAGTTAGTAATTGCAGAGAAACCAAGCGTAGCCCGCAGCATTGCGGGCGTGATCGGCGCGGACAAGAAACAGGACGGCTATATGGAGGGGAACGGCTATATGGTGAGCTGGTGTATCGGCCACCTTGTTTCCCTTGCCGACGCCGGGACTTATGACGAGCGTTTCAAAAAATGGCGCTATGACGACCTGCCGATTCTGCCGCAGCAATGGCAGTACATCATTCCCGACGATAAGAAAAAGCAGTTTGACACCCTGCGTTCTTTGATGGAGCGCCCCGATGTCACCGGCCTTGTGTGCGCCACCGACGCCGGACGCGAGGGGGAATTGATTTTCCGTTTCGTCTACCAGATGGCGGGCTGCAAGAAACCGTTTCAGCGCCTTTGGATTTCCAGCATGGAGGACGCGGCCATCAAGGACGGCTTCGCCCACCTGAAACCGGGAACCGATTATGATAACCTGTATCAGTCGGCCCTTTGCCGGGCGCAGGCGGATTGGCTGGTGGGGATCAACGCGACAAGACTTTTCTCCATCCTCTACCACAAGACCCTGACCGTGGGCCGTGTCCAGACGCCGACCCTGAAAATGCTGGTTGACCGGGAGGCCAAGATCAGCAGCTTTCAGAAAGAGAAATACCACATCGTCCAGATCGCGGCGGGCGGCATGGAGGCGGCCAGTGAACGCATGGGAAACGCAGACGACGCCAAGGCCCTGAAATCCGCCTGTGAAACGGCGCAGGCCGTTTGTGTGTCGGTGACACGGGAGAAAACGACGGAGCAGCCGCCCCGCCTCTATGACCTCACCACCTTGCAGCGGGAAGCAAACCGCCTGTTTGGATTTACCGCCAAGCAGACCCTTGACTATGCCCAGCAGCTCTATGAAAAGAAGCTGCTGACCTATCCCCGCACCGACAGTCAGTATTTGACCGATGATATGCTGCCAACGGCGGAAAGCCTTGTGTCCGGCCTGTGGCCGCTGCTTCCTTTTGCAACGGGGCTTGACCTGTCCCCGCAGTTTGGCCGGGTGCTGAACAGCAAAAAGGTGAGCGACCACCACGCCATTGTCCCGACGATGGAATTTGTGCAGAAAGGCTTTGACGGGCTGGCCGAGGGGGAAAAGAAACTGCTGTCCCTTGTGTGCTGCAAGCTGCTGTGCGCCGTGGCCGCGCCCCATGTGTATGAAGCTGTCACCGCCACATTCACCTGTGCCGGGAACACCTTTACCGCCAAGGGAAAAACCATCCTGACCCCCGGCTGGAAAGAGCTTGACCGCCGCTTTAAGGCGTCGTTCAAAACAGACGCCGACGACACCGCCCCGGAGCCTGCGCGGGAACTGCCGGAGATCACCGAGGGACAGACCTTTGACAAGGTAACTGCCGCCGTCACCGAGCATTTCACCGCACCGCCAAAATCCTACACGGAAGATACCCTGCTTTCCGCTATGGAGCGCGCCGGTGCGGACGATCTGCCGGAGGACGCCGAGCGGCAGGGATTGGGAACCCCGGCCACCCGCGCCTCCATCTTAGAAAAGCTGGTGCAGATGGGCTTTGTGGAGCGCAGGGGAAAACAGCTACTTCCCACCAAGGACGGCCATAACCTTGCCTGCGTGCTGCCGGAGGTGCTGACCTCTCCCCAGCTTACGGCACAGTGGGAAACGGAGCTGACGGCCATTGCCAAGGGGCAGGCCGACCCGGAGGGCTTCATGCAGGACATTGCAGAAATGACAAGGGGCCTGATCGCAAACTACTCCCAGATCAGCGAGGACGCGCAGAAGTTGTTTCAAACCGAGCGTGTGGTTATCGGCAAATGTCCGCGCTGCGGGGAAAGCGTCTACGAGGGCAAAAAGAACTACTACTGCGGAAACCGAAGCTGCCAGTTTGTCATGTGGAAGAATGACCGATTTTTTGAGGAACGGGGCAAGGCGTTCACCCCGAAGATCGCCGCCGCGCTCCTTAAAGACGGAAAGGCAAAGGTAAAGGGCCTGCGCTCCATGAAAACCAGCAAAACCTATGACGGGACGGTGCTTTTGGCCGATACCGGCGGCAAGTATGTGAACTACCGCGTGGAACAGAGGGGCAAAAACTAAAGACAGCAAGCATAGGGAGTGTAGCCACACTCCCGGCAAAATCCCTGACCCGGCGCACCTGCCGGGCCGGGGATTTTCTCTTTGGGGAAGCCCCAAACCCCTTGTATCAGATCACCGCCATAGAAAGGATGTGAACCCAAAATGTCTTACAGCTCCTACGACCACGACGATTTAGAACCGGCCAGCACTATGCGGATCGAGCGTCGGATTTATTTTGAAAGCGGCAAGGCCGATCTTTCCGAAATGGTAAAGCTGCCCCTTGCGGAGCTTCTTTCCCTGCGGGCGGAAAGCGCCGCCGCAGAACAGGAAGTGTTTGACCGCCTGAAAGAACAGGCCGCCGCATGGGAGGAACAGGCCGGAAGAACCCTGTTTCTGGACAAAGCCCTTGAATATGCCCGGACGCTTCCCGTCACCCACACCGCAAACCAGTGGGAGGCCCCGGACGAATACCGCCATATCCGCAGCAACATGGTTTACCAGATGGATTACTCCATTTCCGAGAACACCCGGTATGACAGCGCCGCCCAAAAATCCGTCCCCTACTCGTGGACGCTCCGCTGGGGTCTTTATACCAACGCGCCCCACGGAAACCCGATGGAAAAGATCGCCGGACAGGAACGGAAAGTCTTTTCCAGCCGGGAAGAACTGGACAAGTACCTGAATGGCCGGATCAAAGCCCACGACCATTACTTTACCGAAATTTCCCCGGCCATCCCCAAGGAATACGCCGACTGTTTTAAGGTCAATGGCTGCCTGCTCCCCGGCTATACCATCGAGGGGGAGGAACCGGCAAAAGCCGCAGCACTTCCCACACAGGAGGAAGCCGCACAGCCGCAACAGACCACAGCCACCCCGGAAAGGAGGGAACCCGTGAACGAAGTATTTTCCATTTTTCTTGATAACCGCGCCGAGGCGCAGACCGGCGGGCCGCATGGGTACTGGCTTTCCCTGCCGACTTCCGCCGAACAGGTACAGGAAACCTTAAAGGAAATCCATATCACCGCCGACAACCAGCAGGACTTGTTCATTGGCGACTTTTCCGCCCCGGAGGGAAAACCGCTGGAACTGCCGGAGGACTTAATCAAGACCGCCAGCGTGGACGAACTGAACTTCCTTGCTGCCCAGCTTCAAAAGCTGGACGCCGTGGAGCTTGCGGAGCTGAACGCCGTCATGCAGTCCCCGGCGAAAATGCAGACCATCGGGCAGCTTTTGGACTACGCTGAAAACACCGATTGTTTTGTCTTAATCAACGCCAAGGACAACCGCAGTCTGGGGGAATATTATCTGAATGATTCCGGGCTGTTTGTCGTTCCCGACCCGTGGAAACCGGCCATTGACACCGACCGGCTGGGAAGTTTTATCGCCAACGAGGAACAGGGAACCTTTACCGATTACGGCTATATCCTGCGAACCAGCGACGAATGGCAGCGCGTCCATGAGGGCCAGCCAGTGCCGGAGGAATACCGGGTGATGGCCTATCCTGCGCCGGAAATTCTGCGGGAGGAAAGCAAGGTGCAGCCGGAGGCGGCAACCCCCGCAAAGGCCCCGCAGCCTGTCACCCCCATTCTCTTAAACGGCCAGAACAGCGCCGAGCGCATGAAAGAGATCACCGACCGGCTGGAAACCGGCATACAGGAGCTTTTCGAGAGTGAACGCTACAAAGCCTATCTCACCACCATGTCCAAGTTCCACAGTTACAGCTTCAACAATACCCTCCTGATCGCCATGCAGGGCGGACAGCTTGTGGCAGGCTACAACAAGTGGCGGGACGATTTTCACCGCAATGTGAAGAAAGGCGAAAAGGCCATCAAGATACTGGCCCCGGCCCCGTTCAAGGCAAAAAAGGAAGTGCAAAAGCTGGACGCACAGGGCAGGCCGGTGATGGGAAAAGACGGAAAGCCTGTTACCGAAGTACAGGAAATACAGGTTCCGGCCTTTAAGATCGTTTCCGTCTTTGATGTGAGCCAGACCGAGGGAGAACCGCTGCCCTCTATCGGCGTGGAAGAACTGACCGGCAGCGTGGAACGCTACGGGGAATTTTTTAAGGCGCTGGAACAGACCTCCCCGGTTCCCATTGGTTTTGAGGACATTCCGGGCGGTTCCCACGGCTACTACCACCTGACGGAAAAGCGGATCGCCATTCAGGAGGGCATGAGCGAATTACAGACCCTAAAGACGGCTATCCACGAGATCGCCCATTCCAAGCTCCACGCCATCGACCCGGAAGCCCCGGCCATTGAGCAGGCCGACCGTCCCGACAGCCGCACCCGCGAAGTGCAGGCCGAAAGCGTGGCCTATGCCGTCTGCCAGCACTACGGGCTGGACACCTCCGATTATTCCTTTGGCTATGTGGCCGGTTGGAGTTCCGGCAAGGACTTGAAAGAGCTGAAAGCCTCCCTTGAAACCATCCGGGCCACCGCCCATGAACTGATTACCACCATTGACGGCCACCTTGCCCAGCTTCAGAAAGAACGGCAGGCCCAGCAGGAGCAGCCGCAGGCCGCACCGCTGGAACAGGCCGCCGAGCAGCCAGACCCGGACAGCGTATTTTCCAAGCTGCCCCCGGAGCAACAGCAGGAAATGACCGCCAGCGTAAAAGCCATGCTGCAAACCCTCATTGACGCGGATTTGAAATCCACCGGCGAAGTGTCGCAGGGAACCAAGGAGGCGGCGCAGGCGCAGGGCTTTACCATTGCCGGGGATGGAACGCTGGAACAGGCCAAAGCCCCGCAGGAGGCCGCCTACCGTCTGGAAAGCGGCGAATATCTGTATATCCAGACATCAGAAACCGGCTACGATTACACGCTGTACGGTCCCGACTACAAAGAACTGGACGGAGGCCAGCTTGACAATCCCGACCTGTCCCTTGCGGAAGCCGGAAAAGAAATCCTTGCCATCCATGAGCGACCGGCTGGGACAATAGAACCCCTGACCGGCGACAGGCTGGATGATTTTCTGGAAGCAACCGAACAGGCCAACGCCATTCCCCAGCCGCAGGCGTGGAATGGGATCGACGGCCTTTTGAATGGAAAGCCGTTCATGCCGGAGGCGTCCCCGGCTGACCGGGCTGCCGCTCTGATTGAACTGGCAGAGAAAAACGCCCCGCGTTTGGGCAGCGAGGAACGGCAGTTGATCGTGGCCTATGCCGAGGCCGTGGGCGATAACGACAAGGTAATCGGGCTTATCAACCGCCTGTGTGAACAGGGCTATGAGCTGCAAAAGGGCCAGATGGATTCCTTTGTGAAAAGCGAGATCGAAAGTGAGATTGCCGTTGCAAACGCCAAGCGGCAGATCCCCCAGAATCCGGCAGCGGAGCCGGTTGTCACGATCCTTTGGAGTGAAAGCCCCCATCTGAAAGACGGCCAGCAAATGCCGCTGCATGAAGCCGAGGCCGTTTTTAAGGAGCTGGACAGCGCCAGACGCCATGAACGGGAGCAGCCGGGCTATACGGGCCATTGGTACGACAAGACCAAGTTCCGCATTGATTTTACCATGCAGGGCCAGCCGGACAGCTACGAGGGACGGCAGGACTTTGGCGACGGGGACGGTTCCATGATCCAGCATATCCGGGGCTACCACGAATACTACGCACAGGATGAAAGCTGGAAAAACCATGTGCTGCACCATGAGGGGCCGGAGGCATGGGAGGCGGACAAGGCCCAGCGGGATATGCTGCTGCATGAGTTCATCCCGTATATGGAGCTGCATTGCAATCTGGCCGCTATGGAGCAGGAGGCCCAGCGCCCCCTGCGATCCGGGGAAACCCTGACGCCGGAACAGACCGCTTATTTCAATGCGGTTTTGGACTATGTAAAGGAGTGCCGCCCGCTTCTCAATCAGGGACAGTACCACTTGCCGGAGCCGCCGCAGCTTGCCGACTTCGACCAGAGCTTGCAGGACCACAAAAAACAGATCGAGGCAGAGCTGGAACAGGAGGCCGCCGCTGCCGGGCTGACGGTGGAGGAATATGTTGCCTCTGACTATGAGGCCCCGGCGCAGCCCAACTTTTCCATCTACCAAGTGCCGCCCGGCCCGGAGGGGCGCGACTTCCGCTATCGTTCCTATGAGGAATTGCAGGCGGATGGGCTTTCGGTGGACAGGAAGAATTACCAGCTTATCTACTCCGCGCCGCTGGACAAGGACATCACACTGGACGAGATTTACCGCCGCTTCAACATGGAACATCCCGCCGATTACAAGGGACATTCCCTCTCGATGGGGGATATTGTGGTGTTCCGGCAGGATGGAAAACAGACCGCCTACTATGTGGACGAGGGGGCCGACTACCGGCAGGTGCCGGAGTTTTTCGCCCAGCCGGAAAAGCAGCTCACGCCGGACGAGTGCATGACCGGCGAACAAATCCAGACGCCGAGAGGCCGTTTCTATCTGACCGACAGGAGCCGGGAACAGATGGAGGCCGCCGGGTATGGATTCCACCACCAGTCGGAGGACGGCAGGTATCTTATTATGGCAAACGGCACAAGAGCCTTTGCCATCCCCGCCCAGCCAGAAAGCCATATCAAGACGGCGGAAATGTCCACCGAGCAGAACTACAACATGATCGACGGCATGATGAACAACGCCCCGTCTATGGAGGAACTGGAAGCAAGGGCAAAAGCCGGGGAACAGATTTCCCTTTTGGATGTGGCCGAGGCAACCAAGGCGGAGGCCAAAAAGCCCAAGCAGACCCAAAAGACAACGCAGAAACAAAAGAAGCCGTCCATCCGGGCGCAGCTTGCCGCCGCCAAGGAGGAGCAGAAAAAGAAGCCCCCGGCGCGGGAAAAATCAAAAGAAATGGAGGTATGAGGAATGTATTTCACCGTGGAAGAAGAAAACCTGATCTGTCTGTACCACAACGCCGACCGCCGCAGGACGGCGGCAAATCTCCGGGCAGCACTGCCGGACATGGACAAGGAAATGGTGGCGCTGGCCTGCCAGACCGCAAATAAGCTGGACGCCATGAGCGACGCCGACTTTGCGGCGCAGCGGTTCCACTTCACAGACGAATAAGCAAAACGCCGGGCGCGGGGGCTGTCAAAGCCTCTGCGTCCGGCATTTCTTTTTTTGTCCATTTGCCCGCATTTAGAACCCCGTTTTAAGGGGAACAGGATAACTTTATCCAACTGCCTGCCGACCATGCGGAAAAAACCTTGATTTCTGTGGACTTTTACCGCCCTAAATGCGTAGACTTGACTTTTGGGGACTTTCTAACTATAATAATACTCAAGCAGGGGGACTACCTTGTAGTTGAGAAGGTTAAAACCTGACCCTTTGAACCTGTTGGCTAATACCAACGCAGGGAGCTAAAGAATACAGATTCGTATTTTTTGGACATTCTCTGTTTTGGGAATGTCCTTTTTTAATTGAATAAGATATGATATGTGTTTGCGAGGGAACTGAACAAGTTGAAAAAGGTAAGACCTGACCTCTGGACCTGTCGGCTAATACCGGCGTAGGGAAGCAATTTCTTACGCTCGTATTGCGTCTGAAAGAGCTTCTAATTGTTTTAGAGGCTCTATTTTTTTATCTTAGGAGGATCAAACATGGCATTTATGAAAGACATCTTAACCCACAACATTCCCATTTGGGAAGAATGTGCAGCTACCCCATTTGTGCAGGAAGTGCAAACTGGAAAGCTACCTCTTGAAAAGTTCAAGAGATATATGATTCAGGATAGTATCTATCTGAAAAACTATGCCCGTATATACGGCAAGGCAATTTTTCATGCTGATACATTAAGAGAAATTCAGCTTTACTACTCCATGCTGAACTTTGTAAATGATACGGAATCGGAAGTGCGGCTGGATTATCTAAAGCAATTTTGCATAACAGATGATGATATTGAACTGATCGCCCCTTTGCCTGAAAATCAAAATTACATTGATTTCATGTTTGAGATTGCGTCACATGGAAAGAATGAAGAAATTTTAATGGCGGTTCTTCCCTGTATGTTAAGTTACAGCTATATATTCCGCAAACTGGCGGCTGTCCCTACAAGCAGAGAATCAAGATATTGGGACTTTATCAAAGATTATGCCGATGAACAATATGCAGAAAGTTGCAAAGAATGGTCTGCTTTTGCAGAGTATAAATGTGCTGGGTTATCAGAAGCAAATAAAAAGTATCTGGCTGATATTTTTGAGAAAGCAAGTTTGTTAGAGCTTGCTTTTTGGAAGATGGCCTATCGGAACGAAAGAATGGAGGAAAATGCAAAATGAAAAAAGTATTGTCCATTGCCGGATCAGATTGCAGCGGAGGTGCAGGTATTCAGGCTGATTTGAAAACTTTTTCTGCTCACGGCGTATTTGGAATGAGTGTTATTGTTTCTGTTGTTGCAGAGAACACCAGCCGCGTTATCGACATCCAAGATATTACCCCTGATATGATTGAAAAACAGATTGACGCCGTATTTGAAGATATTGAAGTGGACGCAGTAAAAATCGGTATGCTTTCTACACCAGAATGTATGAAAGCGGTGGCAAAGAAACTATTACAATATAAGCCCCAAAATGTTGTAATCGACCCGGTTATGTATGCCAAAAATGGCTGCCCATTGATGAATCCTACGGCGGTTTCCACCTTGATAGACACAGTAATTCCACTTGCCGATGTACTTACTCCAAATATTCCAGAGGCAGAGAAAATAGCGGATATGCAGATTTCCACAGTTTCAGATATGGAGGCTGCCGCAAGAAAAATATATGCCATGGGTTGTAAGGCGATTGTTGTCAAGGGTGGACATCATATAGGAAATGCTGTTGATGTCCTATTTGATGGAGAAAATTTCTACCATTTTGAAACATCCCGCATTGATACGAAAAATACTCATGGGACAGGCTGTACCTTTTCTTCTGCAATCGCTTCCCAGCTTGCAAAGGGAAAAAGTGTTCCGCTTGCAGTCGAATCTGCAAAGGCTTATGTCACAATGGCAATCGAACACTCTCTTGCGATTGGAAAAGGCTGTGGCCCGACGCACCATTTCTACGAATTGTATCAGCATGGTTTATCTAAAGAATAGGCAGGTGCAAAATGAACTTTGATTATACACTTTATCTTGTTACTGATCGTCAACTAATGAGCTGCGATAGCCTGACAGAAGCGGTAGAACAGGCAATTTTAGGAGGCTGCACAATGATACAACTCCGAGAAAAAGAATTGTCCTCATTAGAATTTTACAATCAGGCTGTTGCCGTGAAACAGGTTACGGATAAATACCATATTCCCCTTATCATAAACGACCGGATAGATATTGCAATGGCTGTGCAGGCTACGGGGGTACATATTGGACAGCATGATTTACCTGCGGCTGCCGTCCGCAAAGTAATTGGGGAAAATATGCTGTTGGGAGTATCTGCATCTTCCATTGCAGAAGCAATACAGGCACAACAGGATGGTGCAGATTATTTGGGAGTTGGCGCAATGTTCCCTACTGGAACTAAAACCGACGCTGATTCTGTATCAATGGAAGAATTACAGAAAATCCGCGCAGCCGTTTCTTTGCCGATAGTTGTTATTGGCGGTATCAATAAGGGAAATGCAGGGCGTTTCAAGCCCATGGGAATTGACGGGCTGGCTGTTGTATCTGCCATCATAGCGCAGTCTGATATAAAAGCTGCTGCTGCGGAACTGAAAGATTTATTTTGCGGAAAGGAAAAGAAAAATGGATTTTAATGCGGCAATCTTTGATTTAGATGGAACAATTCTGGATTCAATGGATGTATGGGAGCATATAGATATTCAGTTTTTGAAAAAGAGAAATCTTCCCGTCCCGGAAAATTATGTAACTGAAATATGTGCAAGGAGTTTTGAGGAAGCCGCACAATATACCATTGATCTTTTTGGATTGCAGGAAACGGTAGAGGGAATTATTGAGGAATGGAATAATATGGCGGTCGAGGAATACAGTAACCATGTCGGTCTGCTGCCCCATGCCCTTGATTATCTTCTGCGCTTAAAAGAACATGGAATAAAACTTGCAGTTGCTACGGGGTTGCCGGAAAAGCTCTATATTCCATGCTTAAAGAACAATTCTATTTTAGAATTATTTGACGCTCTATGTTCAACAGATGAGGTTCAGCGGGGAAAAGAATATTCGGATGTCTTTGAATTGGCCGCAAGAAAATTAGGGGTTGCACCTGAACACTGTATTGTGTTTGATGATGTGCTTCCAGCAATTAAAAGCGCAAAGGCAGCCCGTATGTTAGCAGGTGGGATTTATGATAAGTATTCCGCAGATCAGCGTACAGAAATAGAAAGGATTGCGGATATTTACTTACTTGATTTTCGGCAAGCACCGATCCCACACAAAGAGGTATGAAAATGGAAAAATGGGATTTATATAATGCAAAACGGGAAAAGTCTGGAATAACAATGTGCCGTGGAGAAATCATACCCAAAGGGCTGTATCATTTATCTGTGAGTGTATGGATCGTCAACCAGCAGGGGCAGTATCTTTTATCACAGCGGCATCCGAAAAAGCAATACCCTCTTTATTGGGAATGTACGGGTGGTTCTGTATTTTCCGGGGAAACCAGCTTGCAAGGAGCAATCCGAGAGGTAAAAGAAGAATTAGGAATACTGCTTACTCCCGGAAGTGAAAAATTGATTTATCAGACCAGACGGGAAAATGTGCAGGATTTTTACGATGTTTGGCTGTTTCATAGGGATATAAAGATTGAAGAAATGCGTTTACAGGAAACAGAAGTTGTAGATGTTCAATGGGTAAGTTCAGATAAGTTATTTGAGATGTTTCGCCTGAAACAACTGCATCCCCTGATTACCTATGTAGATCAGTTAATAGGCTGAAAAAACGCCGGGCGCGGAGGTGTCAAAGCCTCTGCGCCCGGCGCTTCTTTTTTGTCCATTTTCCCGCATTTAGAACCCCGTTTTAAGGGGAACAGGATAACTTTATCCACCTGCCTGCCGACCATGCGGAAAAACCCTTGATTTCCGTGGACTTTTACCGCCTTAAATGCGTAGACAGGAGGTATCTTTTCCGCTGGCGTTCCGCCTCTTTCTTCCGGCGCACCTGCACCGCACAATCCGGGCAGTATTTAGCCCGGTTGGAGTTGGGAGTAAACGCCGCCCCGCAGACGGCGCAGCGTTTGATTTCGTCCCGGCCTTTGGTGATCTCGGCGCACAGGGCCGCGTCCAGCGGCAGGACGGCTACCTTGAACCACCGGCACAGCAGCGAATAGGAAATACTCTGCACACAGACACATTCCTCCCCATCGTCCAGCAGGAGGCAGTTTCCGTTACAGTAGTTGCAGCACTCATGGGTGAGCCTGCGTGCCTTGCGGTATTGGGGGTAACTCATTCTCGGTATGTTCATCGTTCCTGCGTATGCTCCTTTCCCGGCGCTGTCCGCAAAATGCTGTCTATATTCTGTTTGACAATGCCGTATTCTTTCAATTTCTGTTTTGCTTCGCTGTACTGTGCGGACAGCCGTTCCCGTTCTGCGTCCAGCTTTTTATACTCGGTTTTGAGGGCGTACAGGTTGGGGAGCTTTGTGACCCCGGCCTCTTTGAGCGTCTTTGCCGCCGCCTCATACAAGATCAGTTGGCTTTCATGCTGCCGCCGGAACGCGGCCTTGTCTTTGGCGTTTCGCAGTTCCAGCGCCACAGGCCGGAGCTGCTTGTAGGCGGAGAGGTTTTTTATCAGCAGCGCCATATCCCCAAGGCGGCGTTCCGCGTCTTTCAGGGCGGAGGCCGCCGCGTCGTTTGCCGCGCTGATCTCGGCCAGCCTGCTTTCCAAGCCCTCGTAGCTGTCAATCTGGTGTTCTGTGATGAAGTTTAAGGAATTGGCGGCCTGCTTCAAGTTGTGCAGCTTCGCCCACCGCGCATAGCCCGCCGACTGCTGGGCCTTGATACTGTCCTCCAAGGCAATCCGCAGGGAGATTTCCCCGGCGCTTCTTCTGCGCGACCCCCGGTCAATGGCAATGCCCTTGATCCGCTGGGTGATCCGTTCCTCGGTGTAATCCTCCCCCAAGGTCTTGCAGCGGGTGAAGCGTTCCTGTCCGGGGGCGCGGAATGAAATAAACTTGCCCTGTTTGACTTCATAGCCCTGCGCCTCCATGAGCCGCAGAAAACCGTCAAAGTCTTTGGCCTGCGGAATGGCCGCGTCGATAGCGATTTTCAGTTTTGCTTTCCAGCTCTTGCCCTTTTTCTGTGCGTCCCACTCGGCGTAGGTCTTGCCCTTGTCTTTGCCGGGCTTTACCACAGACAGGCCGTGTTCCTTGCACAGCCGGTCGCTGGTGCGCCGGATAAAGGCGTAGCTCTGGCGGTTGGAAATGTACTTGCGTTGGTTCGCCATATCCACGGCGCAGAAAATAATGTGGTTATGCAGGTGGCCCTTGTCTATGTGGGTGGTAATCACATAGGGATATTTACCTTGCAGCACTTCATCGGCAAGCTGCCGCCCGATCTCATGGGCCTGCTCCGCCGTGGTTTCCCCCGGTTCAAAGGCTTGTATCAGGTGGTGGGCCAGATTGTTGCCCTTTTGGTACGCCTGATCTAATAGCATTTGAAATTCAATATCCGCCGTTTCATAGGAACAGCCATAGGAAGAAACGAACAGCTTTTCATCGGTCTTGTCCGGGTTCTCGATGTAGTCCAGCGCCTTTTTCAGCGTTGACTTGATAGGATGGATCTTTGTAACTGCCATATCTGTGCCAGCGCCCCCTTGATGTCCTCTAAGTCCTGCGCGTACACAGTCCCGGTACTGTTGATACGCCTTGCAATCTGGTTGATGTTGACGCCGATCTTTTGCAGCTCTGCGGTCTGCGCCCGGACGGGGCCGGTGTCGATATGGACGATATAGCCGTCAATCAGCATTTTCCGGGCGTAGGCAGAAAAGTTCTTTGTGCCAAGCTGGGCCATCTTCTGCTGGATCAGCGCCCGTTCCTCCGGCGTCACCGGGACGCGCAGCACAAACTTCCGTTTTCGGTTTGCCACTTTCGCACCTCCATTCATTCAGGGGTTTGGGGACTTCCCCAAGATACAAACGGGAAGCCGTTTGCCGGGAGTGTGGCTACACTCCCTATGCTTGCTGTCTTTGTTCTTCTTCCCCTAAAAAGCGTTCTGACCCCAAGGAAATACCCGCAAAATCCCGGTTTTTCCGAAAACCGCACAAAAAAAGAGAGGGCGCAGCCTTGCGTCCTCCCAAAAACAAAACAGAGGGTTGTCATGCACCCTCCGTTTCGTCATTCTTCTGTTGAATTTGAATGGCCCCGTCAATCGCGCCCTCGATGATCGGCAGAAATTCTTCCGAGCAGAGTTTCAGTTTGTGGCTGACCCGCTGCCGCTGTGCACTTTCCTCCCGCATGACCTCCGGGTTAAAATACCGTTCCACGGGAAGCCCGCAGATTTTAATAAGCTGTATGATAACTGGCAGGCTGGGAATCGTGCCGTCATTTTCGATGTTGGCAAGATAGCGCCAGTCGATATTGACCTGTTCCGCCAGCGTCTTACGCGATAACTGCTTGACTTTCCGCGCCGCTTTTACATCCGCGCCGAAAGTTTCAAAGCCGGGACAATCTTTGATATTTGCCATATAGCACCACCCATCTACATTGTATATTTCATATTTTCTCAATGGAATGTTGCTATATGTAGTAAGATTAAACTTTATAATTCATATTTTGTGCCTTGTACGGAAAAGCGGGCTATCCTATAATAAAGAAAAAGCACTTTTTTGAAAAAATCCGTCCGCTGTAACATTTCGCGGACATTTGCCTGTTATACTATCTGCAAAAAGCAAAGGAAGTGAGAATATGAAGCAGATTTTGATTGTCGAGGACGACAGTTTTTTGAATAAGATGTTAGACTATAACCTGACCGCAGATGGCTACGGCGTGACTTCTGCCCTAAATGCCAGAACCGCAGCCGACGCCATCCGCCAGCGGGAATTTGATTTGGTGCTGCTGGACATCAACCTGCCGGACGGCAACGGTTTTGAACTGTGCAAGCTGATAAAGCCCCAGCACCCGGATACCATCGTGATTTTCCTGACCTCCAACGATCAGGAGAGCGACCAGATACGGGGCTATGAGGTGGGCGCGGTGGACTACATCACAAAGCCCTTTGTAATCGGGGCCTTGCAGCGGAAGATCAAAGCCATGTTCGCCATGCTGGAACACCACAAACCGGCTAAGGACATTTACGACGACGGGCGGCTGTTTCTGGACTTCTCGGAGCAGACGGCTTCCTTAAATGGCAAGCCCCTGACCCTATCTCCGATGGAGTATAAAATGCTGAACCTGTTCCGTAAAAATCCCCGGCAAGTGCTGACCCGTGGGCAGCTTTTGGAAAAGCTGTGGGATATAGACGAGAGGTTTGTAGACGAACACACCCTGACAACCTCCATCAGCCGGATTCGCAGCAAGATCGAATCCGACGGTGGCGCGCCCTACATCAAGACCGTTTACGGCATGGGTTATCAATGGACGGGAGGCGAGGCAAAATGAAGTTTCAAAACCTCTCGGTAAAGCGGCTGTTTGGTCGGGTGGCAATAGGACTTGTCCTCTCCATGTCCGGGATCACCATAGCTCTGTTTCTTGTGACGAAACAGACGGCGGTGGTGCTGACGGGCGGGGCGCTGCTGTTGTGCGCCCTTGTGGGGATTTTTGTACTGACGCAGGCGTTTGGAAAGCGGCTGTCGCAGTTTACCGCTGACCTGTGCCAGACTTTAGACCACATGATCGCCGGAAATGAAGCACCCCAGCGGCCAGAGGACAGCGAAACCCAGCTTGCCAGAATCGGACACCGGCTGGCAAGGCTTTACCAGATCATGCAGGAGAACCGCCGCCGGGTGGACGAGGAACGGCAGGAGTTACAGACCCTTGTATCGGATATTTCCCATCAGGTGAAAACGCCGGTAAGCAATCTGAAAATGGCGACGGACACCCTGCTGGAAAAGCCTATGACCGAGGCGGAGCGCACCGACTTTATCCGGGGAATCCGCACCCAGACGGATAAGCTGGACTTTCTCTTTCAGGCCCTTGTGAAAACCTCCCGGCTGGAAACGGGCGTGATCCAGTTGGATAAGAAACCGGGCCGCCTCTTTGATACCGTGGCGCAGGCCATGAGTGGGATCGTGTATGCAGCGGAGAAAAAGGAAATTGCCGTATCCGTGGACTGCCCGGAGGATTTGACCGTTTTCCATGACAGCAAGTGGACATCCGAAGCCCTCTTTAACCTGCTGGACAATGCAGTGAAGTACACCCCGGCAGGCGGGAAAATCACGGTGTCGGTGGTATTGTGGGAAATGTATGTGGAGATCAAAGTGACCGACACCGGCAAGGGCATTTCCGAAAGCAATCAGGCCGCCATCTTCCGGCGCTTCTATCGTGAGGAAGAAGTACACGAACAGCAGGGCGTGGGCATTGGCCTGTATCTGGCCCGCGAGATCGTAACGCGGCAGGGCGGCTATATCAAAGTGGTTTCGGAGCCGGGCAAGGGTTCGGAATTTTCCATTATGCTGCCGACAAAATAGAACGCGGCGGACGGCCATTTCCGGCTGCCCGCCGTAAATTTTTTTGAAATGTCCGAGCGTTGTAACATTTCACCCCGATTTTCAATGAAATTTTTTGGCCGCTGTAACATTTCGCGGACATTTGGGTTTTACAATAGCCTTATCAACAGGCAGAAAGCCTTGAAAGGAGTTTTGAGTATGAGCGTTTTGCAGACGATTGATCTGAAAAAGTATTACGGCACAGAGCCGAACATCACTCGCGCCCTTGACGGTGTGAACTTCTCTGTAAATGACGGTGAATTTGTGGCCGTTGTGGGAACCTCTGGCAGCGGCAAGTCTACCCTGCTTCACATGATGGGCGGGCTGGACACTCCCACCAGCGGAACCGTGATTGTCCGGGACAAAGAGCTGTCGAAAATGAACGACGAACAGCTCACCATCTTCCGCCGCCGCAACATCGGTTTTATCTTCCAGAACTATAACCTTGTTCCCATCCTGAATGTGTATGAGAACATCGTCCTGCCGGTGGAGCTGGACGGGGACACGGTGGATCAGAAGTTTTTGAACGAGATCGTTCACCTGCTGGGGCTGGAAGATAAACTGAAAAATATGCCGAACAATCTTTCCGGCGGCCAGCAGCAGCGTGTGGCGATTGCCCGCGCCCTGATTACCAAACCGGCTATTGTGCTGGCCGATGAGCCGACCGGCAACCTTGACAGCAAGACCAGCGCTGAGGTGTTGGGGCTTATCAAGCGCACCAGTGCAGAGTTCCGGCAAACTGTTGTGATGATTACCCACAATGACGACATAGCCCGCCTTGCAGATCGGATAGTCCGCATTGAGGACGGCAAGATTGTGGAGTAAGGAGGTGGCAGGCTATGACATGGCCTTTTGAAAATGATACCAGCGCCATTACAAAGAAGCTGGCAAATAAAAGTTTGAAAAGCGAGAAGCGCCGGAATCTGATGGTAGTGATTGCCGTTGCGCTGGCGGCATTTCTGATCTGCTTTACGGGAATTGTAGCTACTTCCCTGACACAAATGCAGCGCAATCAGGTTGTCGATACTTATGAGGCGGTCTGGCTGGGCGTAGAGGAAAACGACATTGAAACCCTGAAAGGACTGCCGGAGTTTGAGCGCGTAGGCGGCTACTATATGCTCGGTGAGGAACTTTCGGAACAGGGCTATCATGCCTCTTATGTATATAATGACGCAGAAATGATGGAGATTGGGCGCGACCAAATGAAGCTATTGGAGGGGAATCTGCCCCAAAAAGCAAATGAAGTTGTCGTAAGCGAATACTTTCTCTCCACCTATGGAAACAATGCCAAGATCGGGGACACTGTGACCTTAGATACCGAGAGTTTTCATGGTGATTATGTCGTTACCGGCATTATGGACAGCGTAAATGAAAAAGAAGCGAATACCTGCGCTATCATTCTTTCCAAAGCTGCCCTGACAGAATGGAAAGGGTTTGATCCGGCTGGGTATCGCGCCTATGTCCATTTCAAAAACAGCGACCAGTTGGGCGAGGAACTGATAACCTCTTATTGCAGGGAGATTGCAGAGGAATATCAGCTTCCTAATCCCAGCATGAACAACAAGTATTTTGCTTATGCTTCTAAATCCTTTGATTTTTTACCGATTGTTGGTGTGATTGTTATTGTTCTGATCGGCGGCTATATTGTGATTCAGAGTATCTTCCGTATCTCCATCAATGACAAAATTAGGAGCTACGGACAGCTTCGGACGATTGGTGCAACGCCAAAGCAAATCAAGCGGATTGTAAAGCGGGAGGGACGCAAACTCGGCAGTATCGGAATTTTGGTTGGTACAGTGCTGGGCGTATGCTGCGGTTTTCTTCTGTTTTCCAAGGGATTTAACGCTGTTTCCTATGTCGTTATGGTTTCCCTGACACTCATAAGCAGTTGGATCATGGTGTCTATTTCCATCCGTAAGCCGGTGAAAATCGCGGCAGGGATTTCCCCCATTGAAGCCGTCCGTTTTACCCCGGTGCAAAAGGACATCCGCAGCCGGAAAAAGAATATCAAGCTCAATCCTGTTTCAATGGGAATTGCGAATTTTAAGCGTGACCGCAAAAAGACAATCTCTATTATAGCGTCTTTGAGTTTGGGCGGAATTATCCTGCTTGTGGTATCCTCCATGGTTTTGCTGCGCTCCCCAGAGGCACTTGCAAGGCAGATTTATCCGTATGGTGACTATAAAATTTATTTACATTCCGAGTTGGCAGTAGAAGAAGCTATGGCAGCGGGAAATCCATTGAATGAGAAATTGAAGCAGGAAATTTTGGCCATTGATGGTGTAACCGATGTGATTACAAAAAGGCAAAGCCTTCATATAAATTATCGTGCCAACGGAATTGATGAGGCTGGTTGGTGTGATATACTAACTGAACAAAATTATTCTGCGGTTGAAGCTGCATTGATAGAGGGAACTATGCCAGCGGATGCACACAGCATCATAATTGATTCGCATACAAGTAATCGTGATAATATAAGAGTGGGAGAAACGGTTGAAGTTACCTCTGGGAAATCAACTATTCCTGTTACTATATCAGGGGTGTTTGACAACGATAGCATACCAACTGATGGACATGGAACAGTCCCAGTTGACGCTCCACTTGAATTTGCAACGGAAGCATTATTCCATGAATTACATCCAGAAATAGCTTCGTTTGACTATTCATGGAACATTGCAAGTGATCCGAAAAAAGCGGACAATGTAGAGTCTGAATTGAAAAATATTGTAGCCACTCATACTGATATTGCGTTAGAAAATATTGACACTATAATTGAGTATGAAAAAAATATAAATGCTTTTGTATTTGGCAGTATAGAGGTACTTTCATGGCTGGTATTCCTCTTTGGCGTTATCAACCTGATCAACACGACCCTCTCTAATCAAATGTCCAGAAAACAGGAAAACAGTGTTTTGCGTTCCATCGGACTGACGCAAAAGCAGCTATGTAAAATGAACATCTGTGAGGGGCTGTGCTATGCGCTCTTTGCAACATTGGCGACGCTGATCGTTGGGCTTCCGGCTTCCATCTTTGCTTGCAGCAAATTTAGTGTAGGAGCTTTTGCCGGAAAAGTAGTGCCTTACAAATTCCCGGTTTTGGAAATGGGTCTGTTCATTCTGGTATTGTTCGGAATGGAGCTGATTTTGTCTGTATGGACAGTCCGCAGACAGAAAAAACAATCCCTGATTGAACAAATGCGGGCAATGGAATAACCTTTTGGAAGTGGCGGGGCGGCGTGTGCTGCCCCGCTTTTTTCGCCATTTCTCAAAAAAATTTTTGAAATGTCCGAGCGTTGTAACAATTCAGCCTGTTTTTCTGTCGAAATCAAAGGTACCTCGGACATTTGTGTAACATTTGTAGTTTATGCTTGTGGTAAATCAATATTGGGGGTGAGGACACATGAAAAAGATACTGCTGATCGACGACAGCGACACCTATACATGGTGTCTGCAAAAATACTTACAGCACCGGGGCTACCCGGTGAAAACGGCTTGTACGCTGAAAGAAGCGCGGCCGCCATCCAAGAGGAAATGCCGCTGGTGGTCTGCTGTGATCTCGACCTGCCGGACGGTTCCGGCATGGACTTTCTGGACGAGGTGCGGGCCGCAGACAAGGAGCTGCCTTTTATTCTGGCGTCCTGCCATGACAGGGACGACTACGAACAAGAGGCTATGCGCCGGGGCGCGACGCTGTGCATGGACAAAATGAAAGGGCTATTGCTGCAAGATAAGCTGGTGGAATACGCTTACCGGCAGTTATCCGGCGAAAAGGCCCCGACTTTTCACAAGCTGCTCTTTGTCCATGTGGAAGATACCAGCGCTGAAGTGCTGCGGGCTGCCATGCTGCAAAAGGGCTTTGACCTGATTCTGGTTTCCTCGATTGGGGAGGCCAAGCGCCGGATTTTTGAGGATAAGGAAATAGACCTGATCTTGTGCGATGTGGAACTGCCGGACGGCACAGCAATGGAGTTGTTTCATACGCTGCGGCGGGTGGCGGGGATGTTCCAAATGAAGAATCCCCCTGTCCGGCTTCTTCCGTTCTTTATCCTCACCGAGAACAACGACCTTGCCACGGAATATGAATACCGGCATGAGGGCGTGAACGACTATATCACCGCCCCGGTCAATATCCCAGAGCTGATCCGGCGGGTTCTGTTCTTTGTGGAATGAAACGAGCTTACATATCCAAACATCTGCCTCCACAGCGGGGAAAAGAAAAAAACCGCTGACGGGCAGAGGATTTCGTGCGCTTTCCTGTATCACTGACGATACGGCGGTTTTGAGTAGATCAAGGCCGCCGTTTCTGTTTGCTTCGACGACCCCTGCACCGTGTTCTGGCATGGCGGCTTTAGGAGGGAGCCGCTATGCAACGAAAACTACTTCGACAAAATCCGACAGGGGTTAGCCTGTCAAAAAAAGCCGTCCCCCGGCAGCGGGGACAAGCGGCTATGAGTATGTACTATACCATGTAGGAAAAGAACATATTGCTTTTTGTTTCGCCCTGTGGGTCTTTGACCTGCCGGGCGAATTTTGTTATTTCCTGCGGCCTGCTATCCGGCGCAAAAAGAAATTTCAAAAAAGTGAAAAAAGGAGGCGTTTAGCGGGCAGCCAGAGAGATTCCATTCGCTCTATTGGCGGAAAGGGAGAGAACCACCACATCCCCCATAGAAAGGGGGTGAGAAGATGGAAGCGATCCCCCGCAAATACGGTGAATGGAGCCAGTTTGACCGCTATTGCAAGCTGGTTCTGTACCATGAGGCGATAGATTATCTGCGGGAAATGAAGTGCCGCCGCGACCGTGAAGTGTCGCTGGACGCTGTTTCCCCGGCTGATTGGGACAAGCTCTCGACCGTAGATCGGTATTCCTGCGACAGCTTTACATTCAGTTCGCATGGCTATGACCTACATATCGACAACGAGCTTGTGGCCGAAGCGTTTGCCAGCCTGCCAAAAGACGAGCAGAGTATTTTGATTCTCCGCTTTGTTCTGGATTTGACTGACGAAGAAATCGGCCGCCTGATGGGAATGTCCCGCAGCGCAGTACAGCGCCACAGGACAAGCACCCTGAAAGACTTGCGTATAAAATTGATGGCGTTCATGCCGGAGGGAGGTTAAACGCGGATGAAGCAATCCAGTTACAAGGGCAAAAGCCCTCTGCCGGATTTTGTGATCGACGCGGCCTGCGCCGGTAACGCCGAAGCCGTGGAGCGTGTCTTGCAGCATTACGACGGCTATATCAATAAGCTGTGTACCCGGACGCTCTATGACGGCAGCGGCCAGCCTCATATCTGCATTGACGAGTATATGAAGCGCCGATTGCAAATCAAGCTGATCCATTCCATCGTTAGTCCCATTGGCGACTGACGGTTAAGGCCCCGGCCATAGACAGGCGGCTTTCCCTTTCCCCGCCTGCCTGTTTTCCCGGCGGCCCCTTTGCTCCTTGACAAATACGCCCGCAGGACAATGGCGGCGCGTCATAGGGCAGACGGATACATTCTGTCTGTGCCGAGCCGGGCGGCAGGTGCGCCAAGAGGCTTTCCCTCATTGGGGTAAGCGGAGCGATTTTACCGTGCCGTAAAGCAGGTGTGGCAGCCTGCGGGCGACGACGCGCAGATAGGACAATGATACTCCCTTGCCGTCGTAGTCCGAGCGTTTGAAGCGTCGCAGGCAACGAGCAGGGCCGCGTGAGAACCACGCGGGGGTGAGATTCCCGTGGAGCTGTGCCAGCAGCCGTCCGTTCTTTTCTGCCCACTTTCACAAAAACAACCTTTGTTTTGAAAAGAAAGGGGGCCTTGTTATGAGTAATAACGATGTGCCTATTTGGGAAAAATACACGCTTACCATTGAGGAAGCGTCCAAATATTTTCGGATTGGGGAAAACAAACTGCGTCGGCTTTCCGAGGAAAACCCCACCGCTGGCTGGGTGATCCTGAACGGCAACCGCATCCAGATCAAGCGGAAGCAGTTTGAAAAAATCATTGATTCCCTTGACACAATATAGTGAAAAAGGGCCTTGCGCGTGTTATAATAGGTTATAAGCGTGTCAAGGCTCTTTCCGTCATGGAAAGGAGCATGACGAAATGCCAAGAAAAGAACGAGATGAAAAAAGACGGGACAACAAAGGCCGCCTTTTGAAGTCTGGAGAGAGCCAGCGATCAGATGGAAGATACGCTTACAAATACATTAACACCTTTGGAGAACCCCAGTTTGTTTACTCATGGAAGTTAGTACCCACCGACAAAGTACCTGCCGGGAAACGGCCCTGTCTTTCCCTGCGCGAGAAAATCAAGCAGATACAGAAAGACCTTGACGACGGGATAGACACCATCGGCAAGAAAATGACCGTGTGCCAGCTTTATGAAAAGTACACCCGGCAGCGCGGGAATGTGCGGAAAGGAACCCAAAAGAGCCGCCAGCAGTTGATGAAACTTCTGTCCGAAGATAAGCTGGGCGCGGCCAGCATTGACAGCGTGAAGCTGTCTGACGCGAAAGAATGGGCCTTGCGTATGCAGGAAAAGGGCGTTGCCTACAACACCATCTGCAACAGCAAGCGTTCCTTAAAAGCCATCTTTTATATGGCCGTACAGGACGATTGCCTCCGCAAGAATCCCTTTGACTTCCAGATCAATGAGGTTATCAACGACGATACCGTACCAAAGGTGCCGCTTACCCCTACACAGGAAAACGAGCTTTTGGACTTCATGCAGAACGATCCCGTCTATGCCAAGTATTATGACGAGGTGGTGATCCTGCTGGAAACCGGGCTTCGTATTTCCGAACTCTGCGGCCTGACGCCAGCCGACCTGAATTTTGAGAAGCGCTTTGTGAATGTAGACCACCAGCTTTTGAGAAGCACCGAGGACGGTTACTATACCGAAGCGCCAAAAACAGAAAGCGGATTCCGTCAAGTGCCTATGAGCGCAGCCGCCTATGAAGCGTTTGAGCGCGTGTTGAAGAAGCGCAGGGACGGCAGGTGCATTGAGGTTGACGGTTATAAGGACTTCCTGTTCCTGAACCGGGACGGCCTGCCCAAAACCGCCGTCAACTATGACGCCATGTTCAAGTGCCTTGCCAAGAAGTACAACAAGTGCCACAAGGAGCCGCTGCCCGATGTGATGACGCCGCACACCATGCGGCATACATTCTGTACCAGAATGGCAAACGCGGGCATGAACCCCAAGGCATTGCAGTACATCATGGGACACGCCAACATTGTAATGACGCTGAACTATTACGCCCACGCTACTTTCCATTCCGCACAGGAGGAAATGGAACGGCTGCAAGCCAAGGCAAAAACCACCGCAGAGGCCAAGCCGGAGCCTGCGGCGGAAAGCGCCGAGGAAACCAAGGCGGCATAAGTAGTACGCAGAATTTACTACTGCTTTTACTACTTTTGAGAGCGAAAACATAAGGGGTAATAAAAAGATTTGTGAGGTTCTTCCGATATGAAAAGTGCCGGAAAAGCCCGGAATAACGGGCTATACCGGCATATAAGAACATCTAAAGAGATAATTAGAAATCTATTAAATGATTTTGGAAAAAATAAAATTGCCTTAAAATTTGCTGTTTTGTTGAAATAATTCAGAGGAATGGCGAAAAGTAAAAGGCGCAAAAAGGAGGGATGAAGAAGGGAATATGCATTTTGTATTCACAAATGAAAAAGAAAAAAGGGGGAAGGGGTCGTAACATGCCAAACAAATTGGAAGTCAGAAGAAGTGCTCTGCGAAAGATTCGGGAAAAGTTCCTGGAATCTTTTAGCGCCGTAATGCCTATTGGTTTGATCGTACTGCTGCTTCATTTTACCATCGCCCCCATGCCCGGGGGGATGTTCGGCTCCTTTTTGGTGGGGTTGCTCCTGTTGATCGTGGGAATGTGCCTGTTTTCCCTGGGGGCCGATCTGTCCATGATGCCCATGGGGGAGCGAATCGGCGCACAGCTGACTCGCTCCAAAAACCTGAAATTCTTGATTGTTACTGCGCTGGTGATGGGGGTACTCATCACGGTGGCCGAGCCCGATCTCCAGGTGCTGGCCCGGCAGGTGCCGGCTGTGCCGGATAAGCCGCTGATCTTTCTGGTGGCGGCAGGGGTGGGCCTGTTTTTGGTGGCCGCGTTGCTGCGCATTATTTTTCAAAAAAGTCTGCGTTTGATTTTGATGGTCTGCTACGGCTTGGTGTTTTTCCTGGCCATTTGGGTGCAGCCGGGGTTTCTGCCAGTGGCCTTTGACGCTGGCGGCGTCACCACCGGCCCCATTACGGTGCCCTTTATCCTAGCGCTAGGCATCGGTGTGGCTGCGGTCCGAGGCGGCCGCAGCGCTCATGACGACAGCTTCGGACTGGTGGCGCTGTGCTCCATCGGCCCGATTTTGGCAGTGCTGCTGCTCAGCCAGTTCTATGATGCCGCCGGTGGGGCCTATGGCGCCACGGTGCCGGAAACACCCCAGAGCCTGGGCGAGATCGTTTCTCAATACATCCAGGCCTTTCCTCATTATGCCAAGGAAGTGCTTATTGCCCTCCTGCCCATTCTGGGGGCATTCGCGTTGTTCCAGGTGCTCTTTCTCCACCTGCCCCGACGGCAGATGATCCGGGTGGGCGTGGGTGCCGCCTATACCTATGTGGGGCTGGTTCTCTTTCTCACAGGAGCCAACATCGGTTTTTTGTCCGCAGGGAATTTCCTGGGAGGCGCCATCGCCGCCCTTTCCTATCGGTGGGTTCTTGTTCCCATCGGCATGGTGATGGGATTTTTCGTGGTGGCCGCCGAGCCTGCGGTGCATGTGCTCAACAAGCAGGTGGAAGAGATCTCCGGCGGTACCATCTCCCGCAGCGCCATGCTCATCAGCCTGATGTGCGGCGTGGCCGTTTCCCTGGGGCTGGCCATGGCTCGGGTGATCTGGGGCGTGAGCATCTGGTATTTCCTGTTACCCGGCTATCTGGTGGCTTTGATGCTCACTTTGTTTGTACCCAAGATATTTACCGCTGTGGCCTTTGACTCCGGTGGTGTGGCCTCCGGGCCGATGACGGCCACATTCCTGCTGCCCTTTGCCATGGGGGCCTGCCAGGCCATGGGGGGCAATGTGCTCTCTGATGCTTTCGGCATCGTGGCCATGGTGGCCATGACCCCCTTGCTGGCCATTCAGATCCTGGGCCTGTGGTCGGTATATCGCCAGAAGAAGCAGCCCAGAGAGAAATTTGCTTTGGACGAGACCGAACTCATCGAAATGGAGGGATAACTATGGCAAAAAAGCAAGAAGAGAGCCGGCGGATCCTCCTGTTTGTGGCGGTGGCTGCCCGGGGGCAGGGAGAAAAGATTGCCATCTTTTGTGCCTCCTGCGGCGGAAAGGTGCGTCTGGTGGCCCTGGGACGAGGTACCGCCAGCCAGGATATCCTCAACTACCTGGGCCTGGGGGACAGCAAAAAGGATGTGGTGCTGTGCACCGCCTCCCGCCCAGTGGCCCAGCGGATGCTGGAGGGAATGAAAGAGAAGTTTTCCATGGATAGCCCCGGCGAAGGCATTGCCTTTACCATCCCGGTATCCAGTGTGGTAGGCCGGGTGAGTTTTGAACTGCTGCTGGGGGGAAAGGGAGAGCAATGAGAGAAAACGAATTGATTGTAGCCATTGTGGAGCGGGGCTATGCCGATGATGTGATGAAGGCGGCCCGGTCAGCCGGGGCCCGGGGAGGCACCATTCTCCATGCCCGAGGGGCCGGGGATGAGGCCCGGGACCGGTTTTATGGCGTGACCATCCAGTCGGAAAAGGAAATGGTATTGCTGCTGGTGGAAAAAGAGCACAAGGCGGGCATTATGAAGGCCATTTGTGCCCAGGCCGGGCTCAATCAGGAGGCCCGGGGTCTGGTGTTTTCCCTGCCGGTGGAGGATGCTGTGGGGATGGCGCCCGAGGACAGCCTGCCCGATTTTTCGCAGCAATAGCTCAAAAAGGCTTCTGGCAAAATGCCAGAAGCCTTTTTCGTTATTGGTTCAGAGCCTTTTCCAATGCAGGGCGGAGAAGAAGCAGGGTTTTGCCGATGGGAGCGGCCAGACGGCCGGTGCGGGCCATTTCCAGCAATATTTCATAGGAAACGCGGCACACCGCCACCGTTTCTCCCTTTTGCAGCCGCACTTCCTTGGGATGCACGGAAGTGCGCAGCAGAAAGGAGTCCATCTGTCGTCCCTTGGCCCGAGTGGAGCATAAAAAGCGCAGTTGTCCCGGATGGGCCAGGATGCCTGTCTCTTCCTTCAGCTCCCGCAAAGCGGCCGTAAGGCTTTCTTCCCCCCACTGCACACCGCCGCCGGGATTTTCCCAGCAAAGGGGATATTCCCTTTTCTCCGGGCTGCGTAAAGTGAGAAGAAATTGGTTTTCCTCGTCCACGATCCACACGCCTACCGCTTTGTGGAATGTGCCGGGGGGCAGGGGCTCGCTCCGGGGATGGGGCCGGGGAAGGGGAGCGTCGGTTTGTTCATCGTAAAGCTGCCAGAATTCCATAAATCCTCCGAGAAAAGAAAGGGGCGGCTGAGCCGCCCCTCAGACTGTCGAAAAACCTATATAACGAAAAGGGTCGTCCGCCCTACCCCTATAAATCCGCAAAAAGCCGCGACCTGTGCGTGGCTTTTTGCACTTCTCAAGGGGCAAGTGTGCGCCAAAGGCGTGCATACAGCCCCTTGCAAAAACTCGAAAAAGTGGCCTAAGCCACTTTTTCGACACGCTCAGGGGCGGCTGAGCCGCCCCTTTTTGCATGTCAATGGAATCAAAATCGTTATTTTGCCATTTCTTCCAGATAGACGCCCACGGCCTTGCCGTAAGGCACCTTCTGACCGCACTGATTCATGGCTCTTTCGATGACGCCCAGCACGGCCACTTCGTCATTGATGTCGATGTTGCCCATATGGCCCAGACGGAACATCTTGCCTGCATAGGCGCCCAGACCGCCGGCAACGATGATGCCCTCTTCCAGCAGAGTGGCCCGGAACTTGGCATCGTCCATGCCTTCGGGATAGAGCAGGTTGCTCAGAGTCACAGCCCGGCAGCCTTCCTTGGCCAGAGGCACAAGGCCGATGGACTCCAGAGCCTTCTGCATGGCCCGGGCGTTCTTCAGGTGGCGCTCGTAGCGGGCCTTCATGCCCTCTTCCTTGATGATGCGCACCGATTCCTTCATGGCCCACACCAGGTTGATGGCCGGGGTGGCGAAGTATTTGGAGGTGTCGTCCATGATGGGCACCCACTTGTCAAAGTCGCAGTAATACTCGGGAATGACGCCCAGAGTGGCTCTTCTTTCCATGGCCTTTTTGTTGGCCCACAGCAGAAGCAGGCCGGGGCAGACGCCGAAGGCCTTCTGGGAAGCGGTGAAGAGCACATCGATGTTCATCTCTGCCAGGTTCTCATATTCACCGGCGGTGGCGGCCACGCCGTCCACGATGTAGATGGTCTCGGGGAAGTCCCGCATCACTTCGCCGATGGCGGCGATGTCGGCGGCGGCACCGGTGGCGGTGTCCACATGGGTGACTGTCATAGCGGCGTAATGCTTTTCGCTCAGCTTTTTGCGGATCTCTTCCGGAGAGACCACGCTGCCCCATTCGGCCTTCAGCACATCGGCGTTGAGCCCTTTGTGCTCACAGATGTCGATGAACCGGTCGCCGAAGAAGCCATTGGAGACGATGAGCACATTATCTCCCCGGCGGGTCATGTTGGAGATGGCCATTTCCATTGCCAGTGTGCCGGTGCCGGCCACCACGAATGTCTTGCCGTCGCAGCCGAACAGCTGGCCCAGATCGTCAATGACGCTCTTGAAATCCTTCACAAAGCGAGGATCGCCGAAGGCCTGAATCTCCCGGCCCATTTCCTCCTGGATGGAGCGTACCACCGGCGTGGGGCCGGGGATCATCACCATGGTTTTCTCTTTCATTATCAAAAACACCCCTTTTCAAAACGATGGAAGCGGATTTTACAAAGTGAAATGATATTTCGATTCCATTTTTCTGTTTTTATTGTAGCATCCCCATGGGGGAAAGTCAAAGGAGGATGCGACGAAAATCAGTTGAGGATTCCGTGCAAATAGTCTATAATTTCATTGTGTAAAATGAAAAACGGGGGCAGGACCATGGAAAAGAAGCTGGCCAAAGTGAATCAATCGGTGGAAAAGGCATTGCAGCTGGTGGAGGTGCTGGCTTCTTCCCGGGAGCCTATGCGCCTGGGGGATCTGGCGGTGGCCTGCGGTCTTCCGGCCAGCACTGCATTGCGACTGGTGAACACTCTGCTGCTTCACGGCTATGCCAACCAGGACCCGGTGACGCTGCGCTATTCCCTCACGCTGAAATTTGCCCAGATCGGCAGCCAGGTCTCTTCCCAGATGGATATCCGCAACCTGGCCCATCCCTGGCTGCTGGAGCTTTCCAGCCGGTGTGGGGAAAGCTGCTGTCTGGCCATTGAGGAAAACCGGCAGGTGGTTTATGTGGATGTGGTGGAAGGGCCCGATGGGATGCTGAAAATCATGCAGCGCATCGGAAAACGGGCGCCCTTGTATTGTACCGGCGTGGGGAAGATCTTTCTGCTCAACGACGATACCGCCTCCCTGGAGCAGTATATTGCAGAAAATGGTCTGGAACCCCTGACTTCCCATACCATCACCACCCGGGAAGGGCTGCTTTCCGAGCTGGAGAAGATCGGGCGCCAGGGATATGCCCTGGACGACGAGGAGTGCGAGCAGGGGGCCCGGTGCGTGGCCGCCGGGGTGCGGGATTACACGGGAAAAGTGGTGGCTGGCATCAGCGTTTCCGGTCCGCTGCACCGGATGGAGCCGGAACACATCCGCCGGATTATTCCCCAGGTTCAGCGCACCGCCCAGCGCCTGTCCCAGCTGCTGGCCTATGAAGAATGAAAAAAGAGCGTGCCTCTTGGCACGCTCTTGAGCGTGTCGAAAAAGTGGCTTAGGCCACTTTTTCGAGTTTTTGCAAGGGGCTGTATGCACGCCTCTGGCGCACACTTGCCCCTTGAGAAGTGCAAAAAGCCACGCACAGGTCGCGGCTTTTTGCGGATTTATAGGGGTAGGGCGGACGACCCTTTTCGTTATATAGGTTTTTCGACAGTCTGAAGAGCGTGCCTCTTGGCACGCTCTTTTGCTGTATTCAGATCTGAGTGCGGCCTTCCAGGGCCCGGGTGAGGGTCACTTCGTCGGCATATTCCAGATGCCCGCCCACAGGCACACCATAGGCCAGACGGGTCACCGCCACGCCAAATGGCTTGAGCAGCCGGGAAAGATACATGGCCGTGGCTTCCCCTTCGGTGTCCGGGTTTGTGGCCATGATGACCTCCCGGATGTCCTCGTCGGCCACCCGCTGCAACAGTTCCTTGATGCGCAGCTGATCGGGGCCGATGCCGTTGAGGGGGGAGATCACCCCGTGAAGCACATGGTAAAGACCCTTGTATTCCCGGGTACGCTCCAGGGCTACCACATCCTTGGGATCGGTGACCACGCAGATCAGCCCTTTGTCCCGCATGGGGTCGGAGCAGATGGAGCAGATCTCACCATCGGTGAGGTTCTGGCACACCTTGCAGGTGTGTACCGTTTGTTTGGCATCCAGAATGGCTTTGGCGAATTCCTCCACCTGGTCCTTTGGCAGATCCAGCACAAAAAAGGCCAGCCGCTGGGCCGTTTTATAGCCGATGCCCGGCAAACGCTCAAATTGCTCAATGAGCTTTTCCACCGGCGGCGCGAAATATTTCATGATTAGAACAGACCGCCCATTCCGCCGGTGAGTTTGTTCATCTCTGCGGTGTAGGTGTCATCAGACTGCTTCATGGCCTCGTTGACGGCGGCCATCACCAGGTCGCAGAGCATCTCGGCATCCTCCGGATCGATGACTTCCGGCTTGATGATGAGAGAGGTGAGCTGCTTTTGCTTGATGGTGGCGGTGACAGCGCCGCCGCCAGCAGAAGCGGTGAACTCCATCTCTTCCAGCTCAGCCTGCTTTTTGGCCATATCCTGCTGCATTTTTTGGGCCTGCTTCATCAGGTTATTCATGTTGAAACCGCCCATAGGCATCTTTTTCATGGGATAAACCACCTTTTCTTTGGTATTTTGATTGTATTGCCAGGAGCTTTGCGAAAAAGCTCAATCCTGCTGTTCGCGTACATCCACACCCAGGCTTCGGGCCGTATCCAGCACTTCATCCAAAGCCCCTTCTTCCTGGGCGGGGACGGCCGATTTGCTCCGCAGCCGCACACTGGAGAATCCGGCCTTATGGGCGGCCTGCTCCAGAAGGGTCACCACACGGGGCCGGTCCAGAAGCAAAAGCCCCTCTTCATCCACGCCAATGACCAGCAGCTCCCCCTTGAGGGAATAGTGGGCCAGGCGGATGTAGGCGGCAGCCGCCGGGTTCATGGGCGTGCCCTTCAAAGCGGCAAAAAACCGGTCACGGGCGTCGGTATCTCCCGGAGAAGAACTTCCCTTTCCCTTTGAGCCTTCCCCTTTGGGGGCAGCAGAGGGAGCCGCAGGCGCGGCCGGTGCCGCCGGAGCGGAAACAGGGGGAACGGGCACCGCTGGGGCGCTTTGCTGAGGCGCGGGAGAAAGGAGCACCGGCCCGCGGCACAGGCGGAGCAGGCACATTTCCCCATCGGCCCGGCGGATGGCTGAGCGGGTCAGCCGGGAAAGAGTCTCGCCGATGACCCCTGCGGCAAAATCCAGAAATTCCGGCGAAGCTTCGCTGGCGGCCTGTTTCAGCTCTTCTGTGGTGAAGAAAGAGCCGGTCAAGGTGCTATCGGCATTCTTTACCGATTGGATGAGATAAATATCCCGGATCAGGGACAGAAGCTCGTCAAACAGAGAGATCATGTCCCGGCCTTGGTCATAACACTGGGAGAACATCGTCAGGGCCTGGGCGGCGTCTTTTTTGCACAAGGCGGAAAAGAGGGATAGAAGCTGCTGGTTTTCCGCCACTCCCAGACAACTTTGCACATGATGCAGATCGATGGGGGTATCCCCGGCCACACAACGGTCCAGAAGGGAGATGGCATCCCGCATGGAGCCGTCGCCCAGCCGGGCCAGAAGCAAAGCGGCCTCGGGGGAAAGACTCAGGTTTTCCGCCCGGGCGATGGTGAGCAAACGGTCGCCGATGGCGGCGGGGGAGATCCGGCGGAAATCATACCGCTGGCACCGGGACAGGATGGTGGCAGGCACCTTGTGGATCTCGGTGGTGGCCAGGATGAACAAGGCGTGTTCCGGCGGCTCCTCCAGGGTTTTCAGCAAAGCGTTGAAAGCGCCCGGTGACAGCATATGCACTTCGTCGATGATATAGGTACGCAGACGGAGAGCGGTGGGGGCGTAATTGACCTCCTCCCGGATCTCCCGGATGTTGTCCACGCCGTTGTTGGAAGCGGCGTCGATTTCCGATACATCCATGGCTGCATCTTCCAGCACGGCCCGGCAGTTTTCACACTGGTTGCAGGGATTGCCGTCCACCGGGGAAAGACAGTTGGCCGCCCGGGCCAGAATTTTGGCGCAGGTGGTCTTGCCGGTGCCCCGGGTGCCGGTGAAGAGATAGGCATGGGACAGCCGCCCGGTCTGGACCTGGGCCTTGAGGGCGGCGGTGATGTGCTGCTGGCCCACCACATCGTCAAAGGTGATGGGTCGCCATTTGCGATAAAGGGCCTGATGAGACACGAAAGTTCCCTCCCAAGAAAGCAGAAACACAAACGAAAAAACAAAAAACAGCGGCGACTCCCAAGGCTGCACACCGCTTCCTCGAAGACGCCCTTTGCCCGTAACCCGTATGCTCGGCTCAAAACCGGTTGGCCGCGGCACACAGACTGTGCCGCTTAATGCTGCTCGGTTCCCCGCCTGACATGGTTCACGGCGGTCTGTTGCGCGGGACCGATCTCTCTCAGCTTTACATACGAGGCAGACGGCAAAAAGACGAATCCTCTGAAACGGAATTAACCCCTGCATATAGCGGATTTCAGGTGATAAGGAACCGCTGACTCCCCGGTTAGTGCAGCCTTGGCAAGCGCCGCTGCAAAAGATATTATAATACATCTTCCCCGATTTATCAACTGGTTCTTGGGGAAAGAAGGGAGGATGCGGAAATTTTCCCTATGTTAGTTTGCGTTGCTTGTGTTTTTATGGCGCCTTTGCTATATTGGTGGGCAGCATAGGAGGGAAAGTGATGTTTGAAGAAAACCTGAAAAAGTTGCGGAAGGAAAAAGGACTGTCCCAACAGGAGGTGGCCCTGCGGCTTCATGTGGTGCGGCAGACGGTGTCCAAATGGGAGCAAGGGCTGTCGGTGCCCGATGCCGATCTGCTGGTGAAGCTGGCCGATGTGCTGGAGACCGATGTATCCCATTTGCTCTGTGGAGAGGCTGACAGAAGAGAAAGCCGGGGACAGGAGGAAGCGCTGGTGGAGCAGTTGGTGGAGCTCAACCGTCAGCTGGCGGAAAAGAAACGCAGGGGCCGGCGAATCTGGAAGGCAGTAGGAATTGCGGTGGCCTTGTTCCTGTTGTTTTATGTGCTGCTGGTGGTGCTGGGCAGTGTGGCCTTTCAGCAGATGAAAGCCGAAGAAGGTGTGGAGGTCATCACCTGGGAGCAGGAAGAACTCCAGCCATGATCCAGAGGGTACAGGTTTTACTTTTCGGGGAAAGCAAGAAAAAAGCAAGAGAAGGATGGGACTTAAAAAATGGGATGTATGATAATGGGATGTATGATATAATAACCGCAAACATGGTGAAGAGGCCATTTTGCGAGTATTCTGTGGCAGCGTGGAAATTATCCTGCGGAGGTGGAAAAATGCGTCCCAGCCATCTGTCCCCAAAACAGATTTTTGATTATGCCTGTATGGATGCCGAAACATTATACCAGAAGCTAGGGGTTTCTCCTGCGGGGCTCAGCCAGGAGGAAGCGGAAAAAAGCCGGGCGCAGCACGGCAAAAACAGCGGGCCAGGGCGAAAGAGCGATACCGTGCTTCACCGGCTGCGAAGAGCTTTTGTCAATCCCTTTGCTGTGATTCTGCTGGTGTTGGCCAGCATCTCCCTTGTGACCGATGTGTTTCTCGCGTCCAATTTCAGCCGCAATATGACCACGGCCATCATCATTCTGGGCATGCTGCTTGTCAGCGGCATCATCCGCTTTATCCAGGAGCCGAGGGCCAAGCGGGTGGCCGACCGGCTGACGGAGATGATCGCCTCCGAAGTTCTGGTGCGGCGGGATGGCCGGTGGATGGAGCTTCCCGCCGATGAACCGGTGGTGGGAGATTATGTCCGGCTGCAGGCTGGAAACCGTATCCCGGCGGACATTCGCCTGCTGGAGGCCAAGGATCTGTTTGTCTCCCAGTCGGTGATCACCGGCGAAAGCGGGATTTTGGAAAAACGCGCTACAACCCTCCCGCCGGGGAAGTTCCGGGCTTACAGCCAGTGTCACAATCTGGTTTTTATGGGGTCTTCCGTCATGGGCGGCACCGGCGAGGGCGTGGTGCTGGCCGTGGGATCGGATACTGTTTACGGCGGCTTTCCCAGAAGCCAGAAGCGGCCGAAGGATGGGTTTGATCAAGGGGCCCATTCCATTGCCTGGGTGCTCATTCGCTTTATGGCGGTGCTGATGCCCTTTATACTTATGGACGCATATCGCAAACAAAAAAGTATAAAAATTTCAGTATCATTGTAGCGAACACACTATTTGTACTAAGTGCTATTAAAAAAACACCTGGTATCTCAACAAGAGAATCAGCTGAAAAATTAGAGGTATCAGAACGCTCTGTGCAGCGATACATTGAAACACTTCGGATTGCAGGAGAATGGATCGAGTATGACACAGCATTAAAAGGCTGGAAATTGAGCGTTGGCAAATCGGTTCTATGGGATGATTTCTAAAAATGCGGGAGGATTTAGAATGGAACATACAGAGAAATATATAAGCGATATTGAATTGCTATTTCAAGAATGGAAAAACAAAGCACCTTCGGATGATATTAACCACAGTAAAAATGTGTTCATTCGAGACGGTATTGTTTGCCCGGAGCAGTGGTTTTCCCAAAAAGTGCGCCCCTTGTTTCTGCTCAAAGAAGCATATCACGGAACAGGCGACTGGGATTTAATAAAGGATCATTTGCTAACCAAAGAAAAAATGGGAAAGCACATTACATGGAAAAGGGTATCTCAATGGACGCAAGGACTACTACATACATCAACCACCTATTTATGCCCGTTTAGAGACGAAGCGGCTATGCACTATTTTGGAAATGAGCAGCTCCGCCAGATTGCCGTTGTCAATGTGAAGAAGAGTGACGGAGCGAAAGACTCTAAGAAAGACAATATTTTGCAATATGCACAGCTCGATTGCACAGAATTGCGCCGTGAAATCGAACTGATTGACCCAACTATTATTGTGTGCGGATATACCATAACATCTCTCAATATCATTTTGGGATATAACATCAAAGATAGGCAAAACTCTAACCTTTACTATTTTACACGGCTGAATGGTCACGATGTCATTGTGCTGGACTATTATCATCCGTCAAATCGTTATCCAGATATAATGAATTATTACGGGCTGATAGGAAGCTATCAGCAAGCACTGATATGTCAAGAAAAGGGGTGTGTTCAAGGTGACTTGTATTAAAGCTACCATTCAAGTTCCATGTGAATTGGCTTATGATGAGGTCTGGCACAGTGAAAACGGACTGATTAAAGTTTCAAAGGATGGATTGTGGGGCTTTATAAGCGAAAAGGGAACCATTGCCATTCCTATTGAGTATGATACAGTATCTCAGTCCAATAAAATGGCCTGATATGTGTTGAGAAAAACGGGCTGTATGGACTTCTTGATGTAAATGGAAATGTTCTCATTCCATGCATTTATGAAGAAGAATTTCATTTTCTCTCAAAGAATTTATGGGGTAAAAAAGACGGAAAATATTGCTTGCTGAATATGGCTGGAGCGTATATCACCAAAGATTGGTTTGATGAAATATGGTGCGGCTATGACGATTTATGTGCTGTGAGGGTCGGCGGGAAATGGGGCGTTGTTTCCGAAATAACAGGTGAACTCCTTGTCGATATAAGGTATCAGCAAGCCTATCCTATTTTTGATAAGTTGATAAGAATAAAGCTACAAGGGAAATGGGGGTTGTTACACCACAGCGGATATGAGATTTTACCACCCATTTACTCCGATATGCGGGAAAGCAATACTGGGGTGATTTGCGTTAAGAAAGACGGCAAATGGGGAATTGTAAAACTATCCATGAAGGAGAAATAAGAAAATATCATGCGTGGGAGATGCGTGGGAGATAGCAAAGCCAGCCGAGCCAGTCAACGGTCAAGATGAACGGCACATATAAAATGCGCCGCCGTTGACAGTCCCGCCCGTCTTTGCTAACGGGTAATCAAGGCGGGAAAGCCCTAAAATGGCTTCCCGCCCATTTCAATTTTGGGAAAAGAAACGCTTCAAAATCGCTTTACGCTGATTAGCGTTTCTTGTTTGCATTTCGGGCAGAATAGCGGGAAGTTTTCAAGTATAATATCTTCCCGCATTTTCAGCCGGGGTTTATTTTTGCAAACGGGACACAAAATAAATTCTGTGTTTTGCATATATTTTGCGCCCCTATTCTAACATTATACTTTTAATAGATAGCTTCTTTATGTTCAAGGAGTATAGATACATAATAAGCTCATAGGTAATAGCAAACGCAATTAGCGTAATTACAAGAGCCTTGAAATCAAAATTATATCCAGGCATATTTTCTATATCGGCAAATACAAAGGTCATCACAAGTTTAAGTAATACATACTGATAAACCGTACCGATTGCAAAACCGATATACGAGATAGGTCTATACGCTCCGAGTATGGCACGACTGCAAATGTTATCCTCATATCCGAATACCCTCATCATAGCAATCGTTTTCGTATTACCTTTTACAACACTTGTAAGGGATAGAAATAAAGTTATAAAGGCAAGTATCAATCCGATCAACAAGATCATCCAAGCAAATGTTTCACTTGCAAGTTCGTTCATAGACAACGACATTTGTACCATGGCTGAAAAACAAAACGCCGAGAATGCAATGAAGAAAACAAGTGCCTTTTTACTTTTGAGCGTTGTATGTGATAATCCTTTCAAAAATGGAGTGTTCGATTTATCTTCTTTGCTGATTTTTGATTTGCTTTCTCGCTTTTCTCGTAACAAATCCAATACGGGATTTTTCAACTTGAAGTATGCAAATAACACCGATATAACAGTAAAAACGATTGAAGGGATACCCACCAAAGCAAATGTCAAAAAAGGGTGAAATTGCGGGGTGAGTTCGGGAAAAAGCTCCTCTGCATTTTGTATCTCATAAAATGTAGGCAGATAGAGAAAAGCTACTATAAACCCTAAAATGCAACCCACAAAAACGGAAAGTCCGAATACCCAAAAGTGTTTTGCAATTTTGATATTGGAATAGCCGAGAGCTTTAAGTATTCCAAGTTCTTTGCCGTGTGTGTCGATATAGTTTTTTACATAGAACAAAAGCATAACAATAGATGTTGCAACCAAACAACCACCTGTAACGGTTGCCGTGACTTTTCCCATTGAAACTTGTGCGTTATACATCAAAATACCTGCTTCTGTTGTGATCTCATTTTCTATCGAAACAAGATCTATATTGTAATTCAAAAACAGAGTACAAACAAAAACGGCGCAACAAGCTATGATTGATATTCCAAATAACTTTAAGGTGTCTTTAATTCCAATTATCATAACCTTACCACCCGATCTCGTATGCGGTCTTTTGTGTCGAATTGGAGTAAATCTCGGCTATTCTACCGCTATTCATTTTTATAACCGTATTTGCCATTTCAGCTATGTTCTGATTGTGTGTAACCATAACAATGGTAAACCCGTATTCCTTGTGTAATTTGCAGATATAATCAAGAACTTGCCTGCCCGTTTCTTCATCAAGCGCCCCCGTAGGCTCGTCCAAAAATAAAACTTTGGGTTTCTTGGCAAGAGCGCGAGCTACTGATACTCTTTGTTGTTCACCGCCCGAAAGCTCACTTGGATATTTCTTCGCTTTTTCTTCAAGCCCTACGGCTTTTATAATTTCTTCGTATTCTTGATTATTCGCAAGATCAGCTCCCATTCTTACATTTTTTTCAACGGTCATATTGGGGAGCAAATAATACTGTTGAAAGATAAAACCGATATTATCCTTTCGGAATTTGGTAAGAGCTGTGTCGGACAGTTCTGTAATATCCACATCATTGTATTTGATACTACCGTCGTCAACACATTCAAGCCCCGAAAGGCAATTTAGAAACGTAGATTTGCCCGATCCAGAAGCACCTAAAATAACGGTAAATTCTCCGTCAGTAATTTGCAAACCAAAGCCTTTCAAAACCTCATTTTTTTCGCCGTATGCCTTCTTAATATTTGATACTGTAATCATTGTTCTGCTCCTATAATTTCTTTTAATGTGCCTTTGAAAACCTCGGAAATCATATTTGCAATTTCGTCAGCCGCAAAGGTACACATATTTGTCGCACAAAGTACCGCTATCCCGTGTGTGTATATCCACAAATGCTTATAAAGTCGTTCTGATTTTTCTTTGGATAGATTATAGCAGTTTTGAACGGATAACAAGATTGCCTCATAGTTATCGTCAATCACGGGTAATATGTTTGAAACAGAGGGCTGTTGAGATTGTTCCGACATAAACAATAATTGAAACAAACGAGGCTCTTTTATCGCAAACATAATGTACTGCGTGCCTATGCCCTTAAATGCTAATTCTTCTTCCAATCCTTTTTTGACGTATTCGGAATAAACGGCTCTTGCCGCTTTGTTAATTTCTGCTTGCACCTCTTCCATATTTTCAAACACTGTAAATATTGGACAAGCCGAGCTTCCAAGCCTTTTTCCTAAAGCTCTGGCGGTCAGATTTTCCATACCTTCGTTACGAATAATATCTAACCCTGCTTCCGCTATTTGTTGTTTCGTAAATTTTGCTTTTGGTGGCATATGTGTTAGCTCCTTTATCAGGATTGATTGTTCTATAACGCTTGTTATATCATAGTATAAAAAAAGAATTATGTCAATCTAGTATATATATAAATTCATAAAAAAGTTTAATTTGGTTTCATTACAGAAACCGCACCTAATGAATTAAAGGAATTATAATGGCTAACACTATGAATTGTGTAATCATATCCGAGAAAGAAGATGAACTGTATAATATAAGTGTAGGAATTGTTTTTGCACAAAGGAACATATTAGCTATGAAAAGACCCGTACCACTTTATGACTTTACGGCGTTTGGAAAGGCTATAAAAGAGGCAAGAACAAAACGAGGCGAGTCTCGCAAGAAGGTCAGCGACGATATGAACTTATCGCCTCGCTATCTTGCGAATATAGAGAACAAAGGACAACGGCCGAGCTTGCAAATCTTTTATGAGCTTGTTACCCGTTACGATATATCCGTAGATCAATACTTTTTCCCCGACAAGAGCGCTGATAAAAGCACACAACATCGTCAGCTTGATACTCTGCTCGACGGGATGAATGATAAGGGATTGCATATCGTTACGGAAACGGCGAAAGCCATCGTCGAAGTCGAAAAGGACAACTGAACACCGAAATTGCATTGAAACGCAGCAGACTCTACGGAGTTTGCCGCGTTTTTCTTTTTTGCTCATTTTTTACGAAAAATCAGCCATTTTACCCCTTCCGAAGTGTAGTAAGGGTAAAGGGGAAAAGTACGAAAGAGTTACGATAGCATTAGTTGTGCTATCACTAACGCTGTTAGTTTGTCAAGAGAAGAACAGAGGGAAGGGGTAAAAAAACAAAACTCCCCCTGGATGCAGCGATCTGCACTGTATCCAGGGGAGAAGAAAATAAAAGGGGGAGTGAGGACTATTTCAGCCTGTCCAGCAGCAGGCCGCCCTGTTCCCGAAGCCACCCGCGGCGGGAGCAATAATCGGGCAGCACCCGCTCCACTCCCTTCCAAAAGCGGGCGGAGTGGTTCATTTCCAGCCGGTGGCACAGTTCATGCACCACTACATAGTCCAACACTTCCGGCGGACAGAGCACCAGCAGGAAATTGAAATTCAGATTCCCTTTGGAAGAGCAGCTGCCCCACCGGGTGTGCTGGGCCCGGATGGTGATGCGGCCATAGTCCACCCCCACCAGAGGGGCAAAATATTCTACCCGCCGGGGAATCTCCTGCAAAGCCAGGTTTCCCAGCCGAACCCGCTCTTCCTGGGAGAGGGGCGGCAGGGCCTGACTGTGCCGGGCAGAAATTTGCTCCAGATGCTTCTGAATCCAGGGGGACTTTTCCGCCACAAAACGGCGGATCTCTTCTTCCGGCAGTTTCAGAGGGGAGCGTACCACAATCTCGCCCTCCCGGGTGATCTGGAGGGCCAGTGTTTTCCGTTTGCTGCGAAGAAGGGTATAGGGATAAAGAGGGGATGAGGGCATGGGAATCTCCTTCCGGCGTGTTTGTTTTCAGTATACCCTCTTCTCATTCCCAGGACAAGAGCCTCTATCCTTTCAGTAAGGGAAGCAGCTGGTTTTCCATCACCCACCAGTGGCTGTAATGGGTGCGCACCAGCGTTTTGGCCAAAAGAGTGGGATCGCTGTCCATCCGGCGCAGAATATCCCGGCCGTGATCCTCATAATAGGCCTGTTCTGAAGGATTGTAGGTCTCTCGGGTGTCAAAACCGAAGTTCCGGGCATCCCAGCGGAGGAAGTAGGCTCCCAGTTTTTCACCCAGTTCCTGCAGGGCTGGCACCGCCTGATTGAGCACCAGGAAATTTCCCCGGCTGGCGGCTTCCAACACCGTCAGGCCAAAGGACTCGGAATAGGAAGGGCAGATGAACAGATTGGACAGCTGAAACAGTTCCATCACACCCTCTCGGGGAAAGCCCAGAGGATAGCCGATATCGGATGTGAAGAGCAGATTGTCAGCGGGCAGACCGTATTTTTTTCCTTCGGTGCGGATCATTTTTTGTAGAGAGCCGGGGGAATGTCGGTGCAGGGAAAGTCGCAGAACACCGCCCGGGTCTGGCGGGAGGATACCTTTTGGATGGCGCCGCACAACGCGGCCACCTTTTCCAGCCGCAGCCGCTGTTTTTCTTCCAGGGAATAGGCCACCCTGGGCATGGTGCTGACCTCCTTCCACAATAAAAACAAATCAAAAAATATATTTTTATTTTGGCATTGCCCTACGGGTTTGACAAGAGGAGAATGCATGGGAAAAGGATGGCGACGCATCTGTCCCAGGCAAGAAAATGGCATTTACTATTGTGATTACACATATGATGGGCGTAAATTTCAAGCTTCTGTGATGCTGTGAAAAGAGGGGTAAAACTCCTCTTTTCGGAGAGACCAGAAAAAATGAAAAATATTTTGAAAAAAGCGTTGACAATGCAGAAAGCCTGTGGTATTATGAACAAGCAGTCGAGAGACAGCAAAGAAAAAGAAAAGAAAACAACAAAATATGGGGGTATAGCTCAGCTGGGAGAGCGCTTGAATGGCATTCAAGAGGTCAGCGGTTCGATCCCGCTTATCTCCACCATAGGGTCTGATGACCGGAAAAGACTTGTTATCGAAAGGTAACAAGTCTTTTTTTGTATTCAAAAATATAGACAAATCGACATTTCCACTATTCAAACACAAATTCCCTGCCGACAAATAATCCCCTACCTATTAAGAGCGCTGGCTCATTCGATGAATGAACCAGCGCTCTTTTTTTATTTCCGAAGATATTCCTCCCCTCTTACATAACCGATGTGTGCAAACACTTTTGGTTATGAATCTAAAGGAAAGGAGGTAAGCCGAATGAGCGACTGCAAAACCATCGCCATCTGCAACCAGAAAGGCGGCGTGGGAAAGACCACTACGGCGGTCAACCTGGGCATCGGGCTTGCCATGAACGGCAAGAAGGTCTTGCTCGTTGACGCAGACCCCCAGGGCGACCTTACCACCTGTCTTGGCTGGCAGGATACGGACGCACTCTCCATCACGCTGGCGACAAAGCTGGCTGAGGTGATGCGGGAGGAACCCAGCGACCCCATGAGCGGTATTCTGCACCATGAGGAAAAGGTCGATGTCCTGCCCGCCAATCTGGAGCTGTCAGCGCTTGAAATGAGCCTTGTGACGGTAATGAGCAGAGAGACCACCCTGCGGACATATCTCGAACAGGTAAAAGACCATTACGACTATATCCTGATCGACTGTATGCCTTCGCTTGGTATGATAACGCTTAACGCCCTTGCTGCGGCGGACAGCGTGATAATCCCTGTTCAGGCGCAGTATCTTCCGGCAAAGGGAATGACCCAGCTTTTGCAGACCGTTTCAAAGGTCAAGAAGCACATCAACCCCAGCCTGAAGATAGACGGTATTCTGCTGACTCTGGTGGATGGGCGGACAAACCTCGCCAGAAGCACTGTGGAAGCCCTTAGAGCGAACTTTGGGAGCGTCATGCGGATTTATAAGGCATCCATTCCCAGCGCTGTAAAAGCCGCTGAGGTGAGTTCTAAGGGCAAGAGTATTTTTGCCTATGAGCCGAGCAGCCCAGCGTCAAAGGCTTATACCGACTTCACAAGGGAGGTGTTAGCCAGTGGAAGGCAGAAAGAGCGACTTCGTTCTGCCAACGCTCGATGACCTGTTTTCTACACAGGAGCAGCGGGAGGAGGCGAAGCTCGCCAGAATACGGGACATTCCTATTGAGCTGATAGACAGCTTTCCCGACCACCCTTTTAAGGTGAGGGACGATGAGGATATGACCCAGCTTGTGGAGAGCATCAAGGAGCGAGGGGTGATTACTCCCGCTACGGTGAGACCAAAGGACGATGGGCGCTATGAGCTTGTCTCAGGACACCGGCGAAAACGGGCGTGTGAGCTTGCCGGTATGGATACCCTGCGCTGTGAGGTCGTGGAGCTAACAAGAGACGAAGCCACGATTCTGATGGTGGAGAGCAATTTCCAGCGTTCACAAATCCTGCCCAGCGAAAAGGCGTTTGCCTACAAAATGCGGCTTGAAGCAATGAGCAGGCAAGGAAAGAGAACGGATTTAACTTCTACACCACTGGTGGAGAAGTTGTCTGGAGTTAATGCCCTGTCCGTATCAAAGATAGGCGCAGAAGCGGGTGAGAGCCGAGAGCAAATTCGTCGCTATGTCCGCTTGACGAACCTTGTCCCTGAGCTGCTTCAGTTTGTGGACGAAGGCAGAATCAAGATGCGCCCAGCGGTGGAGCTGTCCTATCTGGACGAGGACTGCCAGCGTGATGTGGTGGACGAAATCGACATGACCGATTCCACGCCATCTCACGACCAGACTATCCGAATGAGGAAGTTCTTTGAAGAGGGCAAGCTGACAACCGAGGTCATCCAAGCCATCATGGAGGAAGAAAAGCCGAACCAGAAGGAAAAAATCGTGTTGCGAGGGGAGCGTGTCAGGCAGCTTATCCCGAAATCAGTGCCTTTGAACCAGACGGAGGATTATGTCTGCAAGGCGTTGGAGCATTATGCCAGTTTTCTGCGCCGAAGAGCGGAGCGTGACTCCCGCTAAAATCCCCCATCTCACACTCTTACCCCCTGAGAACTACCTGACTTACCGAGATAAAATAAACTATCTCTCTTTTCTCTATCTCCTAAGTCAGTCTATCTCAACAATCGCATCATTCACGCCAAGCAACAAAGGCTGATATGATAAAAGATTACCCTGCAAATTCCGCCACAAGTTTTATCTGATTTTCGGGAAGTAAGGCAGGAAAATCTTTTTGTCGAAAAAACGCTGGGCTTTGTTTCCGCAGTCTTGGGCTGCGGTTTTTTTATGCCCAAAAATCTAAAATGGAGGATTTGACAATGAATCATTGTATCAAAGGCAAAGGAAAGCGAATGACAGCCCTGCTTCTGGTGCTTGTCCTCGCTCTCTCGATGATTTCCACTACGGCGTTTGCGGCGCAGGAGGATAACTACCATGACCCTGCCGAGCATTGGCTCAATGCTTCAAACCGAACCAATGAGCTTGATGCCAACGCAACCGTCACGCATGAGACCTTCAACTGCGCTGTGTGCGGCGGCGCTCGCTCCTTTATGGCATGGCGCACACCGGAATATACTCGTAACGGTGAGACCGCTATGACCCGCAATGTTCGTTATTCGGACGGTACGCTGGTAGGCGGTGAGGGTACAGGTGCGGTAATGGACGGTCTGCCCGGCTCCAACGCATATTATACGGGCTATCATTGGACTAAAGCCTGTTGTGAGGCCTGCGGCACCATGAACAGCAATATGGGCATCGGGGATTACAGCTTCGGCAGAAATGTATACTGGCTGTACGACTGCGCCCCTGAGTTCACCGAGGAACTGCCCGAACAGGTGAAGTATGAGTATGCGGACAGCACCTATCACACCAGTTCTTCTGTGCTGGAGCGCCACAGTATGCAGACGGAGATTATTCCCCAGATTGGGAATGACCGTTTCGCCATCGTGAAGCATTGCACAGACTGCGAGTACACCAGCACCACCTATGTGGCGGCGAAGTCCGTCATTGCCGACTACTACGGCGTAGTGGACGGTCAGCCACATACGGTCACGATTTCCGATCTGTCCGAGGCTGGCGTATCCACGCAGATTCGCTATGGCAATTCTGCTGAGTCCTGCACTCTTACGAGTGCTCCCAACTACACCGAAAAGGGACAGTATGCCGTTTACTATGAAATCACCTATTCCTATTCCGGCATGACGATGACCGAAAACGGTGTTGCCAATGTCTGGCTGCACGATGAAAAGGAAGATACCGACTGTCCCTGCGGCTGCGGCGACCCTGACTGCGACTGCAAAAATCCCGACTGCAACGGAAGCTGCCATAAGGGAAACTGTGGCGATAAGCACAATTATGTTGTCCTTGAGACGGTCAACCCCACCTGCAAGACCCTCGGCTATACCCGCTACCTCTGCGTAGACTGCGGGAAGATTGAGAAGCGTGACTATGTAAACGCCATCGGTCATGCGTGGCAGAGCATTGTAGTTCGTGACGCTACCTGCGAGGCAGGGAGCAAGGTGCTGAATATCTGCAAAAACTGCGGCGAGTGCGAGGAGACAACTACTCCGAAGGGCGAGCATAAGTACGGCATTTCCGTTGTGGAGCCGACCTGCGTCAGCCCCGGCTATACGGTCAAGGAATGCGAGGTCTGCGGCGACCGCCATATCACCGATATTCAGAACGCCAAGCCCCACAGCTATGAAGCCATCACGACTCCCGCCAACTGCGAGAACGGCGGCTATACCCTGCATCTGTGCAAGGGCTGCGGCAGCTCCTTTATCACCGACTACCCTTGCAGCGAGGCTCGAAAAGTTCAACCTTGAGAGCCTTGCGGCGATGACGCAGACTGACGAGTTGGACTTGCCCTCAATGGGCGAGAAAAAGGTTGCGCTGTTTGCTCTGATTCCCGACAACGACTCCAGTTTCAACTTCCTTGTGTCAATCCTCTACACCCAGCTTTTCCAGCAGTTATTCTATTCAGCAGACCATGTGCATGGCGGCTCCTTGCCTGTGCCGGTTCACTTCCTGATGGACGAGTTTGCCAATGTCTCACTGCCTGATGACTTCGACAAGATTTTATCCGTCATGCGTTCCAGAGGGGTATCGGTTTCGATTATCCTGCAAAATCTGGCGCAGCTCAAAGCGCTGTTTGAAAAGCAGTGGGAGTCCATCGTGGGCAACTGCGATGAGTTTCTCTATTTGGGCGGTAACGAGCAATCGACGCACAAATATGTGTCTGAACTGCTGGGCAAGGAGACGATTGACACAAACACCTTTGGTAAGAGTTCGGGACGGAGCGGAAACTACTCCACTAACTACCAGATCAGCGGTCGTGAGCTTTTGACCCCCGATGAAGTTCGGATGATGGACAATCAGTATGCGATCCTCTTTATCCGAGGGGAGCGCCCTGTGATGGATTTCAAGTATGACATCTTGAAACACCCTGATGTGAAGCTGACCGCCGACGGGGACGGAGAGATTTACCAACATGGCACTGTGAAATCCGATGTTGCGACCATCCTTGTGGGCTGGCTCGACCCTGAGCTTGTCCCCGAGATGGAACTCACAGAAACAAACTACGAGCTTCTGTCCGAGGAGGACTTTGAGGCAGGCAATCAATGAATGGAGGAAATATCTATGAAAATCTTTAACAATAACACCAATAAGGAGACCGGCAAGCTGCCCATGCAGGGCAAGGTCAGGAAAGGGTATCGAACCTACTGCGCTTTGGTAATGGCGCTCACTCTTGCAGTGGGCATGGCGGCTCCGGCGTATGCTGCGGGCGATCCTCTGTCCGTCATCAACAACCTTTCCGATTTCATTTTCGGTCTGATTCGAGCGGTCGGTATGATCCTGCTGGGCTTCGGCATCGTGCAGGTGGGCTTGTCTCTGAAATCTCACGACCCGTCTCAGCGTGCTAACGGCTTCCTGACCCTTGCCGGCGGCGTGATTATCACCTTCGCAAAGGAGATTCTGACTCTTATCGTCGGATAAACACTCAAATCCAAAATCGAAACACTCAGGGAGGGGCGTTCCCAGCGAGGAACACCCCTTCTTTTCGTTTATAGGAGGAGGTGCGAAGATTGAGTGATAATTGGGTTGTTCAGAACCTTGAAAATGCCCTTGAGACATGGAACGACAAACTGGCTGAGATTTGGACGCTTATCACAACGACCCCGCAGGAGTTCAAGGGCGGCGGGATATGGAGTGTCATCGTGAATATCAACGGAGCGGTTCAGGCAATCGGTCTTGCGCTGCTCGTTCTGTTTTTTGTTGTGGGTATGGTAAAGACCTGCGGCAGCTATACGGATGTAAAGAAGCCAGAACATGCCTTGAAGCTCTTTGTTCGATTTGCATTGGCAAAGGGCGCTATCACCTACGGCATGGAGCTGATGCTTGCGCTATTCAACATCGTGCAGGGAACCATCTCGACAATTATGACAGCGGCAGGGTTCAGCTCCGCATCACAGACCGTTCTCCCACCGGAGATGATTACTACTATCGAGGACTGCGGTTTCTTTGAGTCTATCCCCTTATGGGCGGTAACGCTGATAGGTGGACTGTTCATCACTGTGCTGTCTTTCATCTTAATAATGACGGTCTATGGGCGCTTTTTCAAGCTCTATATGTACACAGCGCTTGCGCCGATCCCGCTATCAACCTTTGCGGGAGAACCGTCTCAAAATGTTGGCAAGTCGTTCATCAAGAGCTTCTGTGCGGTCTGCCTTGAGGGAGCGGTTATTGTGTTGGCATGTATCATCTTCTCCCTGTTTGCCTCGTCGCCGCCTGTCGTGAATCCTGATGCGGCGGCAGTCACGCAAGTGTGGTCTTATATCGGAGAGCTGGTTTTTAACATGCTTGTGTTGGTTGGAAGCGTGAAGATGGCAGACCGGATTATTCGTGAGATGATGGGACTGTAAGGTGTATGCCATGAAACGAATCTATAACAAATGGCAGGGATATTCTCTTGCCGATTGCGACTGCCAATACTGCCTCTATTACGGTGGAAAGAAGAAAGGCGAGCGTGTTTGCCTAAGTGCGAAATGCGTTTGCCTTGAAGAAATCTGCGAAGCTATAGAGCAGGAAGGCGGAGAAAGGAAGGACAATGGAAGTCAAGATCAATAGGGAGATTCGCAACTACACCGAATCTATGTTTTTTGGACTGTCTCTGCGGCAGTTCATTTTTTCTGCCTGCGCCTGTGTGGTGGCTGTTGGACTCTATTTTCTGTTGAAGCCCCATCTTGGGACGGAGACAGTATCGTGGGTCTGCATTTTGGGCGCAGCGCCCTTTGCGGCGCTTGGGTTTTTGAAGTATAACGGCATGACTGCGGAGAAGTTCATCTACACTTGGGTGAAATCTGAGTTCATCATGCCGAAGAGGTTGACTTTTCGAGCGACCAACACCTACTACGAGCTGATGAAGCCCAGCATGGAGAAAAAGACAAAGGAGGCTTTGAAGTCGAATGATTAAGACATTATCGAACCTGTTTAAGCAGGACAAGGAAAAGTTTGTTGTGCCGAGAAGCGTTCAGGATGTGATCCCCGTCACCGCCATCTACGATGACGGTATCTTTCAGGTGGGTAGGGACAAGTTCTCCAAAACCTTTAAGTTTTCGGACATCAACTATGCTGTTGCCAGTCGGGAGGATAAGGAAGCGATGTTCCTCGAATACTCTGAGCTTCTTAACTCCCTCGACAGCGGCGCAACAACAAAAATAACCATCAACAACCGGCGCTTGAACCGTTTGGACTTTGAGAAAACCATCTTGATTCCCATGAAGGGAGATGAGCTGGACGAATATCGAGAAGAGTATAACAAGATGCTCTTGGATAAGGCGACCGGCGCTAACTCCATCGTGCAGGACAAGTATATGACGATTTCCGTCAATAAGAAATCGGTGGAGGATGCCAGAACCTATTTTGCACGAGTAGGTGCGGATCTGATTGCTCATTTTGGGCGGCTTGGGAGTAAGTGCATTGAGCTGGAGACAGAAGAGAGGCTCCGCATTTTCCATGACTTCTATCGAGTGGGTGAGGAAACCTCTTTCCGGTTTGATATAAAAAAACCCGTAAAAAAGGACACAGCTTTAAGGACTTTATCTGCCCTGACACGATGGAGTTCGAGAAGGACTACTTCAAATTGGGAGACCGGTATGGCAGAGTGCTGTTTCTTCGTGAGTATGCGTCCTATATCAAGGACAGCATGGTGGCGGAACTGACGGATATGAACCGTAACCTGATGATGAGCATTGATGTTGTGCCGGTTCCCACCGATGAAGCGGTTAAGGAGGCGGAGAACCGTCTGCTTGGTGTCGAGACGAATATTACCAACTGGCAGCGCAAGCAGAATCAGAACAACAACTTCTCCGCCACCGTCCCTTACGACATGGAGCAGCAGAAGCGTGAGATGAAGGAGTTTCTGGACGATCTGACTACCAGAGACCAGCGCATGATGTTTGCCGTTCTGACGATGGTACACACCGCAGAGACAAAAGAGCAGCTCGACAATGACACCGAGGCGTTGTTGACTACCGCCAGAAAGCACCTGTGTCAGTTTGGTGTCTTGAAGTTTCAGCAGATGGACGGGTTGAATACGGTTATGCCGTTTGGCGTCCGCAAGGTGGATGCTTTCAGAACGCTGACAACCGAGAGCCTTGCGGTGTTTATCCCGTTTCGAGTGCAGGACATTTACCATGAGAACGGCATCTACTACGGTCAGAATGTCATCAGCAAGAACATGATTATTGCAGACCGTAAGCAGCTCTTGAACGGAAACGCCTTTATCTTGGGCGTTTCCGGTGGCGGCAAGTCCTTTGCCGCAAAGGGGGAGATCATCAATCAGGTGCTTGCCAGTAATGCAGACATTATCATTATCGACCCTGAGCGGGAGTATTCGCCCCTTGTAAATGCTATGGGCGGCGAGATCATCAACATCTCTGCTACTTCTCCCAGCCACATCAACGCAATGGACATGAACAAGGACTACGGCGACGGAGCAAACCCCGTTATTCTGAAATCCGAGTTCATCATGTCGCTGTGTGAGCAGCTTATCGGCGGCTCCAATCTGGGTGCAAAGCAGAAATCCATCATCGACCGATGCACCGCTTCTGTGTACCGCAGCTATCAGCAGAACAACTATGAAGGTGCGGTTCCTACCTTGCAGGATTTCCGGCAGGAGCTTCTCAAGCAGGAGGAGCCAGAGGCACAGGAGATTGCCCTTGCCATTGAGCTGTTCACCAACGGCTCCCTGAACACCTTTGCGAAGGAGACCAATGTGGACACCGACAACCGGCTGATCTGCTATGACATTCTTGACCTGGGCAAACAGCTCATGCCCATCGGTATGCTGGTGGTGCTGGACTCTATCCTGAATCGCATCACCCAGAACAGGGCGAAAGGCAAGAACACCTATATCTTCATCGACGAGATTTATCTGCTGTTCCAGCATGAGTACAGTGCCAACTTCCTGTTCACGCTCTGGAAGCGTGTGAGAAAGTACGGCGCTTATGCTACCGGCATCACGCAGAATGTGGACGATCTGCTCCAGAGTCATACGGCGAGGACAATGCTTGCCAACTCCGAGTTTATCATCATGCTCAATCAGGCTTCTACGGACAGGCTGGAGCTGGCAAAGCTGCTGAATATCTCCGACCTCCAGATGAGTTATATCACCAATGTGGAAGCCGGTCATGGGCTTATCAAGGTGGGAAGTTCGTTGGTGCCATTTGCAAACAAGTTCCCCAGAAACACCAAGCTCTATAAATTGATGACAACAAAGCCGGGTGAGGGGGCATAACCCTCGCCTTTGTTTTGTCCATCAATGAGAAAGGAGGGCTTCAATGGGGAAAATCAAGACCAAAGACGCCATAAAGGGCACGATAAAGCAGCTTGACCGAGCGGCGATAGCTTCCGACCGTATGCGGAGGGCATATATCCAGACCAAAGAGAAAGCGGAAACCTCCACGAATCCCACAGAGGGCAGCGTGGAGGAATATGCCGCCTCCCGCATTGAGGGCGGAGCTGAGACTGTGACGCATGAGGCGGGGCATCAAATTCAGAAGATCGGCAGGAACAGCTTTTCTCATGTGAAGGAGGATGTTACCGGTGCAAAGCAGGCTGTTCAGAACTTCAAAGCGGTAAGAGCTGAACAATCGAAAAAGGGAAAGGGAATAAAAACTCGTGAATCCCAGATTGAGCAGGCAGCTCAGACAGAGACCCATTCACCATCTGACCCAACAGGCGGCACTAAGAGCAGCGAATATCATTCGCCATCTTCTAAGCGTGAGACTGTTAAGCAGCGCTCAGGCAGGCAGGAGGAGCCACCTAAGCGTGTATATGAACAGGGGAGAAAGAGAGCCGAGCAGACGATTCGGACAAAGCAGAAGCTCGGCTCCCAGAAGAGGGCGGAGGCACCCTATGAAAGCCCGTTAGGACAGGAGAATCCCATAATGCGCTCTCGATACGCTGGGAGCAGATCTCACCGCATTGTGGAGCAGACGGACAAACGGGTAAAAGAATCAGTTAAGTCAGCCGGTAAGAAGTCTGTCAAGACAACCCAGCGAGCTGCCGCAAAAACGGCTAAGAAATCCATCAAGACCGCAGAGCGGACAGCGAAAACGACGGTTAAGACCACGAAGGAGGCTGCGAAAGCGGCGGAGCGGGCGGCTAAGGCATTTCCACATACAATGCAGATACCAAAAATTCCGGTATCAAACTTAAAAATAACACTATCAGAAAAGCTGCAGATGAAAAAAGCAGCCACAAAAGCAGCTATTGAAAAAGTAAAGTCTGTAGGTGATCTCACAGCAGCAGCTCTAAAAACCATCTTCGCCACCCAAAGGGCTTTCATTCATGCAATGATCGCCGGAGGCTGGGTGGTAATATCGCTGATTCTCATCATTTGCTTGATTGGCTTGCTCACATCATCTTCTTTTGGCATCTTTTTTTCTGGTTATGACAGTGGCACAGGCCAGACAATGCAGACCGCAGTACAGGAGATCAACCAGGAGTATCAGCAAAGAATTGAGGAAATAAAAGAAGCTGTATCTTATGATGTTTTAGAGATATCAGGTTCGCAGGCTGATTGGCCGGAAGTTTTGGCTATCTATGCGGTAAAAACCACAACAGATATTAGCAACGCCCAAGAGATTGCCACAATGGATGACAGCAAAAAGGAATTGCTCAAGGAAGTTTTTTGGCAGATGAATCAAATCAGCAGCCATACAGAAACACATACCACCACAGAAACTGTGGAAACCGAGGATGATGAGGGAAATATTGTGACCGAAGAAGTAGGGGTCACAGAAACTACGCTGATTATTACGATCAGCCACAAAACTGCCAACGAAATGGCAATGGAATATGGATTTGACGCCGGCCAGCTTCAACAGTTGACAGAGTTGCTGGCAGAGGAAAACAGCAGCTTGTGGAATACCGTGCTTTATGGCATGGTCAACAGTACAGGAGATGGCAATATTGTCATGGTCGCTCTGTCTCAGTTGGGCAATGTGGGCGGACAGCCTTATTGGTCCTGGTATGGTTTCAGCTCCCATGTGGAATGGTGTGCCTGCTTTGTCAGTTGGTGCGCTCATGAATGCGGCTATCTGGAAGCAGGAATGATCCCTAAGTTCGCCAGCTGTGCTTTAGGAATGCAGTGGTTTCAAGATCATGGTCAGTGGCATGATAACAGTTATACACCGCGTCCAGGGGACATTATCTTTTTTGATTGGATTTCCAACGGTCAATATGGCCATCCTGATCATGTGGGCATTGTTGAAAAAGTTGAAAACGGTATAGTCTATACCATTGAAGGCAATTCCAGCGATAGTTGCCGCAGACGCCAATATCTCGCTGGAAATAGTGAAATTTTAGGGTACGGAGTGCCAGAATTCTAATAATGTACTGGGCAGTGACGAACTCACTGTCCAGTATATTTTTCCTAGAAGGTGCAAATGTAAAAATGAGTTTTATTGTAGGCTTTGAGAAATTTTTTGAGATGCCTTATTGACATATTCAACTATCTCTTTAACCGGACCACCATCTGAAACTTTTCCTTGGCGGCTTCCTTGATGAACACCAGACTTATATTCTCACTAACAATGTTGTTGAGCAGTTCAACTAGGAGATTCGCCGCCACATCCAGGTAGTAGAGGCTCTCCCTGACGACAATTCTGTCCTCATGTGCTGACCTGACCAACCCAAGCCAGGCGAATTTTTTACCCAGCTTGGGTTTTGTATGCCTTTATTTTATCTTCACCGCCATGCCGCTTTCTTTATCAAACAGGTGTATCTTTTCCTGGTCCAAAGAGAAAGTCAGGTGTTCCGGGTCCGGGATGGGCTGTTGGGCGGAGATTTTGGTGACGAAGGGCTGACCGGCGGCCTGCAAATGCAGATAGCAGTCGCTGCCGATGTTTTCCTCCAGCTCCAGCCGGGCCAGGCTGTCCCCCCGGCCTATTTTGATATCCTCGCAGCGCGCTCCCAGCACCATCGGCCTATCCAGGTATTGGTTCAGCTCTTCCGGCGCAAAGCGGCTTCCCGGCAGCGGCACCTGCCCCCCTGCCCACCGAGTCAGCCAGCCGTCTTTCGTTTTTTCCAGCCGGCAGTCGAAAAAGTTCATCTGGGGTGTGCCGATAAACCCGGCAGTAAACAGATTCCGGGGTCTGTCATATAGATTCCGCGGGGTATCCGCCTGCTGGATCAGGCCCTGGTCCATCACCACAATCCGGTCCGCCATGGTCATGGCCTCAGTCTGGTCATGGGTCACATAGACAAAGGTGGCTTTCAGCTCCTTGTGCAGCTCAATGATCCGGAACCGCATCTGGTTGCGCAATTTGGCGTCCAAATTAGAAAGGGGCTCATCCATCAGAAAGACGCTGGGGTCCCGGACAATGGCCCGGCCCAGGGCTGCCCGCTGCTGCTGGCCGCCGGAAAGCTTGCCCGGCTTCCGGTCCAGCAGCTGCTCGATATCCAGCATCCGGGCGGTGCGCTGGATTTTCCGGCGGATCTCCTTAGGGTCCACCTGGCGCATCCGCAGCCCAATCTCCATGTTTTTGTAAATCGTCATGTGGGGGTACAGGGCATAATTCTGGAACACCATGGCAATATCCCGAACCTTGGGCCGCAGCTGATTGACCTCTTTGCCGTCTATCAACAGCCTGCCGCTGGTGATGGATTCCAGCCCGGCAATCATGCGCAGCATGGTGCTCTTGCCGCAGCCCGAGGGGCCTGCCAGCACCACAAACTGCCGGTGCGGGATTTCCAGGCTGAAATCCCGCACCGCCTCCACCCCATTGGGATAGATTTTGCCCAGCCCTTCCATTTTCACATTGGCCATTCTTTTCCTCCCCTTTCCCTGCCTTTTCCCGCCTGCAAAATGGCCAGAGCCAGCCCCAGCGCCGTTTCCGCCGCCGTCAGCCCATAGCAGGCGGGCAGCACCCGGCGGCACAGCTGCTCATAGGCCGAGTCGGATACCTGTGTCAGGTTTAGATTGCGATAAAATGAAAGATTCAGAATATAATCTGGCGGTGTCAGCTGGCTGGGCACCTGGAACCGGCAGCCCGCCACCCAAAGGGCCAGCAGCCCCATTGCCAGCAGGGCCAGCGCCCACCGGAGGCAGCGGGACAGGATTTTCTCCCCCCAGATTGCGAAAATCCCCTTGGGATAGGCTTCCTCCAGCCGCTGTTTCCACCAAAAGGCGGCCTGCCTCATATCCCGAACCAGCCAGCGGGCCAGCAGCGCCAGGCCCATCAGGCTGAAACAAAACAGGGGCAAGGTCCCGCTCTGCCGGGCCAGCTTCCAAGCCTGGGTCCGGTCATTGAGCAAAATCCCTTCCACCCCGGCCCCGGCCAGGATATCCGAAACCTCCTGCTGCCAAAACAGCCCTTCTCCCTCTATCGCCCAGATTCCCTGCTGGTTCTGCGGGTGATAGGGGGCCAGCCGGTCCAAAGCCTGCCGGGGCAGGGGATTCAGAATTTCCAGCCGGGGCGGCTGTTTGCCAAAGCGCCAAAGCAAAACACCATGAATCGTGAACAGCGCCAGCAGGCACACCGCCAACCCCAAGATCAGCTTAGTTTTCCTCTTCATAAAATGCCTCCCCCATCACCTGCACCAGATCCCCTTCCGCCACCGGCTTGGTGCTGTGGCAGATCACCCGGCTGCCCGGCTCCAGCACACCCAGCACCGTCACCGCGCAATAAGCCCCTTCTTCCTGCTCCACCTCCACACTGACGCTGACCGCCTGCCAGCTGGTCCCGTCATAGGTGGAGGGGGCGATTTTCAGCAGCTGAGGGCCGTCCCGGCCCTGGGTGACGCAGGCAAGAGGCACCACCATAGGGTATTTATCTAATACCGGGGCCGGACGGCTGACAGAATACACAGAAACCTGAGGCGTCATGATATTGGATATCTTCTGGGTCAGCAGGGTGCAGGCCACCATGAACAGGCCGAACCACAGCAGCCGTTTACCCGCTTTTTTCTTCTTTGGCTTTTCTTTCTGCTCTCCCGGCTTTTGCATACCATGGCCCGAGGAAAGGCCCATACCTGTCTGCAAATCCTCATAGGCATAGAAATAAATCAGCAGGGGCAGCAGGCTGAAAACCACCCCGGCTCCATAGGAAGCCTGGCCAAACACCGCCCCATTCAGCGCCACGGACAGCGGCTGCTGGGCGGCATTTTTCAGAAACATCATGGGCTGCTCCATGAGAGACCAGTAATTCAGGAAAGAAATCATGGCCATGGCGGACACCAGCGGCCTGCACACCGGCAAAACCAGCCCTGTCAGCATCCGGAAGGTGCCCATGCCGTCTATTTCCGCCGCCTCATACAGGGATTGATCAAAATTCTGCAAATACTGGACCATCAGGAAAGTGCCAAAGGTGGCAAAAAAATTGGGCAGCAGCACGGCCCACACCGTATCCAGCAGGCCCAGGGCCTTGAGTACCATGTACTGGGGCACCACTGTTGCTTGAAAGGGCAGCAGGATCATCACGATATACAGCCAGAACAGCGGCGTCCTGCCCCGGAACCGGAACCGGGTAAACCCATAGGCCGCCAGCAGGCTCAGCGGCACATTGACCAGCAGGATCAGCCCGGTATAACAGACAGAGTTCCAGAAGCCCCGCATAAACCGGGGCGTTTGCAGCAGGATCACCCCATATTGCCGCAGGCTCAGGCCCCCTTCCCAGAATAAGGACCCCCTCAGCACCATCAGCAGCGGCAGCAGGCAAAGGCCCCCCACCGCCCACAGCAGCAGCTTTTTCCTCATAGCCCGCTTTCCTCCTTTGCCGCCTGACGCTGGAACCACAGGTAGACGGAAACCGCCAGGGCGATGGCCATGCTGACAGTGAAAGACGCTGTGCAAAGCCGGCTGTAATTCAGCTTGGCGAAATTGTTGTTCATAAAGGTCTGGAGCATATACAGGCTGTTGGGCGGATAATCCCCATAAAGCCCATAGACCTCCCGGAAAATCTGGAAGCTGTTCACCAAAGACAGCACCGCCACGAAGAAAATCACCGGCGAGATGATGGGCGCCGCAATGCGGAATGTATAGCCCCACAGGGAATTGGAATCCAGGGAATAGGCTTCCCGGTATTCCTTGGGGATACTGGCCAACGCCCCGCCTAAAATCACTGTCATGTACCCCAGGTTTTTCACGAAGAACATCAGCATCAGGGACCACCGGGCCCAGGGCTCCGCCAGATAATTGGCCCCTTGGCCCCCCAGTACCTGGATCAGCCTGCCCAGCAGCCCGTCCTGGCCCAGGATGGCGCTCCACCCCAGCAGCGCCGAGGCCACCGGGATAATCATAGGGGCCAGCATCGTCCAGCGCAGGAATTTGCTGTCCCGCCGCTGTAGGGCCGCCGCCAGCAGCAGCGCCGCCAACACCAGCAGCGGCACGGAAATGCCGGTGAAAATCACCGTGTTTTTCATGGCCAGCCCAAAGGCCGGGTTCCGGAACAAATCCCGGAAATTGGCCAGCCCCACAAACTCCACCTGGCTCACCCCGCGGGTAAAAATATACCGCAAGCTATAGAAAAACGGCGCGATATAAAATACGCAAAGCCCCGCCAGCCCCGGCAGCACATACAGCAGCCCAATCCTGCCTCCTCGTTTCATCTTTTTCACTCCCTCTCAATTAAGCTGATATACGCTCACACAAGCCTATTTTATCTGTCATACATCGAACCGCTGTCGGAAAATCTCTTGATAAACCGTGCAGCGTTCCAACAATTGTTCATGTTTTCCGCTATCTATCACTTTACCTTGATCTAATACAAAAACCTGGTCACATACTGCTGTAACACTTGCCTTATGACTAATTACTAAAATGATCTTCTGATGACTCTGTTCCGCAAGCACTTTTAATACCTGATGCTCAGCTGCACCATCTAAATTAGCTGTAATTTCATCTAATATCAAAACCGATGAATCTCTCAACAATGCTCTAGCCAAACTCAGCTTCTGTTTTTGTCCGCTAGATAGTGTGGAACCACCTTCCCCAATAATCGTAAAATAGCCTTCCGGCAATGCCATAATAAAATCATGTGCTCCGGCCTGACGACAAACGGCCTCGATTTCTTTCCATCCAGCATGTGGATTAGCCAACAATAGATTATTCTGAATGGTATCGCGAAGAAAAAAATCATCCCGCTGAATATAAGTAATCGCTTGCCGTAGGCTTTCTAAAGAGTATTCTTTCACCGGATGTTTGGCCAGCTCTAAAATTCCATCTGATTGATAAAACCCCACCAATAATTTTGCCAGTGTACTTTTTCCACACCCATTTTTACCTACAATTCCGTAAAGTCCTGGGCTGGAAATCTCAAACTCTACTCCTTGCAAAGTCAGTTTTTCTCCATCAGGATAACAAAACGATACACCTTTGGCTCGTAAACCCATTGCTCCGTCGGATAATATTCTTCCTTGTTGTTGCTCTTCTGTTTCCATATCTAATAAAGCCGCAATGCGCCCAGCTACAGCCAGCATAGTTTGCTGATTAATATGAAAATTCCAAATCTGGCTGACCGAAGTAAACATGACATTGATGTAAGTATTAAAGGAAACCATGATCCCTAAGGTCAGCGTTCCATTTTTAATAAGCAAAGCAGACATATAGATAATATACATCGAAGAAATCAACTGCACTGTGGAAGTTAATATAGTTACAACATTGCCCAGCCTGACAGAGCGTTTCACCAGGCTGTACTTTTCTTCTACAATGGATTGATATTTTACCATTGCTTTTCGCTCCATCTGAAAAGCTTTTACGCCTAAATGATTCGCCAAGATTTCCGCCAGAAAGCCATACTGCTTATCTTCTGTTTCTCTCTGCTTCTTTGCTAATTTCTTATAATATTTTCGTGCCAAATGGGATACCAAAAACGAAGCCGGCAAGTAAAAAATCGCTACGGAAGAAAGCCGTAAGGAAATTCCCAAAATGAAACCCAGAGAAACCGCTAAATTCATCGTTATCTGTCCAATATTAGTAATTAGATTGATGAAAAAATCAATTACACTTTCTGCATCTCCGTTCAAACGAGACAGATATTCTCCCAAAGAAAACTGCTGATACGCCTGTGTTTTAGCATAGACAACTTTTTCAAACAGCGTTTGTTTCATAGAATGAACCATCTTAAAACTACAGATTTCCCCTAAGTACTTTTCCAAAAGGCTCATCCCTAAAGTGGTTAATGTGACAGCGCAATAGCCTCCAATTAGCGCTGCCAGTTTTTTTAAATCCCCTGCATTGATGGCATCCACCATTTTCCCATATAAATAAGGGGAAAGATTACCCAATAGCACTCCCAACAAAATCAACAGTGTAATCACTGCTAATCTGCCTTTTTGCGGCCATAAATAGACCCGAAATATTTGCCGCAAGGTCTCATTTTCCTGTTTTCTTTCTTTTTTTCCCATACCTTCTGTCCCTTCACAAAAATATGGGGAGCTGTCACGCTCCCCATATTTGCCGCTCTATTCCAGCTTTCCCTCTGGAACAATGTGGGACATTCCGCCTCCCACTTCGCAAATTTGAGAACAAGTGTTTCCACAAGCGTTTGCACAAGTGCTTTTACAAGACATACCGCATCCATGAACACAAGCATTTGTACAAGTTGCACCACAACCACATCCAACTTCACGCAATGGATTGAGAACCACCTTCGAACTAATTTTGCTTTTGTATGACATACAAAAGCCTATTCATAAAGCTGCACCATCAGCTGCTGCTCGGCTTTGGCCAAAACCTCCTCCAAAGATACCTTGGAACCCTTCTGCACATACCCCCACAGGGTCTTATACAGATTTTCTTTGATTTTACTCATATCGTAGAGAGTGTCCACATTTTCATAAATCGGTTGGAACTGCTGATAAAACCGTTCAACCAAGCTATTCTTTTCTATATTCCAAAATATAGCAGTATCAATCCGCTTTTCTCTTGCCTTTTGGTTGATAGGTCCACAATGGTTCAGCTGATTGCTGCTCTGCATTTCTTCGGTCATCCCCAAACGCAAAAGTTCCCATGCTTTTTCCCGATTTTCGGAGCCTGTATAGATAGAATACATTTCCTCTCCTAAAGCTGTGCGATTGGACGCCTTTTCTCCACAAAACAAGGGACAAATGGAAATTTTATGCCCTGTTTCCTGCTGTGTCATCCAAACAGATGATACTCCGTCCACTTCCATATGTGCTTTTGCGATTCCATCGATAGAGATTAAGCCCTTTCCCGTTTGCAATTGGCTTGAGTTTCTCTTGGCGAAATTAGGGTGTTCTTCCGCCGCTTTCCATTGCTGGATCAAATCCAAAAACCACTGCTGCCGCAGGTCGTAGCTCTGATCTTTTCGATCGATCAGATCCGGCATATTGCTGATCAGCATCCGCACAAAGGCCCGTTCCGTGTTTCCATAAACCTCAAATAAATAGTAATCTGTGCCTTCCAATTGATCCAGCAGGCCCAGTACATCGCTCCAGGTTGCGCTTTGCCAATCCAGATCAATATTCAACTGGCGGCATAGGTCTTCATCCACCAAAGCATAATAATAGGTCGTTGCCAAAGGGAGCCCCTTCACAGCCTCATCAATTGTAATGGCCTTCAGCAAAACCGGGTCCAGCTCCTGATAGCAATCAATCTCTTTTAGCCAAGAACTCATATCTTCAAATAGATCTGTATTCGCAAAATACTGATATACATCGATCCATTCTCCCCCAGTCATTACAATGTCTCCCACATCACCCGCCAATATTTGTGCCGAAAACCGTTCAAAATAACCATCCTGATCCGCATGATCCAGAAATTCGCGTTCGCTGAGATAAGCGCAGTCATAATGAACACGCTGGTCTGGGTTGTTCTGTTCAAATTTTTGAATCAGGCTGGCCATATAAGTCGTGGGGTAAGGCGATGTCACTGTCAGCGTATAAGGCATATCTTTGCGAAAATCCTCAACAATATGGTAGCGAAACAGCTGGATTTTTACTTGCTGCCGGCCGCCCCAATGGTCTGGAGCTGCGCAATAGATATTCTGTTGAGGATCCACCCACATATCTTGATAACGATTTCCGATGCCGGGAGCGCTTTTTTGCATATCCAACGCCGTTTTAATAAAATCCCCGGTCTTTCCATCGAATATCTGAATTTTATCCTGCGTCCCTACATAGACAAGATTTTGCTGGGGCTCAAAGGCCACTGTCCAACATCCATTTGGTATATACAAATTGATATCCTGCTGGAAGACCGGCTCTGTTTGCGACATATCATAGAGGGATAATTTGTAAGATTCGTCGACCACATAAAAGCTTCCTTCCGAAGCCAAAGCAAATGCTGCCACCCGCTCAATCTGCCGGCAAAGTTTTCCTTCCCAATCATAAACCCGCAAAACGACAGAAGAGCCAAAAGAGGCATTTAGATAAATATACTGCTTATCCAAGGACATTTTTTGCAAATAAGCTTCCATATCGTTAATGAAAAATGTCTGTCCTTCTTTCGCTGAATCGTTAGGATAAATCTTGATTTCTGTCTGCTGGTTGGCGTTTTTTATTAAGATGCTGATATCCTTTTGCTCGTTTAACGCCGCTGCAACACAATCCCCATCTGCAACCCACTCTGTCGGAATTTCTGCTTCTGTCTCTCCTGTTAGGAGATTTTCCAAACGAATTTCTTCCTTATCTCCCCCAAACAGATACGCTTCCTCTTTGTAACGGTTGACATTCGGGATACCTTGTGCTGGTCTCTCCCATATCAGTTCCTCCTGATAAATCTCCCCTTCCTGAATGAGTCCTGCCCGCTCCACACCGGAAAGCTCCGGCCCCGGCGCTTCTTCGGTATCCCGGCTGAAGAACCAAATTCCTCCGCCGATGCCGATGGCAATCAGCAGCACCAAAGCCGCGCTCAAGCCAATCAGGCGTATTTTCTTGCTTAGTTTCATCGCCCTTTATCTCCATAATTATTTCACATATTAATCAAGGACTGCACTGGCTCACTGGTGTAATTGACGCCGTTGGTACAAATGCTGATGCGATAGTTCCAATACCATGGATGATTCAGCTCATAAGCCCGAATCTTGAAATAATCGCAAATCTGGCTAATCAATTCAGCTTCCAGCATCGGTTCTCCGCCGATGAAGTCCAGAATCACCGCATCAGCGTAATGGATATCTGCGGTCAGCATATAGTCCACAAATTTTTTCGCCGTTTCAAAGTTCATTCGTTTTTCCGGCGATTTGTGGGTGATATAGCAATATTTGCATCGCAGATTGCAGTCGTCCGTCACAATAAATGTGACTGTCTGGGCCATATTCCCCTTCCAGTTGATTGGTGTTTTGCCCACTGTGTAGCTACTATCCAATTCAATCTCACCCCGTTTTCAACTTGCATCTACCAAAATTCAGCAAATGCAGTTTTGTCTGTTTTTCAATTTATGACTCTTTATTTTATTGAAGTGATTTGACATTATCACGAGTTCATTGTTTTGTCAAGTCAATCTTTCATATAAATGTACCTCACTTTATACGATAGCTCATAATCTGATTAGTAAGAGCTCTTGGTATTATCTTGATATTTTACATTTATACCCAATAAATAATTGAAAGAGAAAGTTGCCCTTATAAATCTTAAATCACGATTTTATTACAGAAGTGTAGGGCTACAATACATCTTGGACGAGTGAATAAAAAGCTATGAAGGATATGGTCTCATGGGTTATAGTTAAGTTACCACACCAAACCAGCCCGAAAGGAGACCATATCCCTCATGAGTAAAAATATAACACAAGACATGGCCTATCGGCAATCACTAATGAAGTACACAGAGAAATACGGCGTGAGCCGCGCCAGCCGGAAGTACAACAAGAGCCGGTCGTATATCTATTTCTGGAAGCAGCGCTGGGATGGAAGTGTGGCATCCCTGGCCTGCCAGTCCAGACGCCCCCACAGCCATCCAAA
>NZ_JAHLPO010000008.1:0-114605 GCF_018917925.1 Intestinimonas sp. MSJ-38 | reverse complement strand
AACTGTCTGGACAATGCTGTGATAGAAAACTTCTTTGGGCTGCTCAAAAGTGAGCTATTGTATCTGCAGGAATTTCAGTCCATGGAGCACTTCAAACAGGAGCTCATTGAGTATCTGGACTACTACAACAACCGCAGGATTAAGGCAAAGCTAAAGGGCTTGCCGCCTGCAATTCACAGACAGCAAGCCCTTTCGGCTGCTTGAACAATTTTTACTTCAGAATATTGTCTAACTTTTTGGGGTCACTTCAATTGGCCGGGGTTTTTGTTATTCTTCTTTTTCATCCAGAGAAATCGGGCCCTTTTCCCGCTCTACCTGCTGTAAATGTTGAATCAGAACAAACTCGATATAATTGGTCATGGAGCGATGCTCCCTTGTAGCCAGATATCCGATTTTATCAAAAACTTCATCGGATAAACGCAAGGTAAATACTCGCTTGTTGGTCATAACGCTCCCCTTCCCACATCTTGATATCACCTCCTTTATGATATAGCAACCTCTGTACTTTTTATACATTCACTTGACATTTAAGTGACATCACTTTATATTAAAATAAAGTGAGATGATGTACTGATGTTGTCAGAAAGCACCTGCTTCTTCTTAGGTAATCACAATTCGCCTGAGAGTGTATTCCCCATCTTGTCTGCCGCCATAGAACAACACATTCGTGAATTCAACATAACCTCTTTTGTGGTGGGACATTATGGACATTTTGACCGGATGGCAGCCCGGGCCGTATCAGAGTTAAAAAAAGCCTATCCGTTCATTACTTTAAGTGTGTTACTTCCTTATCATCCCGCAGAACGACCATTCACTCTTCCTCCCGACTTTGATGACAGCATTTATCCATTTGAACTGGAGCATATCCCTAAAATCTTGGCAATTCCTCGGGCCAATCGATATATGATAAAACATTGTGGTTTTTTCATTACCTATTGCGAAGATACCACCGGAAACACCTTCCGCTTCCTTCAATATGCTTATGGAAGAGCAAAACAAGGACTCCTCCATATTGAAGATTTGACCACCCCCGTACCCAATAAAACAGGCCCAGGACAATAGTTGTCCTGGGCCTAATATATCGAAAAAGTGGCAGAAGCCACTTTTTCGAGTTTTTAAAACTCCTTCTGGTGGAGCACTACGGCGCAGATCAGCCTGGCCCGCTGCGTGAGAGAGGGCACAGAGGCATATTCCCGTTTGGTGTGGTTCCATTCTCCCTGCACGCCAAAGGAGCAGATCACCGGTGTGCCCGCCAGGGAGATATAGGCGGCATCGGAAAATCCGCCCAGCACCTTCCGGCCAGGCACCGGAAAGCCCTCCTGCTCTGCTACCCGGCAGACATAGGAATAGAACTTTTCCACCTTCTCATCGGTTTCATAGATGGGGGCGTCCTTTTCAAAGACCACATGGCCCCGGGTGCCCTCCACCTGGCAGTGTTCCACGATCTGGGGAATGGCTGCTTTGACCCGCTGCCGTCCCACTTCCTGCAAAACCCGGATATCCACATCCATCTGGCAGCTTCCCGCCACAGCATTGGGCACCGTGCCGCCCTGGATGACGCCCACATTCACTGTGGTGCCTTCCTCCAGATCGGTGAGGGCCTGGATAGCCAGCACCTTGTGAGCGGCCTCCTCAATGGCGCTGCGGCCCGACTCAAAGTCGTTGCCCGCATGGGATTCCACCCCTTCCACCGTCACACGGCAGCCCAGATGGCCCTTGCGGCCCACGCACAGACAGCCGTCCATCAGGCCGGTCTCCATATTGAAGGCAAAGAGACAGTCCTTGCCTTCCTGCAAAAAGACTTCGGCCCCGGTGGAACCCTGGTGCCCCTTTTCCTCGTTGCCGGAGAAGATGATCTTGATGGGGCTCTCTTGATAACCCAGGTGCTTCAGAGCTTTGATGGCATAAAGAGAGATCACTGCGCCCCCCTTCATGTCCAGAGCACCCGGCCCAAAGGCCTTGTCCCCCTCGATGCGGAAAGGATTTTCTCCCCAGCTGCCTTTGGGGAACACGGTGTCCAGATGGCCGGAAAACAAAATGGGTTTGCCTCCGTTTTCCTCGCCCCAGATCCCCACCAGGGTACCGGCCCAACCACCGCCCACATCCTGGACGCGGCAGGAAAAGCCTTCTTTTTCAAATTCCTCTTTGAGACGCCAGAGCACCTTTTCCACATTCTCCGGCTCGCCCACATAGCTCTCCATGTTGACAAGCTCTTTCCAAAGCTCCAGCATGGCCGGACGGTGTCCTTCCAAAAATGCGCCGATTTGTTCCATCTGTGTCATGTTTCCCTTCCCCTTTCACTGCTTTATATGGCTTTTGAAGATTTTTCTTCCGGTGAAAATCCCATTTTCTTGATTCTCCGGCGCATCCATCCTCCCTGGAAATAGTAGATCAAAAAGAGGATGGAGGTGAGGATCCAGCTCACCGGATAGCTGAGCACCAGGTTGTGGAAAGTATGGTTCAGGGGCAGAACGGCATAAATCCAGACCACCCGAAGCACACAAACGCCGCTGGTGGTGATGAGCATGGGAATGAGGGAATCTCCAGTGCCCCGGATGGCACCGGAGAAAATTTCGATGCACACAAAAGCGATATACCAAGGGGCCAGAAACCGCATGATGTCCACCCCTTCGGCCAGAACCGCCTGATCGGTGCTGAACAGGCCAATGAGGGGGGATGCGGCAAAATAGAAGAGTACGCTAAACAAAATAGTGGTCAAAGCGGCCATGCCCATGCACACCCAGATGCTTTTGCGCACCCGATGATATTGCTGGGCCCCGAAGTTCTGGCCCACAAAGGTGGTGATGGACACGCCATAAGCGCCCAGCACCATCCAGAAGAAGCTGTCCACCTTGCCCTGGGCCGTCCAGGCGGCAATGGTGTTGGTGCCGAAGGAGTTGACGCTGGCCTGGATGAGAATGTTGGAGATGGAGTACATATCCGACTGAATACCGGCGGGCAGACCGATTTTCACGATATCCCGCAGCAGCCGGGAGGTGAAACGCACCTGTTTCAGATTCAGCTCATATACCGCCCCTTTCTTCCGCAGAGCCGCAAGGATCAGAGTGGCGGCCACTACCTGAGAGGTAACGGTGGCGATGCCCACACCGGCCACGCCCCAGCCCAGCACTACCACAAACAAAAGGTCCAGCACAATGTTGGTCAGGCAGGCGATGATAAGAAAATATAGGGGGCGGCGGGTGTCGCCCATGGCCCGGAGGATACCCGAGCCGATATTATACGCAAAACTGGGGATGGTGCCCACAAAATAGATCCGCAGATAGAGCTGGGCATAGTCCATGATATCCACAGGGGTGCCCATGGCGCTGAGGGCCCAATGGGAAAGCCCCAGTCCCAGCAGCATAATGGCAGCCCCTACCCACAGCACCAAAGCCATGGAGGTGTGCACTGCTTTTTTCACATCGTCAAAGCGGCGTGCGCCATAGGCCTGGGCAATGACCACCGTGGCGCCGGAAGAGATGCCCACAAACAGATTGACGAAGAAATTGATGAGCACACTGGTGGTGCCGCCCACGGCGGCCAAGGCCTCTTTACCCACAAAGTTGCCCACGATCATGGCGTCAGCCGTGTTATAGAGCTGCTGAAAAAAGGTGCCTAACAAAATGGGGAAAAAGAAGGCCAAAAGCTGCTTCCAGATCACGCCGTCAATGATAGGGTTTCCCGTTTTTTCCATGGTCTGTTTCATATTGGTTTCTCCTTTTCCCGGGGCGGATTTTTTCCTTCCCCTCCAACCCAATATAGCATCCCCTCAGCAGGAAAGTCAAGGCGGGAGAGCCCTCTTGCCCCTTTAAAATTTTACTCCTTCCGCTTTACCCTTTTTTGTCCTGTTTGCACAGACGGGGGCCGTCAGTTCCTGCCTCCCCTTTGTCCTCTTTGTCCCTTTCCCTATATTTTTTTGCCTCCCCTCTGCAAAGTGCCGAAAAAAGGCCGGAGAGCCTTTTTTTGCAGCTCTCCGGCAGAATACAACCTTCTTATTTTACCGCCCGGCGGACGCCCAGGAAATGCTGGATGTTCAGGTCTTCCGGAATGTCCAGGCCATGGTTGCCGTGGACATCCTCCTGCTGGTGGACGCCATGGTCCGGACAGAATGCCACAAGGCTGGTCTTGTCCTTCCAGCTTTCGGCGGCCTTACGGCACAGACGCTGGAAAATGCCGATCTGATTGCTCAGGGCCTGCATGGACAGCAGGGAATCCACCCCGGTGCGATGCATCACATCGTCATATTCCTGGGTATAGGCCACGATCACATCGTATTGATCCTTATCGATCAGCTCCAGGGCTTTTTCCTCCACCTCTTTGTCGTAGGGCAGATAGAAATAATCGATGGGCCGATTGTTATAGATTATGGCCATGCTGGAGCCTTCCACCGCCACCAGGGCCACCTTCTTTCCTGCACGAACCAGAGCATCAAACAGGGAATCGATGGCGATCACCGGCTTTTCATAGGCCTGGATGCCATGGACTTCCGGCTGGGCACCGGTGTACATGGTGCCGAAGCACACCGGGGTCACCGAAGGCATCACCGCCCGCAGAGGCAGCACCAGCTGGGTCTGCTCCAGCACTGGCTGGAACATCAGCCGGTTTTTGTGGAAGAGCCACTGGGCCACGGCATCAGGGTTATAGATCAGCGCCCGCTGAATGGGGCCGCCAGCCTGTTCCTTCAGCAGCTGCACTGCCCAATCCAACGGCGGCTCGGCCTTTTCCGGGGCGGGAACATCCAGTACCGCCGCCAGAGTGGAGCAAAGACGGGCAAGAGAAATGCTGTTTTTCGCTTCCATAAAAAGTTCCTCCTTCTGTGATGCTTTATTTCTATATTGATATTTGACAATGGATCATCCCGATTTTGCAATCTCCTGCAAACACCGCTCCATAGGGGTCTCCTCCGGGCCGATCTCAATATCCGGATGGGTGCCCTCTACATTCAAACAGGTGCCGTCCTCATTGATAAAATAGAAGGGGGGCATACCGCATCATCATCCCACGATTGGGCATGGCCGCCGTCATGTTGGCAGGCGGTGTCGGTGTCATCGTGCTGCTGGCTCCTCCCGTCTGGGTGCCCACCAAAGTACACAGCTCATTCCCTTTGGCAAAATGGACCAACCCTGATCTACACAAATTGCTTTGCATCCCCATCCCGCAAGTTGGAAATCATCTGCTGGTATTCCTGCTTGATCTGCTCCAGATCGATCCTTGTGGCCTGCTCAATCAAGCCAAATGCAACGCAGTTTTCCTCCAAAGTGGTCCAGAAAAAGTCATAGTCCTCCAGCATCATCTCCCGGGTGTAGGAAGCCGGGTCGAACACTTCCAACTCCTGCTTCTGCCCTGTTTCTGGCGCGCCCTCCCCTGGAGCCGGGCCGGTTTGTACACAGGCCAACAGAATCACCGCCGTGGCCAAAGCCAGAGCACACAGCCTCTTCGCTATGGCTTTCCCTCCTTTTTCCATCACCTGAATAATAAAAAGGCCCCCGGATGCGGGGGCTTTTTTGCGTTATTGTTATACATTGATTTCGGCTTTACCGGCATGGATATCCGCATGGCGATCCAGCACCGGCTGGACGCATTCACGCAGGAAGTCCTCGGTCTGCATGGCCGCGCAGCCGATGTATTTCTCCGGCTGGAGAATACCCTCCAGCTCCTGCTCGGTCACTCCGAAGATGGGGTCCTGAGCAATGCGGTGCAGCAGGTCGTTGCTCTTGCCTTCCAGCTTCACCTGACGGGCGGCATCCATGGAATGTTCCCGGATGTGCTCGTGCAGCTCCTGCCGGTCGCCGCCCCGGCGGACAGCATCCATCATGATATTCTCGGTGGCCATGAAGGGCAGCTCTTCCCGCAGATGCTTTTCGATCATCTTGGGATAGACCACCAGCCCTGCGGACACATTCTCATACAGGTTGAGCACGGCGTCGCAGCACAGGAAGGCCTCCGCAATGCTCAGGCGTTTGTTGGCGCTGTCGTCCAGAGTGCGCTCAAACCACTGGGTGGCGGCGGTGATGGCCGGGTTGAGAGAGTCGATCATCAGATACCGGGCCAGAGCAGCCATACGCTCGCAGCGCATGGGGTTGCGCTTATAGGCCATGGCAGAAGAGCCGATCTGGTTCTTCTCAAAGGGCTCTTCCATTTCCTTCATATGCTGCAAAAGGCGCATATCGTTGCTGAACTTGGCGGCGCTCTGAGCGATCAAGGACAGTACGCTGAGCACCTTGAAGTCCACTTTCCGGGTATAGGTCTGGCCGGACACCGGCACGCAGCTTTCAAAGCCCATTTTTTTGGCGATCAGCCCATCCAGCTGACGCACCTTGCTGTAATCTCCGTCGAACAGCTCCAGGAAGCTGGCCTGGGTACCGGTGGTGCCCTTGCTGCCCAGCAGCTTCAGCTCGCCCATCAGCTTTTCCACTTCCTCGATGTCCATGAGGATGTCGTTGGCCCACAAAGTGGCCCGCTTGCCCACAGTGGTGGGCTGGGCCGGCTGGTAATGGGTATAAGCCAGAGTGGGCATTCCCTTGTATTCCTCCGCAAAGGCCGAAAGGGAACGAAGCACTTCCAGCAGCTTGGACAGGAGGATCTTCAGGCCCTCCCGCATGATGATCACATCGGTGTTGTCTCCCACATAGCAGGAGGTAGCTCCCAGGTGGATGATTCCCCGGGCCTTGGGGCAGCACTCCCCATAGGTGTGCACATGGGCCATCACATCGTGGCGGAACTTCTTTTCATACTCCGCCGCCTTGTCAAAATCAATATCATCAATATGGGCCCGCATTTCGTTCAGCTGCTCATCGGTGATGGGCAGTCCCAGCTCCTGCTCGCTTTCGGCCAGGGCGATCCACAGCTTCCGCCAGGTGGAAAACTTGTACTGGGAGGAAAAGAGGTATTTCATCTCCTCGCTGGCATAGCGGGAATTGAGAGGTGTTTCATAAGAACGATAGTCCTTCATGGGCACAGCCGCCTTTCATCTATAAAATACTGCTTTCATTTTACACAAAATCCCCTCTTCTGACAAGGGGCGCTATTTCAAAAATCCGGCCACCAGCCGCTCCTCGGCCTCTTCCCGGGTCAGGCCCAGGGTCTGAAGCTTCCACAGCTGTTCCCCAGCGATCTTGCCGATGGCCGCTTCGTGGATGAGAGAGGCATCTTCACACCGGGCTGCCAAACGAGGCGCGGCGTCCACGGTGCCCTGGCCCATGAGCAGCGCATCACAGGCGGTGTGGCCGGTGCAGGGGGCAAAGCCCCGGATGAGAGAGGAAAAGTCCTGATGGGAGTGATCTTTGGCCACCGCCCGGGAGACCAGATCGCAGCCGCTGTTTTCTCCTTCCAGATCCACTTCAAACTGGCTGTCGGCCTGCTGGTCCTTTTCGGTGAGCAAGCGCTCTCGCACCAGCAGCCGGGCATCTTTGCCCACTTTGCCTTTTGTAATACGGCAGGTGCGGTCCACGCCTCCCAGCTGGGTGGTGTCCATCTCCAGAAGGGAGCCTTCTCCCAGTTCAAACCAGGTCTGGGGGTCCAGCACCTTCTTGCCTTCTCCCTGGCCCTCGCCGGCGTGCTTTTCGATATAATGGACTTTGGCTCCTTCGGCCAGGAAGAAGCGATGGATGCCGCTGTGGCGACTGCCCTCTTCCCCTTCCACATGAACACCGCAGCCAGCGTAAATGGTGATATCGGCGTTTTTACCGATGTGGAAATCGTTATAAACCACTTCATCCACGCCGCCGTGGGTGATGCAGGCCGGGATGTACGCCGTCTCTCCCTGGGTCCCCTCATCCACCGTGATGTCCAGGCCGCCCCCATCGGGTTTGGGGGTGATATGGGTGTGCTGGGTGGAGTGAATGGCGGCGCAGCCTCCATCCTCCCGCACGGAATAGGCGGATTTTTCCCACAGCTTCCCTTTGAAATCAGAGACCACTTCCAACAGTTTTTCGGTGACGGCTTTCATCAGTCATTTCCTCCATCCCAGGGGCACTGCCCCGATTTTTCCCCAAAGAGCCGGGGAAGTATCTGCTCTCTTGGCCCGATGTCGGCCAGTCTCCCCTGGCAAACAACGCCGATGGTATCGGCGATCTCCATCAGCCGCCGCTGGTGGGAGATGAGCACCAGGGCTCCCGGCCACCGGTCCCGGTCGCCGAACACCTGGATCAGCTTGTCAAAACTCCACAGGTCGATGCCGGCTTCCGGCTCGTCAAACACCGCCGCCCGGGGCTTGCGGGCCAGCACGGTGGCGATTTCCACCCGCTTGATCTCGCCGCCGGAAAGGCCATTTCCCACTTCTCTTCCCAGATAATCCCGGGCGCACAGCCCCACCTGGGACAGAAGATTGCACAGCTCTTCCCGGGAGCACTGTTCCCCTGCTGCCATCTGCATCAGTTCTTCCACCGTCACGCCTTTGAAGCGCACCGGCTGCTGAAAGGCATAGCCCAGCCCGGCCCGGGCTCTTCCGGTGATGTCCAGGCCGTCAATGCGCTGGCCATCCAGCCAGATCTCCCCCTCTGCCCCTTCCCGCAGCCCGGCAATCACTCGAGCCAGAGTGGTTTTGCCTCCGCCATTGGGACCGGTGAGCACCAGCCGTTCTCCCTTCTGCACCTTCAAATTGATGTCCCGCAGGATCCATTTGTTTTCCTCTTCCAGTTTCCAGGATACATTCTTCAGTTCCAGCAAGTTTTCATCATTCCTTTTTCCAAACTGCAATCTATACTGATTTTATCATCTTTTCTTCTGCCGTCAAGTGCATGGAAGCACAAGCCCCCGGGGATCTTCCCCGGGGGCAGAATATCAGGCGTGTTCCTTTTTATACAGCAGGCGCACAGCGTTGAGTACGCAGAGCATGGCAACACCGGTGTCGGCAAAGACCGCCGCCCACATATTGGCGTAGTGGAAGAGACCCAGAACCATCACCAAAGCCTTGATGGCCAAGGCGAAAATCACATTCTGCCAGGCGATGGAATTGGTCTGGCGGGCGATGGCCAGAGACTGGGGCACCGCTTCCATGGAGGAGGTCATAAAGACCACATCGGCGGCTTCGATGGCAGCATCGGCGCCGCTGCCCATGGCCGCGCCCACATCGGCGCCAGCCAGCACCGGAGCGTCGTTGATGCCGTCGCCTACGAACATCACCGCTCCCCGCTCTTTCCGCACCTGCTGGAGTTTATCCAGCTTCTCTTCGGGAAGCAGACGGGCAAAGACCTGATCCACTCCGGTCTTTTCTGCCACGGCCTGGGCGCTTTCCGGCCCGTCGCCGGTGAGCATCACGGTGGCGATGCCCTGGCTCTTGATCTTGCCGATGGCCGAGGGAGATTCCTCCTTCACGGTGTCGGCGATGAGCAGGCTGCCCAACATTTTTCCATCCAGAGCCACCAGTACCTGGGTGCCTTCCTTGTGGGAAGGCAGATCGGACACCTGCACCCCATGGTTTTCCAGCAGCTTCCGGTTGCCGCAGAGGACCAGACCCTGGGCGGTCTGGGCGGAAATACCCTGACCGGCCTGTTCGGTGACCTGCTGGGGCTTTTCCAGAGCAATGCCCTTTTCCTTGGCTGCGGCCAGGATGCTGACGCCGATGGGATGGGTGGAGTTCTGTTCACAGATGGCGGCCACTTCCAGCACCTTCTGGGAATCCACACCTTCCAGGGGATCGATCTGCTGCAAAACAAAGTTGCCCTTGGTGATGGTACCGGTTTTGTCCATCACCACAGCCTTGACATTTTTCATGGCTTCCAGAGAGACGCCGCCCTTGAAGAGGATGCCCTTTTTGGAACCGGCGCCGATACCGGCAAAGAAGGCCAGAGGCACACTGAGCACCAGGGCACAGGGACAGCTGATAACCAGGAAGGTCAGGGCGGTATAGATCCAGTAGCTCCAGTCGCCGGTGAAGAGGGATGGCAGAATGGCAGTGACCAGAGCCAATCCCACCACCACCGGGGTATAGACCCGGGCAAACCGGGTAATGAACCGGTCAATTTTGGGCTTGCTGGCGGCGGCATTTTCCACCGAATCCAGGATACGGGTAACCATGGACTCTTCCAGCACTTTTTCCGCCCGCACTTCCAGCAGGCCGGAGGTATTGACGCAGCCGGAGGTCACCGGGCTGCCTTCGGTCACCTTCACCGGCACAGGCTCACCGGTAACCGGAGAGGTATCAATGCGGCTTTCGCCCTTTGTGACAACGCCATCCAGAGGAATCCGGTCGCCGGGGCGTACCAGCAGGATGTCTCCCACCTGAGCCTGGGAAGCAGGGATGGTTTCGGTTTTGCCCTCACCCAGCACCCGCTCCACCACTTCGGGGCGCAGGTCCACCGCTTCCATGATCTGGCTGCGGCTCTTTTCCACAGCGCGGTGCTCGAAGTATTCACCGGCCCGATAGAACAGCATGACGCCCACCGCTTCGGGGAAGTTGCCGATGCACAGCGCACCCAGGGTGGCAATGCTCATCAGGAAGTTTTCATCAAACACATGGCCCCGGGGCAGGTTTTTCAAAGCGGTGAGCAGCACTTCGCCACCCAGAATCACATAAGAAACCAGGAAAACGCCCCGCAGCCACAGGGAATCTTCCGCCCCGCCCAGCGCATGGCCCAGCACTTCGCCGGCCACAAACAGGCAGGCGCCCAGCAGGATAAAGAGAAGATCCCGCCGCTCTTCCTTTTTTTCGTCCTTCTTTTCCTTCTCGATCTCCCGGCCATCCCCCCAGGGGGTGATGGCAGCAGTGCCCTCCACGCTGCGGGCGATCTCCACCATCCGGGGCAAAAGGGCATCCGGATCTTTGGCGGTGACTCTCAGCTGTTTTGTGGCGAAAGTCAGCGTAGCCTCCTCCACTTCCTCCAGCTGGTTGATCTTCCCTTCGATCTTGGCAGCGCAGTTGGCGCAGTCCAGACCGTCGATGCGGTAGGTCTTCCGGCGCATTCCCCGGGGTACACCCTCCCCCCGAGGGGTGATGGTGGCGGTGCCCTCCACACTGCGGGCGATCTCCAGCATCTGGGACAAAAGGGCGTCCGGATCTTTGGCGGTGACCCGCAGCTGTTTTGTGGCAAAGGTCAGGGTGGCCTCCTCCACTTCCTCCAGCTGGTTGATCTTCCGCTCGATTTTGGCGGCGCAGTTGGCGCAGTCTAAGCCATCGATGATATACACCTTCCGGCGGCTTCCGACCGACGGTGTGTGATGATGGTGGTGATGATGCTCATGACCATGATCGTGGCCGCAGCCGCAGCTTTCGTGCTCATGGTCATGGCCGTGGCCGTGGCCGTAGCCGCAGCCGCAGCTTTCGTGCTCATGGTCATGGCCGTGGTCGTGACCGCAGCCGCAGCTTTCGTGCTCGTGATCGTGGCCGTGGTCGTGACCGCAGCCGCAGCTTTCGTGCTCGTGATCGTGGCCGTGGTCGTGACCGCAGCCGCAGCTTTCGTGCTCATGGTCATGGCCGTGGTCGTGACCGCAGCCGCAGCTTTCGTGCTCATGGTCATGGCCGTGGTCGTGACCGCAGCCGCAGCTTTCGTGCTCGTGATCGTGGCCGTGGTCGTGACCGCAGCCGCAGCTTTCGTGCTCATGGTCATGGCCGTGGTCGTGGCCGCAGCCGCAGCTTTCGTGCTCGTGATCGTGGCCGTGGTCGTGACCGCAGCCGCAGCTTTCGTGCTCGTGATTGTGCCCGTGGTCGTGACCGCAGCCGCAGCTTTCGTGCTCGTGGTCATGGCCGTGGTCGTGACCGCAGCCGCAGCTTTCGTGCTCGTGGTCATGGCCGTGGTCGTGACCGCAGCCGCAGCTTTCGTGCTCGTGATTGTGCTCATGCGAATGCATGGTGTTCTCCTTGGGGTTGGGCATTGTCCTCTCCTCCTTTGGCCGGCACCTTACAGATATTTGTCCAGCACTTGATTGAACCGCTCCAGCACCTGGGTATCTCCCCGCTGGATGCCTTCCTTTACGCAATTATTCAGGTGATCCTTCAAAATGATCTTCCCCAGTTTCTCCAGGGAACCCTGAATGGCAGACAGCTGCAAAAGAATGTCTTCGCACTCTTTGTCCTCGGTGAGCATTTGGCGCACCGCCCGCACATGGCCCTCGATAGCGGCCAGCCGGTTGTCCAGGGATTTATCATAATGTCTCGACATGGGATTTCTCCTTTCCTATCCCCCACCCCCCTGGGAGGGGGTCTGACTGTATGGTAGCACGCTCATTCTTCTTTGTCAACCGTTTCTCCCCTGTAAATACTGGACTTTTTCTTTTCTGTTTTTCGCTTTTACCGTCATATTATCAGCCACCCCCCGGGGGGGGTATAATGAAGAACAAAAAGGTCCCGAGCCGAAGCCCGGGACCTTTTTGTTCTTTTATAAAAATCAGTCGGCGTTGACTTCCACCTCAATGACCCGGCGCTCATCGGCCTTGGTCACCTTGGCGGTGAGCTTGTCATACTGGAACACTTCCCCTTCCTTGGGGATGCGGCCCAGCACGCCCAGCACCCAGCCGTTGACGGTGCTCACATCCAGCTCCGGATCTTCTTCCATGCCGAACAGTTCCAGCATTTCCTCCAGATCAGCGCTGCCTTCCACACGGTAACGGCGCTCGGCGATCTTCTCGAAATCCTCTTCTTCCACTGCGTCATGTTCATCCCAAATGTCGCCCACCAGTTCTTCGATCACATCTTCCAGTGTGACGATACCGGCGGTGCCGCCGTATTCATCGGTGACCACGGCCATGTGGGCCTTGTTCTGCTGAAGCAGATGGAGCAGACGGGAAATCTTCATGGAGTCGGTGATAAAGAGCACCGAGCTGACCACTTCCTTCACAGGAGCTTTCCAATCTTTCCGGCCGTAGAAATCCTTCTGATTGATAACGCCCAGGATATTGTCAATGGTGTCCTCATAATAGGGCAGACGGGAGAAACCGGTGGAGCGGAACAGCTCCGCCACTTCCTCAGGAGTATCCTTATCAGAAACAGCCACCACATCCACCCGGGGAGTGAGGATATCGGACACATCCAACTCATGGAACTCAATGGCCGAACGCAGCAGCTCGCCCTCCTGCTCGCCGATGCCGCCGTCATTCTGGGCTTCGTCCACAATGGTCAGCAGCTCTTCTTCGGTGATGCCTTTGTCCTCCTGGGCTTTAAACACCATGGAAAGAAGTTTTTTCCACTGCATAAAGATCCAGTTCACCGGAGCAAGCACCCACAAAAGCAGGCGCATGATGGGAGAGGAGAACATGGCAAAACGCTCGGGGGATTCCTTGGCCAGGCTCTTGGGGGAGATTTCACCGAAGATCAGCACCAGAACGGTCATCACCACAGTAGAAAGGGTGATGCCGGCATTGCCGAAATACTTGGTGAAGATGACGGTGGCCAGGGAAGCCGAAGAAATGTTGACGATGTTGTTGCCGATGAGAATGGTGGAAAGTAGCTTATCGTAGTTCTCCGAAAGGTTCAGAGCCAACTGAGCCTTTTTGCTTCCCGCCTGGGCCATGTTCTTCAGCCGGATGCGGTTGAAGGATGTAAAGGCCGTTTCGGTGGCGGAAAAATAAGCCGACATGGCGATCAGAACCACCAGAACTCCGATAAGCAGCATACTGTGACTGTCCATGATTGAATGATCTTCCTCCTAAAAAATAAATATGGGTATTCCGCAAAAAAGCGCCGTTCGGACAAAACCAAAAGCCGCAGCAAACACAGACCCCGCCATCAGGCGGCGCCAAAGCAAGCTGCGGCAAAATCCTTCTTTCGTTTTCGTCCCGGCTCGGTGCCGGTTAAAGGCGGCTCATCCAAGAGTCGTCGCTCCTTCGCTATAAAATAAATTAGCTACATAATACCAAAATTCCCGCTCCATTGCAAGGTTTTTTTTGACTTTTGCCCACCCCTTTTATTTGACAAGGCAGATCGGCTTTTATATAATAAGGTATTGGACTGGGGCTGAATGTTCCCGGCCTGAAACAACCAAACGCGGTGAAGGTCCCCTTGGGGCCAAGAGGGAAGCCGGGTGCAAATCCCGCGCAATCCCGTTGCTGTAAACGCCGAGTGTCCGCCCTGGCCACTGGTTTTCCGGGAAGGCGGCGGTGCGCCATGACGCAAAGCCAGAACACCTGCCTTCACCGTCGCCCTTCATTTTTTGCGCGGATACGGAAAATGAGCGGTCTGATCTCCCTGGGGGAGGTCTGCTCCGGCCTGTTTTCCGCCGGGGCTTTTCTTTTGCCTTTTATCCTCACATGAGACAGGAGATGTGTTTTTTTGAATATTTCCATGGCCGGCATCGACCATTCCATGGCCGGTATCGACATCCGCCAGCGGTTTTCCCTGGCCAAAAGCCGCCAGCAGCAGATCCTCCAGGCCTTGTTCCACATGGAGATGGTGGAGGGAGCGGTGCTGCTTTCCACCTGCAACCGCACCGAGATCTACCTTTCCTGCCGGGAAGGCTTCTCCCCCGATCCCTTTGCCCTGTTCTGCCAGGCGGCCAATCTGCCCTTTGAAGACTGCCAGGGCCTTTACAAAGTGCGCCAGGGCGAAGAGTGCTTTGACCATCTGTGCCTTCTGGGCAGCGGCGCCCTCTCCCAGATCTGGGGAGAGGATCAGATCATCACCCAGGTGAAAAACGCCATCACCCTGGCCCGGGAAGAGCATTGCGCCGACTCCCTGCTGGAGGTGTTTTTCCGCACCGCTGTCACGGCCGCCAAAAAGATCAAAACCACCCTGCGCTTCACCCGCTCGGAAGCATCGGTTGCCACCAAAACGCTGGAGATCCTGCAAAACGCTCCGGATGCTCCCCGCAATGTGCTGGTCATCGGCAACGGGGAGATCGGCCGCCTGGTGTGCTCCCGGCTGCTGGAACAAGGTTTTTCGGTGAGCATGACCCTGCGTCAGTATAAGCACGGCCAGATCCAGGTGCCGGAAGGGGCGGCGAGTTTTGACTACGCCCTGCGCTACCAGGAGATGCCCCGTTTTGACGCTTTGGTCAGCGCCACCTCCAGCCCTCACTATACTGTGGACTGGGCGGAGTTCTCCCGCCTTGCAAAGGCCCCCCGGTATCTCATCGACCTGGCAGTGCCCCGGGATATCGATCCCGCCTGCGGCGAAAAGGCCGCCCTCTATGACATCGACACCCTGGGCCGGGAGGAATTTACCCGGGAGCGGGCAGTGCTGCTTCAACAGGCCCAGCAGATCGTGGAAAAATACCGGCAGGATCTGCACAAATGGGAACGCTATCGGGCCCAGCGGGTCTCCGGGTGCTGAACATGGAGCAGAAAAAACACTTTCCCCTTTTTTGTGATATCCAAGGAAAAAAAGCGGTGGTCATCGGCGGCGGCGCCATTGCCGCCCGCCGGTGCCGCACCCTTTCCCGCTTTGCTTTTGCCCTTCACATTATCGCCCCCACCCTCCACCCGGATATTCTGGAGCTGGAAAAGCAGGGGCTTGCCACCGTCTCCCGCCGCACTTTTGCCCCGGGGGACGAAAAGGGAGCCTTTCTTCTGGTGGCCGCCACCGACGAGCGGCAGGTCAATGCCCTGGCGGGACAACTGGCAAAACAGGCCGGGGCCTTTGTCAGCGTGGCCGACCGGCGGGAGGAATGCACCTTTTATTTTCCCGCCCTCATCGAGGACGGGCCCATCACCATCGGCGTTGCCGGCGACGGCCAGGATCACGCCGCAGTCGCCCAGCGGGCTGGGCAGATCAGGAGGCTGTTGGAACAATGAAAAAACTGCTTGTGGGAAGCCGGGAAAGCCGGCTGGCGGTGCTCCAGACCCAGATCGTCACCGATCTCATCCAAAAGCACCACCCGGACTATCAGGTGGAGCTGGTTACCATGAAAACTACCGGGGACAAGATCCTGGACCGCACTCTGGACAAAATCGGCGGCAAGGGCCTTTTTGTCCGTGAACTGGACCAGGCCCTTCTGGACAGGCGGGCGGACATCACCGTCCACAGCCTGAAGGATATGCCCATGGAAACAGCCCCCCGCCTTCCCATCCTGGCCTATTCCCGGCGGGAAGATCCTCGGGATGCTCTGGTGCTGCCCCAGGGACAAACAGAGCTGGATCTGGCCAAGCCCATCGGCTGCGCCAGCGCCCGGCGACGCATCCAGCTGGAAAAGCTCTTCCCCGGCTGCCGGGTGGAACCGGTGCGGGGCAATGTGCTCACCCGCCTGGAAAAGCTGGACCGGGGGGACTACGGCGCTTTGGTGCTGGCCTCTGCCGGACTGCGCCGCCTGGGGCTGGAAGGGCGGATCAGCCGCCTGTTTTCCCCGGAGGAAATGCTGCCCGCCGCCGGTCAGGGCATCCTGGCTGTCCAGGGCCGGGAGGATTTTGACCGTTCCCTGCTCCGGGAAGTGGAGGACAAGGATGCCACCGCCTGCGCTTTGTGCGAGCGTGCCTTTGTCCGGTTTCTGGACGGGGGCTGCTCCTCTCCGGTGGCGGCCTACGCCCAGGTGGATGGAGAAACCATCCGTCTGCGGGGCCTATACTGGGACGAAACGGGCTGGGAGATCGATGAGATTCGCGGCTCTGTGACCGACGCAGAAGAACTGGGGATTACACTGGCCCGGACAATGGCTGCAAGGAGGGGCAAATGACAAAAGGAAAAGTAACTTTGGTGGGCGCCGGACCGGGAGATGCGGGTCTGCTCACCTGCAAGGGACGGGAAGCCCTGGAAAAAGCCGATGTGGTGGTTTATGACCGTCTGGTGGGCGAAGGGGTCCTGAACCTCATTCCCCCGGGGTGCAAAAAAATCGATGTGGGCAAGCGGTCGGGAGAGCATCCCGTGCCCCAGTGGCGGATCAACCAGATCCTGGCGGAGGAAGCCAAGAAGGGACAGGATGTGGTGCGGCTCAAAGGAGGCGACTGCTTCCTCTTTGGCCGTGGTGGCGAAGAGCTGGAAGAGCTGGTAAAAGAGCAGGTTCCCTTCCAGGTCATCCCCGGCATCACCTCGGCCCTGGCCGCCCCGGCTTACGGCGGCATTCCGGTGACCCACCGGGATTTCTGCTCCTCCCTGCACATCATCACCGGCCACAAAAAGAAGGACGGAGAGCTGACGCTGGATTATCCCGCCCTGGTACGGCTCCAGGGCACTCTGGTTTTCCTCATGTCGGTGTCCACCGCCCCTCAGATCGCCCAGGGCCTGCTGGATGCAGGCATGGAAAAAGAGATGCCGGCAGCCATCATCGAAAAGGGCACCCGGCCGGATCAGCGCACCATCCTCACCACCCTTTCCCGCCTGGGAGAAACGGTACAGGAAAAAAAGGTCACTTCCCCCGCCATTTTGCTGGTGGGCAAGGTGGCGTCCCTGTCCCCTCAGTTTGACTGGTTCGATGCCCTGCCTCTCAAGGGGAAGCACATCCTGGTGACCCGTCCCCGGCAAGAGGGCTCCCTCCTGCAAAACCGCCTGGAAGAGCTGGGGGCCCGGGCCGACCTGCTCCCGGCGATTGCACGGGAAAAGCTGCCCTTCTTCCTGCCCGATCTGAAGGATTACACCGCCCTGCTCTTCACCAGCCCCCACAGTGTGGCCTGTTTCTTTGAAGGGCTGTGGGAAGCAGGCCTGGACAGCCGGGTTCTTTTTGGCAAAAAACTGGCCGCTGTGGGCAGTCAGACCGCTCGGGCTTTACAAAAGCAGGGGCTGCGGGCCGATTTTGTGCCCCGGGAATACAGCGGCAAAGCCCTGGGAGCGGAAATGAAGGCCGCAGGCTTCCTCACACCGGAGGACCGTGCCCTCATCCCCCGGGCCAAGAAGGCCGGCCCCCATCTGGAAGAGGCCCTGAACGAAATGCAGGTCCCCTACACCGTCCTGCCTGTGTATGAAACTTTGCTGCAAAAAGGTGAAGAGCACATCGACCCCCGGGTCTATGACGCCCTGACCTTTACCAGCGCCAGCGCAGTAGAGGGTTTTCTGCTCAGCTGTCCCGGCGCCGATCTTTCCCATCTTCCTGCCCTGTGCATCGGGCCGGAAACCGGCAAAAAGGCGGCGGAAATGGGGATGGATGTTACTCTGTCCCCGGAAGCCACCATCGATTCCATGATAGATACATTGATAGGAGGTTTTTTCCATGATTGATCGTTCCCGCCGTCTCCGCACCACTCCCCTGCTCCGTGGCATGGTGCGGGAGACCCGCATGAGTCCCCAGAGCCTGATTCTGCCTCTGTTTTTGCAGGAAGGGGAAAAGATCTGCTCCCCCATCCCCAGTCTGCCCGGCCACTTCCATTACAGCCCCGATGAAGTCTCCCGGGGCATTGAGGAAGCCCTGAGCCACGGGATCAACAAATTCCTGCTCTTCGGCCTGCCCGCCAGCAAAGACCCGGAAGGCAGCGGCGCTTATGCAGAGGACGGCATTGTTCAGCAGGGACTGCGGGCCATCCGGCAGAAATACGGCAAAGAGGTCTATCTCATCACCGATGTGTGTATGTGCGAATACACCTCTCACGGCCATTGCGGCATCCTCTGTGGGGAAACGGTGGACAACGACAAGACTCTCCCCTATCTCAGCCGCACCGCCCTGTCCCATGTGCAGGCGGGCGCCGATATGGTGGCCCCCTCTGACATGATGGACGGCCGGGTGGCCGCCATCCGCCAGGCCCTGGATGAAAACGGCTTTGAAAACACCCCCATCTTGTCCTATGCCGTCAAATATGCCTCCTCCTTCTATGGCCCCTTCCGGGATGCCGCCGGCAGCGCTCCCTCCTTCGGAGACCGGAAGAGCTACCAGATGGACTGCCACAATGTGCGGGAAGCCCTGAAAGAAGCCATGCAGGACACCCGGGAAGGGGCCGATATGCTGATGGTCAAGCCCGCCCTTTCCTACCTGGATGTGATCCGGGCGGTAAAGGAAAACACCCACCTGCCCCTGGCGGCTTACAGCGTCAGCGGCGAATACGCCATGATCAAAGCAGCGGCCCAGGCCGGACTCATCGACGAATACGGCGTCATGTGTGAAAGCGCCGTCTCCATCTTCCGGGCCGGAGCGGATATTTTGATCACCTACTATGCCAACGAACTGGCAGATGCCATCATGAAAGGGGATATCGGCTGATATGGGACGATCGGAAGAACTGTTTGAACAGGCAAAACAAGTGATGCCCGGCGGCGTCAACAGCCCAGTGCGGGCCTTCAACGCCGTGGGCGGTGCGCCCCGGTTTATCAAAAGCGGCCGCGGGGCCCGCATCACCGACGAAGACAATGTAACCTACATCGACTTTGTGGGCTCCTGGGGTCCCATGATCCTGGGCCACCGGGACCCGGATGTGGAACAGGCCGTCATGGAAGCGGTGCAGGAAGGGCTGAGCTTTGGAGCTGCCACCCGCCGGGAAGTGGAGATGGCCCAGCTGATCTGCCGCCTGGTGCCGGGAATGGAAATGGTGCGCATGGTCAACAGCGGCACCGAGGCCGTAATGAGCGCCCTGCGCCTGGCCCGGGGCTATACCGGCCGGGAAAAGCTCATCAAGTTCGCTGGCTGCTACCACGGCCACAGCGACAGCATGCTGGTGAAGGCCGGCAGCGGCGCTTTGACCAACGGCAAACCGGACAGCGCCGGTGTCACCCGGGGCGCTGCCCAGGATACCTTGCTGGCCCAGTACAATGACCTCTCTTCGGTGGAGCAGCTGTTCCGGGAAAATCCCGGCGAGATCGCCGCCCTCATTGTGGAGCCGGTGGGCGCCAACATGGGCGTTGTGCCCCCTGCTCCCGGCTTTCTCCAGGGACTGCGGAAGCTGTGCGACGAAAACGGCGCACTGCTGATTTTTGACGAAGTGATCACCGGCTTCCGCCTGGCTCTGGGCGGCGCTCAGGAATACTACGGTGTGCAGGCCGACCTGGTCACCTATGGCAAGATCATCGGCGCCGGGATGCCGGTGGGCGCTTACGGCGGCAAAAAGGCCATCATGAGCCAGGTGTCTCCCCTGGGCAGTGTTTACCAGGCCGGCACTCTGTCGGGCAACCCGGTGGCCATGGCGGCCGGACTTTGCAATCTGCGGAAGCTGGAAAGCGATCCGTCTCTCTATGAGCGGCTGGAAAAGATGGGCGCTCATCTGGCCGATGGCCTGCGTCAGGCCCTGCCCGGATGCGCCGTCAATCAGGTGGGAAGCCTGGTGTGCGCCTTCTTTACCGAAGGCCCTGTCACCGATTTTGCTTCGGCTCAGACAAGCGACACCCACCGCTATGCCGCCTACTTCAGCCATATGCTGAAAAACGGCATCTACCTGGCTCCGGCTCAGTTCGAGGCCATGTTTGTCAGCGGTGCTCACACCATGGAAGATCTAGACCGGGCCATTGCAGCGGCCCGCACCTTCCAGGGCTAAAGCAAAAACAATAAAAAAAGAGACCCGATCGGGTCTCTTTTTTTATTCACTTTATCCCCCTAAGGGGAGGATGGCGTCACCGTGGTTCCCGGGTCCTGATTGTCATCGGGATCGGGAGGCTCCTCCGGATCGGGTGTCGTTTCCCCTCCTCCATCCGGATCAGGATCATCCGGATCGGTGGGATTGTTGGGATCATCCGGGTCCGTGGGATTATTGGGGTCATTGGGATCGGTAGGATTGTTGGGATCATTGGGATCGGGCTCCACCGGGGCATTGCCGTCATTTTCTGCATTGTGCAGAGTACAGGTGTGATTGGGCGAATCCGCTCCGCTGGCGGCGGGATAGCCGCTGGAATCACTGCCGGGAAGCACATAACCTCCGTCCGAAACCCGCACGCCGGAAACAGGGAAGCTGCGGTCCACACGAAGCATACCCACTGTCTTCACATCGGCCACCGGGCAATAGTCATTGGCCAGCTGGCCGGTCTGACTGTCGATCTGGGCGGCCACATGCATATCGCAGCTGGCGGTGGGCACATCCTCTGCCGCCACACGGGCCGAAATCACCCGACTGCCCCGGATATCGCTGCTGCAATATTCGGTGGGTTTGAGACCGCTGTCGGCGCAGACATACACCGTTTTCATGGCCGTCTTCCGGTCAAACTCAGCATTGGGCAGATCGGCGTGCACATCCTCCATCACATCTTTCCAGATGGCCAGGGCCGGGTTGGATTTCACGCCCTTGACCGCCTGGGGAGTATCGTAACCGAACCACACAGCGGCGGTGTAATAGGGGGTCATGCCCACAAACCAACGGTCGTAATCATCGTCGGTGGTACCGGTTTTGCCTGCGGTTTCGATGCCCTGGATCTTGGCCCGGGCACCGGTGCCCTGCGGACCGGTGACCACATTCACCAGCAGATCCAGCATATAGTCGGCGGTTTTCTGGCTCATGGCCTCCACCGTCTCGCCGGTGTTGTCCAGAATCACATTGCCCTGGGAGTCATAAACCTTGGTATAGACCTTGGGCTCGTTGTAATAGCCATAGTTGCCGAAAGCGGCATAGGCGGCGGTCATATCCAGCACGGAAACGCCGTCAGTCAGGCCGCCCAGAGCCAGAGGCGCCAGGCCCTTGTCGGACACGGTACGGGTGTTGCCCTTTTTATCGGTGACGGTGCGTCCCTCCTCCAAGGGCAGGCCCAGCTTCTCTGTGGCAAAATCAAAGGAAGCATCCGCACCCATCTGCTGGATCAGATCCACAGGGATGGTGTTGTTGGAAACCTCGATGGCCTTTTTCACCGTCATGCGGCCTTGCCATACGCCGCCGTTGGTGGAGTTTTTGGGCCAGCCGGAACTCTTGATAGAGAAGTCCTGGGGCACATCGTCCAGCACAGAGGCCGGGGTGATGAGCCCCATCTCCAGGGCCGGGGCATAAACGCTCACCGGTTTGATGGAAGAACCGGGAGAACGGGTGGTTCGGGTGGCCCGGTTGAGCACCAGGTTACCCTCCTTCTCGCCTCGTCCACCATAAAGGGCTTTTACTTCGCCGGTGTGCTGATCCATGATCACCATGGCGCATTGAGGCATGGTGCCGTCCTTGCCCAGCACGCCGGGTAAGTTGTCCTCATTCTGGAACACAGCATCCATCTTGGCCTGGATCGCTGGGTCGATGGTGCTGACAATGCGCAAGCCGCCGGTGTAGACCATCTGACGGGCCACCGTCTGGCTGTAGCCCTTTTTCTCCATCAGATCCTCCACCACACTAGTGAAGACCTCGTCCACAAAGTAGGACCAGACTTCCTCGTCTTCCTCTTCCTCTGTGGGCTCATAGAGCACCAGCTCCTGGGCCTGGGCCTCTTCCATCTCAGCCTTTGAGATGGAGCCGTATTTGTACATCTGCTCCAGCACCAGGTCCCGCCGCTCCTTGTTGAATTCGGGAAAGCGCACCGGGTCATACTTATAGGGGTTTTTGGTGATGCCCGCAATGGCGGCACATTCCACCAGCGTCAGCTGGGAGGGCTCCTTGCCAAAATAGGTCTGGGCCGCTGCTTTGACGCCATAGGCGTTCTGCCCCAGGTAGATGGTGTTGAGGTAAAACTCCAGGATATCATCCTTTTCGTATTTATCCTCCAGCTCCAGAGCCCGCATGATTTCTGTGATCTTCCGCTTCACCGAAGTCTCGTCGTCGCCGGTGATGTTTTTGATCAGCTGCTGGGTGATGGTGGAGCCGCCGCCGAAGTTGTCCCGGAAGGGCACAATGTAGTTGAGGGCCGCGCCGATGGAGCGTTTCCAGTCCACGCCGCCATGCTCATAAAAGCGGTTGTCCTCAATGGCCACGAAGGCCTGCTGGAGTTGGGGTGATATCTCATCCATATCGGCCCAGATCCGGTTTTCGCTGCCGTGGAGTTCCTCCAGCACCTGCTCGTTGCCCTCACTGTCGATATAGGTGACGAAACTGGTGAAATTCAGCCGGAAATCGTCCAGATTGATATCGATGGTGGGGTTGATATACTTGTTCACATACAGGGCGAAGGCCATGCCGCAGATGGCCACGGTGGTAATGGCAATGAGCACCGTGGACAGCAGCACAAAGGGAATGGGACGCATGCCGAACAAACGGCGCTTTTTCCGTTTTTTCCGCTTTTTGCGCTGATTTTCCTGGGGTGCGCCTTCATTGGGGGTGAGTTGCTTATCCAAAGATCCGTTCTCCTTTCGCCGGGGTGTGGGAGAAAGGCCCTGAGGCCTTCCCGGGTATCTTTCTGATTGAGACGAATGCGCAGGGGCATTTGTTCCCTGCCCCAAGTACAATAATCGGTTTACATTATAACATAGATTCGGGAAAAAATCCAAAACTTTTGTATAAAGGCCCCCATTCATGGAAAAAATAAGCAGCAGACAAACCGGAAAGGTGGAATCACGATGACCGCTGCCAAAAGCCGTTTTTTTATCCTGGGGGGTCTGGTCTCGGTCTCCCTGGCCATGGGGATGGCCGCCCTCGTTTCTTCCCGTCCCGAAGAGGCTTCCCCCCTCCAGACCGTCTCCCATCAAAGCCAGAAAGTGGAGGTACAGCCGGTGGAAAAGGCCCTGTATCAATATGTGGTGCGGGATTATCAGGGAAAAATCGCCGTCTATTCTTCTATGGAAGCCCAGACGCCTCAGTATGTCACCGATTTTGACACAGCCGTTCTTCCCCAGCAGGACCGGGAAATGCTGAAAGAGGGCATCGGCCTGCGCAACGAAGAAGAACTCCAGATGCTGCTGGAGGACTACGGCAGCTGAAGCCGGCATTTTTCGATAAAAGCCCCTGTTTTTATCGCCCTTTTCGATAGAACCCTCCCTTTGATTGACGGGGAAAAACCCGGCTGTTATAATGAAACCAGGAGACAGGGTCTTTGTCCCTGTCCGGATTTTTTTGAAACTGGAGGGTTCCCCAATGTATAAAGTCGATGCCCGGGGCGAAGCCTGCCCCAAGCCCGTCCTCATGACCAAGGCCGCCGTGCAGAACGGTGAAGAAGAGATCCAGACCCTGGTGGACAACCCCACCGCCGTGCAGAACCTGAGCCGTTTTGCCGCCAGTGTGGGCTATACCCATGAGAGCCAGGAGGACAACGGTGTTTATACCGTCACCCTGAAAAAGGACCCCAATGCCGATGTGCAGAAAGCTGAGGCCTATGAAGACCGTTCCTGGTCCATTTTCTGCACCGAAAACCGCATCGGTTCCGCCGACAATGAGCTGGGCCGCAACCTGATCAATATGTATTTCTACACCCTGACCCAGATGGACACCCCTCCCTCTGTCATTGCCTTTATGAACGAAGGCGTCATGCTGCCCTGTGAAAACGAGCAGATCGTGGAGAGCCTGAAAACACTGATGGAGAAGGGCACCCGGGTGCTGGTCTGCGGCACCTGCCTGAACTTCTTCGGCATCACCGACAAGCTCCAGTGCGGCACAGTGAGCAATATGTATGAAATTCTGGAAGCCGTCACCGCTTGCGGCAAGATGATGCGTGTCTGATGGAACGGACAGAATTTTATGTGATCTCCTTTGAAAACACCCATTCGGCCATGGAGGCCCAGAAGATCCTCCGGCCCCGCTATTCCATCACCGTCATCCCCACTCTGCGGGAAGTGTCCCAAAGCTGCGGCATCTCGGTGATGCTGCCCCCAATGGACCAGCAGGAGGCCATCGCCGCGGCCAACAGTCTGGGAATGGAAAAAGGGATGTTTCAGCTATATTTTGCCAAAGGAGACAAAAACCACCGCCAGGTGGAAGCCATTCAGATCTGACATAAAAAAGTCCTTGGGAAGCCAGACTTCCCAAGGACTTTTTTCGTCGATACCTTGCCAGGGCGCCATTTTTGATTTATGATAAATGAGGTTTGCTTTCATTTGAAAAAGAGAGGATTTTGGTTATGGATTTCAGTCTGCACGCACTGCTCATCGTCTGCCCATTGGTGTTCTTGTCCGGATTTGTGGATTCGGTGGCCGGAGGGGGCGGACTGATCTCCATCCCCGCCTATGTTTTCGCCGGCCTGCCCATGATCAATGCCTATGGCTGCAACAAGTTTTCCGCCGCTCTGGGCACTTGCGTCTCCTCCTTCAAATATTTCAAAAGCGGCAATGTGCATTTGAAAACCGCCTTATACAGCGCCGTGGGCGCCCTGATCGGCGCCTGGATGGGCTCTCAGCTGGCCATGGTGCTGGAAGACCGGGTGCTGCGGATGTGCCTGATGGTGATCCTGCCGGTGGCCGGCATCTTTATCCTCATCAACCGGAAGTTCGGGGAAAACGAGGACGAACACGACCAGGTAAAACTGCTCTATCCCAAGGCCTTTGTCATCGGCCTGTTTCTGGGGGCCTATGACGGCTTCTTCGGCCCTGGTACCGGCACCTTCCTTATCATCCTATTCTGCATGGTGCTGCGGCTTCCCATCGTCACAGCTTCCGGCAATGCCAAGCTGACCAACCTGGCTTCCAACATCGCCTCGGCGGTGGCCTACCTTCTGGGAGGCAAGGTGCTTTTCTGGCTGGCCGTACCCGCGGCCTGCTGCACCATCGCCGGAAATTACCTGGGTGCTCATCTGGCCATCAAAAATGGCGCCAAGTTCATCCGTCCCATCATTGCTTTGGTCATCGTGCTGCTGATGATCAAAGTGGTGAGCGAACTGTTTTAAGCCATGCTCATTTCCTATTCTCCCCAGCAGGCGGAGGCCCTCTCCTCCCTGCCCTGCCTATTCCAGCAGCTCCCTTGGGATCGCTGCCGGGGCATCGTTCACTGGGAGGGTGGCCTTCCCCGAGCCGCGGCTCTCTTTCCCTTTGTCCCCTTTCAGAAGCGAACGGCTCTTTGCCTCTTTGGTGAGGAAGGGGAACATTTTGCTCCCCTCATCGCCGCCGCTTTGGAACAGGCCAGAAGCTTGGGGCTGCGCCTGGTCACCACCGATCTGCCCTATGGCTCCCATCCTTTTGCCGAAAAAGGGGGACTTGTCCCCTGGTTCACCATCCGGCATATGGTTTACGAAGGGGAGCCTTTGCCTGAGCCTCTTTCCCCCATTCCCTATGAGGACCCATGGTACCGGGCCTATCAGGATCTGATCGCCCAGGCCTTTCTCCCCCTGCGCCGGGCCATGGATGTGCCGCCCCACCGGATGCTCCCTTCGGTGGAAGACCGGTTTTCCTGCGCCCAGCATCGCCGGGATATTTTCCTCTCCCTGAAAAACCGGCAGCTCATGGGAGCGGTCTCCCTGGATGAAAGCGGTCTGCTGAACAATCTGGCGGTATCTCCCGCCTTTCAGGGACAAGGGGTGGGGAAAGGCATTCTAGCTTTTGCCGTAAATCGTCTTTTGGCTCAAGGCCAGACCCCCACCCTGGAAGTGCTGGATTGGAACGAAAAAGCCGTCCGGCTCTATGAAAGCCAGGGGTTTGTCACCCGATCCCGCCGCAGCCTGTACCGGCGGGATCTGCCCCCCAAAAACTGATATATTGCAAAAGGCCCTGGACATTGCCCAGGGCCTTTGTTATTACGCAAAATCAAATCCCAGATACCATTCTTCCCCTGCGGGCACCGGCCGACCGGACACCATGGCAAAGGGCTCTTTCTCTCCGCCCAGGGCCTGGCTCCAGGGAGGCAGGCGCACCTGGGCCCTTTGACAGCCCAACATATCCATCAGACCGGCAAGGCAGCCTTCCAGCGCCTCCTCCGGTCCCAGCAGCTCCCGCACCTGCAGCCGGCCTTCTTCGTCGATTTCCGCCGCAGCACAGCACTGGGGAGCCTGAGGAAAGGAAAACAATCCCCCGCCCTCTCCTTGGGAGATCTGGCGCTGAAACTCCACCAGCCGCCCTCCCCACTCCATAAAGTTCCGGCCTTTCAAGGCCCTTCGTCGCAAGTCGACATAGCCATCGGCCCCGATGGGACGGGGAAACATATGGGCTTTTGGCAAACTCTTCCGTTCTTTTTCGGCAAAACGGATATAAAAGGCGGTCTCCGCCCCCAAGGCCTTGGCATAAAAGGGGTACAGCTCCGAAGTGTCCGGCACCACGGCCACGCAGTTCAGTTCCCCGTCTTTCAGCCGTTCCACCGCCCGTTTCAGCAAAGCGGTGGCCGCCCCCCGCCCCTGATAATGGGGCAGAGTGGCCAGGCCGTAAATACAGGCGGCTTTTTTTGTCGTTCCCGCCTGGGTATGCAATGTACCGGGAAGCAGGGTCATCATAGCGCACAGTGTTTCTTCCCAAAAACCCAGCTCCACTTGCTGCGGGGAAAAGGCAAAGGTTTCGTAGACCTCCCAAAAGTCCTTGGAATCCCCAAAACACTCCTGCCACAAAGGCCGCAGACGCGGCCCTTCCCCGGCCCGGGCCGGGCGGAAACGGAGATCATCCATTGTGGCGCTTCTCCTTCTTCCGATCCCGCAGAGTGAACAAGACAAAGAGCAGAAGCAATACGCCCACGCCCAACCCCAGGGTCATGACGCCTTTCTCCACTCCAAGCAGCAGCACGGCGGCAAAGATCATGGGGCCCACCGTCTGGGCAATGCTTTCCACAGCACTGTTGATGCCCATGGCTTTGCCCGAACCGTAAACCCGCACCTCCGGCAGGGCGCTGAAATACACCGCCTGCATGGAAAGGCCGAAGCTATCGGCCACCGCCAGAAGGAGGATAATGACAAAGCAGAACTCCACGGTGGGATACAGAGCAAAGAGCAGGAAAGCGGCCACATAAATCCCGGTGGCCAAGATCAAACCGCCCCGGGCTCCCAGCTTCTCGGTGACGACCTTTGTGAGAGTGGGTCCCAAGTAGATGGCCACCACGCCGGAGATCAGGAAGGCCTGGGCCACAAAGGAGGCACTGAGCCCGTTTTCATCTCCGAAAATGGGGAAGAAATAGCTGAGGAAGGAAGCGCAGATCAGATAGGGTGTGAGCATGAACAGGAAGAAGAAGAACACCCGGGGTTTGAACAGGAAAGCCCATGTGGATATTCCTTTTTCTTCCTCTTCCGTCTCGCCGCCCACGGACTGCTTGTGCAGGCAGAAAATAGCCAGCAGCAGAGCCACCGCCGTAACCACCACGGCGATATAGAACACATTCCGGTAGCCGAACTGTTCGGCCGCCAGGGAGCCCACCACCGTACCGCAGTTGACGCCGGAGAGATAGGCGGCGTTATAGCCGGAGAAACCCCGGTTCCGCTGCTCTTCTTCCCCATAGTTGCTGATAAAGGTGTTGAGGGCCACCAGCACCAGGCCTTCGCCCACGCCCAGCACCACGCTGGCCCCGATGAGGAAGCGCAGATCAGGAGCGGCGCCGCACAGTCCCAAGCCGCCCATAAAGAGCACGCTGCCCACGGCGATCAGGGGCTTTGTTCCTATTTTGTCCACCAAAAATCCGCCCAGGAAGGAAAAGATCGCGGTGACCAGAACTTCGGCCGACAAGGGGATGGCCGAAGCCACCACCTTCTGGATGCCCATGGAGCTATCCCACAGCCCCATGCCATACACCGGCAAAAAGGCGGTGGACATATTTCCTGCAAAGAAGATCAGGAAGGCGATGGGGCGTACAATGCCCACATCCCGCAGCAGATGCTGCCGTTTTTCCTGCCGGTTGCGGCGCAGGGCCGAGAAAAACACCGTGCTTTCGGAAAAGAGCAGCACACAGGTGACCACCACCATGAGCACGGTGAGCAAAGTCTCCCGGATCAGGGCCTGATTGCTGGCGGTAAAGGCATACAGGTCGGTGCCCACCTCAATGAGTCCCACCACTTCGCCGTTCTCATCGGTGATGGGGGCCAGGGTAAAGGCATAGTGTCCATCGGCACTGGAAAAAGCCGAGAACTGCTTCAGCTGGCCTGTTTCATAGATCTCCGCTTCGTGAGAACCTTCAAACACACCGCTCATGGGATAGAGCACATTGTTCAGGCCTTCGTCGGAATAGACGATGCAGATCACTCCATCCTTTTCCCGATAGAGGGTGCAGTAAGCTCCATCCTCGTTGATATCGCTGTCCATGATCTCCTGCACCGACTCGTCGATGCGCTGGTACGCCGGAGAGTCATAGGTCTGGGGCGAATCCAGGCTGGCAATGTCTTCGGCATCCAGATCCCGGGCCATGAGCACCGCCATGTTGGTCATCTTGCTGATTCGCTCCTGGATATAACGGTCATTCAGGTTCCCCACCACCACTGTGGCGGTGACGGCCGCGCCCAGCACAGCCGCCACGATAACCGCCAGATGGATGCGGCTTTTGGGCGTGATCCGGCTCAGCCAGCCGGCCCGCAGAACATAGGCCAGGCATAGAACGGCCAGCACCACCAGCAACACAATGGCCCCGCAGGCTGCATAGCCCCACAGTCGTACAGGAAGGGCTTTGGATGCCTCTGCCGTGTTGAGCAGCACCTGTCCTTCTGCATCCTTCACATAGATGTAATAGTCATAGGTGTAGTCATCGATGGTCTCATCGAAATAGTACTCGCAATAAATAGCAGCCAGATTTTCTTCCGGCGTCAGGGTGACAAAGGAATAGATGGGCAGTTTGTTGAAAGCCTCCGGCTTTTCCGCCATAGGCTCTCCCTGTCCCACGGCAGTCTCCACTTGTCCCTCCGGGGTAATACGGCGGATCTCCCGTTTTCCTAGGTCGTTGAAATAGATGCTGCCGTCTGCGGCACACACCAGGTTTGATGCGATGCTGCTTTCTTCCCCGCTGGCCACAGGATCGTACAAAAGGGTGTGACTCCCCTCTTCCGAGGCCTGGTACAAAGCACCGTATTTGTCGGTGAAATACACCGTTCCCTCCGGGGAAACGGCGGCATACATCACCTTCCGCCAGGCATCTTCACAGGGATAAAACCCCGCTTCTGTCTGCTCGCCGGTGTCCTTATCCAAGGTGCACAGTCTCAGGCCTCCTTGCTCTATCTGGACAAACCAAAGCTTTCCATCCCGCCACCGCAGGTCCTGAATGCGCACCCGGTTGTCTCCCTGGGTGCTCTCCCGAGGCAGTTCATACAGATAATCCACAAAGCCCCCGTTTTTATCATAAACGGCGATGCGTTCGCTTTGGATGTCTTTTCCGTTTTCCCCCAGGATCTTGTCGCTGATGTACAGGTTCCCCTCTTCATCGGCGGCCAGGCTCTGGGCATAGTAAAACCCCTGGCTCTGCTGGCCTCCGGAAAGAGTGCGGAGATACTGGTCCTCCTCATTGAGCACCAGAATACTGGTGCTGCCTTCGGCGATGATATACTTTTTCCCATCCGGGCCGAACAACACCGCCGTAGGATCGCTGATATAGACCGAATCCGTCCGGGGATCGGCCTGGAGCGCGCTCCACCCCGCCGCCAGCACCAGCAGGCACACAAGGGCCAGCAGTCCCAGAAAAAGCAGTCGATGTTTTTTCCACAATGCTTTCATATTTTCACTCCTTCGGCGGCCTTCTCAGGGCCTTATGGTCACGGTGTATTTATCCACCAGCCTGCTGGGACGGTAATGAAGTTTGTTTTCCCGCAGGCCTGCAAGGCCCATGTCCTCACACCAGTTGAGCTGCGGCGGATGGCCGGGCAAAAGGACACAGCGATAGCTGATATAATAAGTAAGCCCCCGCAGATTGACGGCATTTTTCTGGAAGGAATAGCAAGCGCAGTTCCCCAAAGTTTCCCCCAGGGCAAAGGCCATGGGTTCCTCTTCTATGTACACCAGTCCGCCATAATAGCGGCCTTCTTCCCAGATGTTTTCCAGCCGTGCAAAGGCCTGGCGCTCGCAGCCAAAAAAGCAGCTTTTGCAGTCTCTATCCTGGCACCACCGGTCAAAAACCTGGAGCATTGGATGAAAAAGCTCCTGACGCAGCGGTTCAAAGTGGACACCGTCGATTCCTTCCACCAGTTTCAGTTCCCGGCGGCGGGACTTGTTCGCCCCTCCTTCCAGAAGGGTGAAGTCCGCCACATCGTACACATAATCGCTCCAATCCCGATGGGTGGATACTTCTGTGGGCACACCAAGCCCTTTATAGAGCGGCAGCCATTCCTCGGGGATGTATTCGCAGATCAGGGAGTAGCCCCATCGCCCGAACAGCTCACGCAGCACATGGACGGCCGCCTCCAGCCTGCGGGAAGGCCCGGGCATCAAGATAACGGCAGGCACCTGTTCCAGAGTGATGTATACTACCGCCAGAGTGTCGCCTACCATTTTCCAGTAATAGTGGAACACCTCCTCCCAGGCCCAGAAGTTGGTGAAGGACAGGTCAAAAAAGACGCTCTCCCTGCTGTACTGGTCCACCATGGCCCGGTCTTCCAGCCGAAAAGGACGGAAGCCCTGCTTTTCTTTCATCCACTGGAGAAAGTCTTTCACCTTCCGGGGAAGGGACATTTCGTTTTTCTCCTCTTCCCATGGTTTTTTGCCGTCCAGTATCCATGCCGTTTCCAAAATATGCTCGCTCCTTACCCGATTTGTTTTTCATCCACAGGGATGAGCCGGCCTTCTTCCAGCCGATAGATCCGCTGGCATCCCCGCAAATCCTCCATCCGGGGAGACAGCACCACAAAGGTGCGGCCATCCGCTTGGGAGGGCAGAGTGCTTCCCAGCACAATGTCCCGGCCTGTTTCCCAGGCCACCCGGCTGCGCAGCGCAGCGCCGTTATATCGTCCCAGTTCTACGCCGCCATAGTAGATATTGCCACCGGTGGGCCGCTGCAATCCGGCGGCCAGACGGCAGAAGGTGGTTTTTCCCGCACCGGTACCGCCATAGATCCCCACCCGATCCCCAGGGTTCAGCCGCAGAGAAACTCCCTGCAGCACCGGCTGCGCCGAATCCGGATAGGAAAAGGTTACATCCTTCCACTCCATCACGCTGCCCAGAGAGGGAAGTGTCGCCTGACCGCCCGGTTTCTTTTTCGCCCGGGGCAGCAGAGACCGCAGCTCGCCTGCGGCCCGTCCGGCTCCCGTGGCCGACAACACCTGCTGCAAAGGCAGCGCGGCAAAGGGCAGATACAGCAACAGATTTTGCATCAGACGACCAGCCGAACGGCCATCCGATACCATCCAGGCCACCACCGGCAAAGCCAGCAGCAGCGCGATCCAGAACAATCCGCCGATGTGGTTCCATTTTTCCACAGGTTTCTTTTCCCCTGGGAACGGACGGCAAACGCCCAAGCGCCGATCATCGGCCCGGTGAAGGACCCATTGCCGCCGCTGCCGCTCTTCCTTGGCTCCCTTTTTCCGATTCCGGGCCAGGAAAAACACCAGAATGGCCACCAGGAACAGTGCCGCCATAGTCAGAAGGCTCCAGCCCCGTGTTTTCCCGTGGAAAAAGGGCAGGACCCACGCCAGCACACACAGGCTCCAAATTCCGGAGAAGATCCAACCGATCAGGTGACGGCTACTGTCCCGGAAATGGGCCAGACTTTCCGCCGTCTCTTCTCCGCCGCCGTCCCCTTCGTACAGACGCCGCAGCAGGGCCGGCAAAGCCAGAATGGCGCCTTTGTCCGCCGCCCGTTCTATGATGCGGCGAGTGGTGAACACCAGCAGCACCAAAAGGAGAAACACCCCTGTGAGCAAAAACCACAGTGCACCCAGATCGCCTCCATCGGCCAGCAGCATGACGCTGGACAAAGTCTGGCGGGTCAGATAGGCAAACAGCGCCCACAAAGCACCGCCCAAAAATCCCAGCAGCACCAGAAGCACCCCGGCCCGCAGGCTGAGGCCCTTGGCCAGCCGAAAAATCAAGCTGGCAAAAGACAGTTTTGCCTTGGGAAAATCCGCCGTGGCGCTATACACTCTTTGAAAGTTTCCCGGGTTCTTTTTCCCCAGATAGATCCGCTTCCCGGTGGCTTCGTCTTTGAAATAATACCGGCCCCAGCCATCGGGAAGCACGGCCCGGCTGATTCCCCCTTCATCCTCTACCAGGAAAGGCCCCACCGAAGTGCGGTACCAGTCCCCTTCCAGCAAAGTGGGGGTAAACAGCAGCTTTCCCTCCTGGTTCAGCTGTTCCACCGCCTGTTCCAGATCCTCTGCATCCTGGGAGAGGCTAGGAGTCGGCAGACGGAAATAATCAAGCAAACGGCAGATGCCGGGAAAATTCTCCACAGCCACCCGTTTTTCATCCCTTTGGCTCATTTCCATAGGCGTCCTCTTCCTCCTCCACAAATTCTCCCCGCTCCCGCAGGGTCATCCGGCCCTTTTCAATGCGGCAGGCGATGTCGCATTGACGCAGCAGCCCCCGGTCCTGTGTCAGCAGCACAATCCCGATTCCCTGCCGCCGCAGGCTGGAAAGCAGCTCTCCTTCGGTCTCCCGGGAAAGCCCACGGGTCAGGCCGGGGCAGATCAAAAAGGGCGTGCCCCGCACAAAAGCCCGCGCAAACTCCAGCAGCACCCGCTCTCCCCGGGACAGCTCCTGCACCGGCGTGTCGTACCCGTCCTTATGGCGGAGAATGCTCTCATGGAGCAAGGCCTGGGAAGCCGCTTCTGCCACCGCCTGGTCGGACACATCTTCTTTTTGTGCTGCAATATTTTCCCGCACGGTTCCCTGGGGAAAGGGCAAACTTTCCCCCAGCATCATCACATTCTGAAACACATCCTGGCTGTTTTCCTTGGCCATGTCCCGGCTGTCCAGGTACACCTCTCCCTGCACGGGAGACCCCAGTCCGGCCATCACCCGGGCCAGAGCCTGGCCCACCGGTTCCTGGGCCAGTACGCCCAGGGCCTCTCCCCGGCGGAGCGTGAAGGTCACTCCCCGCACCGGTGTATCCCAGCCCTCCGGCTGCACCGCAACATTCTGCAAGGTGAGAGACTGGGCCCGCCGGTCCTGATAGGCCCCTTCCAGGGGATTTTCCCGCGGAAAAGCCAAATGAATGGCCTCCCCGGCGGCTTTTTCCTCCATCCGGGCCGACAGGAGCTCGGGCAAAGCGCCCATGGCATTGGCTGCTCCGGCCGCCATGACCATGCACCCCAGCAGATCGGCTGTGTCACTGTGCCCCATGAGCATTCCCACAAGGCTGGCCCCAAAAACGAACAGCAGCAGCAAAGCCGCACTGAAATACCATCCTTCTCCCTTGATCACGCTCATTTTAAGAGCGGGAGAAGCCGCCGCCCGGCTCAGCCACCGGTGGCCCAGGGAGATATTTTCTCCCCGCAGCTTGGCTTCCTCCAGATGGGACAGATCTTCCTGGGCCAATGCCTGAACGGCAAATCCGTAGAGACAGCTTTTCTGTATTTCCCCATAGGCGCTGCGTACGCAGGCCACGCACACATCACTATACACCGCCGTCACCACAACGGCCGCTCCAAAAGCGCCCGCATCCTGTACGGCCATCCACAGAAGACAAAAACCACCAGCCAACAGCCGTGTCCAGGCCAGAATCTGCCGGGCCTGTGCCTGGGGAATGCCTTCATACCCCCGCACCCCTTGGAGCAGCCGGAAGGGATGCACCGGACGCAAACGGGCCGGGTCGATTTCTTCCATCTTCTCCTCCAGAATCAGGCGGCTCTCCCGTCTCTTTTTCTCCTGGCCCCGATGAACAAGCCAGGTCTGGAAGATCTCCGCTCCGCCCAGCGCCAGCAGCAGCCCTGCGATGAACAGGCACAATCCCACTCCGTGAACCTGCTGAGGCGCAGAAAGGCCCATAGCCAGACGACGGCACAAAATCGCCAGCAGACCATACCCTGCGGCGATAAACAACTGAATCACTCCCAGCAGCGCCCATGCCGCCGGAGGCAGCATCCCTTTAAGGCCGCCTTCCTCTTTTTCTGCCTTTTTCCGGGCAGGCCTCTGAACAGCTGAGGGCTTTTTGTCTTTTTCCCCGTCGCTGTCGCCGCCAGAGGATTCCGGCGTTCCTTCCCCAGGCAGAGCAAAACACAGGGCCACACCGGTGAAGCCCTGCTGAAATTCCTTCCGGGACAGGGTGAGGAAGCCCTCCTCCGGGCTGGAGATCCACACCCTGTTCCCTTTCACTTTGGTCACCACCACAAAGGCGCGGAAACGCCAATGGGCAATAAGGGGCAGAGGAGCTTTTTCCACCTCCTCCACCGTCATGCGCAATCCCCGGGCCGCCAGGCCCTGCTCCTGAGCGGCGGACACCAATTCCGCAGCGTTGTGGATGGGGCCACCCAGCTCCTCCATGGTGACTGTTTTCCCAAAGCAGGCCAGGATCATGGCCAGGGCCGCTTTTCCGTTTTCCTCTGGGGAGGTCTGGAGCACCAGCTCCTCCTGCCCCATCAGCCGGCTGTTTTTCACCACATCACCTTCCTTCTCAGGATCTGAGGAACTGCCAGGGGGTCATCTCTTCCACCACCACATCCATCTCGCAGAGCATCCCCGTGTCGATGGCAATGCTGCCGCCTTCGGCCCGGGCCCAGGCTCCTGTGCTGCCTTCGGTCCCGCCTACCAGCGTGATGCGCACTTCCACAATGTTCTCATTCTGGGGAATGATCTGGCTGGTGTAAAACCGGCCCAGGGTCTGGCTGATATCGGTTTCGGTGATGGGGTAATCGTAGATATTGCTCACCATGCCCTGGACATAGCCATAGCTTTCGGTATCCGAAGTGTTGGGGTAGACCCGCACTTCCATGCCCTTCTGAATGGACTGGGCCACGGTGGAGGGAACATACGCCCGGATCTCGGTTTCATTGGTGGTGGAATCGGCATTGGTGACCCCCACGATCAGGTCTCCCGCCTCCACAGCGCTTCCCTCCTGCACCAGATCCACCACCCGGCCGGACACCGGGGTATAGATCATGGAAGCCGTCTGATATTCTTCATACAAAGTGTCCAGCCGGGCCTGATCCCCCTGCTGACGGGCCTGCTCTATCCGCTCCAGCAGTTCCTGCTGGGGGATGATGGCAATCAGGTCTCCGGCCTTCACCTCTTCTCCCACTTCCACCTGGAGATAGGACACAATACCGGAAACCTGACTGTTCACCTGTTTGATGCCATAATGGGGAAAAACGATGCCGGTGACCTCAACGCTACGGGTGACCGTACCAAAAAAGCACCAGACCACCGCACCCACTGCGGCGATGAGCAGGCAAAGCCCTGCCAGAAAAGCCGCCGGCGGCGCCACGGAAAAACGGCCTGCCGCCGGAGCACGGTCTTCCCGGCGGGGAGAACGGATGAAAATTTGCTGACGATCCATGGCGCTCACTCCTCTATATAACTGAACATACCGTCTTTGGACACCATGATCCGGGGCGTACGGCCGGTGAGCCGTCCCTGATCATCAAAGGTGATGGTGCCGCCGATGCCTTCATAGCCATCATTGCGCAAGGCCTGAGCAATATCCTCCGGATCGGTGCTGCCGATCCGCACAGCGGTATCCCCGATCATGCGCACCGAATCATACAGCTGAATGGCCCATTGTGTGGGCTCAGTGCCGTACTTTTCCCGGTAACGGGTGTGAAAATCGTCCACCTTTTCACTGGGCTCCAAGGGAATGGGCGTGGCGATGTAGATATCGTCGCTCACATCGGCATCGGTCAGCAGAAAGTCGGTGTAGTCAAAGGAAAAGTCACCCAGTATATTGATGTCGGGATTCATATGCCGCACCCGGCGGAGGATCTCAAAGGCATCTTCACCGATATACTGGCTGACAAACACCGTGTCCACCCCCAGGGCCTGCCACTTTTCCACCATGGCGGTCAGTTCGTCCTCCACAGGGGTGGTGATGGCCACATCCACCACCTGGGTGTTGGTGCCCTCCAAGCCCCGGAGAAATCCCCGCACCATGTTCCGTTCATAGCTGGTGTCGCTGTGATAGACGGCCACCCAGCGGATATCCTCCTGCTCAGCAGCATAGGAGGCAATGGCCTCCCCCAGGTCGCTTTCTCCGAAACAGTTGCGGAACACCGAAGTGTAGCCGTTTTCAAACAGACTGTCAGGGGCGCTGTAATAGGTGACCAGCAGCTTTCCGGCGCTGTCCAGCACATCGGCGGCCACATCCAGGATATTCAACGAGGAAGTGCCCACCACCGCCGTAATGGACGAATCGGCGCTGATCTGGTTCAAGGCCTCCATGCCCGTCTGGAACACCGAACCATCCTCGTAAAACTCATAGCTGATGGTGTAGCCTTCGTCTCCATAAAGCTCATTGAGATCCTCAATGGCCATGGTAATGCCGTTGATATAGCTGTCATCCGCCTCAAATACCACTTCGGTGTCCAAAATGGCGATCTTGATGTTTTTGTCTCCGCCGTCTGTGGCGGCCTCGGAGCTGCCGCACCCCGTCACCCCCATAAGGGTCAGAGCGCACAGTATCAGTGCCAAAAACCGTTTCATTTCTTCACCCAATTCCTTGCGCCCTCCGGCGCGGTCTGCTATAATTTTTCTTGAAAGGAGGCATCACTATGGCCCTTCCCGATCAGGAACTCAACACGGTGTTGGACCGTTTCAACCAAAAATGCCTGGAAGACCCGGACTTTGCCCGCCTGGCCCAAGAAGATCCCATCTCGGCCTTTGACGCTCTGGCCAAGGCCCATGAGGCTCAGCTTACAGCCCAGGACGAAGCCGCCTTCCCTTTGGCGGTGCCCGGCCAGAAGCTCTCCATGGAGGAGCTTTCCCAGGTTCTATGTCAGTAGTTCGCAAGCGCCCCGCAAGGGGTGCTTTTTTTCTGCCGGGGGAGAAAATTCCCCCGGCTTTTTCTTTGCATCACTGCGCCATAGCGGTGTATGTATCTTCCAGGCTCTGCCTTACGGTGCGCGCGTTGCCCTGTTCATCTTTGCCGCCAAAGTTTCCTTTGTGAATGGCATAGAGGAAATCCACCATATTCACATTGGCCGCTTCCAGAGAAGCAAATACAGCGGCATACTGTTCGGCTGCAATCATGGTCTCTTCCGACATATTCAGCTTATTTTTGGCCGCCGCTTGCAGCGCCCCGAAGGACAGAGGCGGCAGCATGGCCATCTGCTGAATGGCTCCCTTGAATACAAATACCTGATTCTCCCGCTGCTGCTTCTCCTTTTCCTCCGCTGTACTGCCTTCCCCTCGTATGGTTTTGACAGTATCCCGCATGGACCCTACTGCCCCGATCACATTGGCCACTAATCCCACAATGGCGCCGCCCAGCTTTTTCCCGGCCATGCGGGTGATGCTGGCCGCCAGGCTTGTCAGACTGCCTATCGTGCCCAGCACATCAAAAGCCGTATCCCACCGGCTTTCCGATGCAGCGGCCTTGCTGTTCCTCCGGCCCATTTCCAGCATCTTCAGACTGAGCAACAGTGTTTTTTGTTTGGATTCCAGCTCCGGTTTGGTGTAATCCACCGGGGGTGTATTTTGCTGCTGGGTACCTTGCTGATTCCCTTGGCTCGCATTTTGCTGCTGGTTTCCCTGCTGGCTGCTTTGGTTCGCAGCTGGCTCGGGATTCCGCCCCTCCAAAGCGTCATCGATGAGCGTCATCATCTCATTGCCCGATTTCCCGTTCAGTTTTTTCCCTTGCAGGCGCGCACATATCATGTTCAGCGTCTTGTTGCGTCCGGTATTGCTCCCGTTGATGGTATTTTTCAGCTGGAGACCCAGATTTCTCATATTCTCCTTGGCCCGGATATCCTGCTGATGCTGCACTTGGGCCGTCCGGCTGTTGGCGGCCAGTCCCAGCACATCCCCGGTGACCGACAAACTGTCGCCCACCACGCTGGCCACATTGCCCTTTTTCTCATCGTATTTCTCGCCTGTGGCCAGCTCGCCGATGGAATTGCCGGCGCTGACATAATCGGCAGCATTTCCAATCCAACTGCTGGCATTGGCAGTGTTGGCTACATGATCCCAGGATGACAATTTTCCGGCCGCAGCACTGTTTTTTTTCATTTCCTCAATATGCTGCTTTCGCAGCTTCTGCTGATCGCTCAGCTGCTTGGACTCGACAACTCCTTCCACACTTCCAGCCAGCGCTCCCGCGGTGTCCATAACTGCGCCGATATAGCTGGAAACATCTGAAGCTGTTTTCGATTCCTGGCTTACATTGTTTTCCCCTTTTTTAGCCTCGTCTATTTCCGTTCCACCGGAAACAAAGCTATTGAGGTCCCCTATATCTCCCGCAACCAAGCCAAAATATCCTGCAACTTTTCCCGCCGTATCCCAGCCGCTGTCTTCCGTCTCCAGCAATTTCTGGCCGATTGCGCTGCCAGCCACTGCCTCGTTCTCCTGCTGGATGCTCTGGCCGCCGGCGGCTTTGTTCATCTGGGCTGCTGCCTGCATGAACAACTCTCCGGCATCGCTGTTCAGCATATGGAGCACCGGCTGAGAAAAAGCTTTGCCCTGCTGGTTCTGATCCTTCATTTTGCTCTGCTCCAGACCGAAATCCAAGGCCTGGGCAGCCTGATCCAGATCACTATTGGCCTTCCCCAGCTGATCTTTCACCTGCTGTGCCTGCTGCACAGCTGTTTTCTGTTCTTCACTCTGCTCTCCCAAAGAGCTCTGAGCAGTGTTAAAAGCTTCTATTTTCTGCTGAACCTGGGTGCTTTTTTCCGCTATCGTGCCCTTGAGAGCCGCCAGATCGGTTTTTTTCTGATTGAGGTTTCCCGTGTTCAGGCCCCTGGCTTTGGCAGCCACCGCAATGCTCTGAAAGGTTCCTACTTCCGTGATCGTCCGGTTGGCCCGCTGGAAAGTGGCGGTTCCCTGCGTCGTGGCATCCTTCATCTCCTGGAAAGCCTGATTCCGGCGCTCTTCTTCGGGAGATGGCTGATTCCCTTGCTGATTTCCCTGATTCCCCTGGCTGCCTTGGTTTCCCTGGCCGCTCTGGTTACCCTGGTTCCCTTGATTTCCTTGGTTCCCGGTGGGGTCCCGGTGGATGCCTCCGTCTCCGGCGGCCACATGAGCCAGCTCATGGGCGATCAGATGCTGGCCCGCCTGGCTGTGGGGGTCATAATTTCCCTGGTTAAAATACAGATCTTTCCCCCGAGTGAATGCCCGGGCCGAAATCTGTTTGCTGGCCCGGGCTGCTCCGGCGCCGGTGTGCACCCGCACCTGGGAAAAATCGGCGCCCATGGCCTGCTCCATCTGCCCCTGCAGCCCTGCGGGCAGGCTCTCTCCCGCCCCGGCCAGATCCAGATTGGACAACTGTGCCTCGCCACCCGGGGAAAAACTGCCGCTTCCTTCCCGAAAAATGCCGCCGCCCATCACACTGTCGGCCGTCTGCCGGGCATTTACTTCCGCCCCGTCCCGGCTGTCGGACACCTGAAACAAGGTGGTTCCTCCTTGGGGATTCTGGGGCGCAGGGAATGTGTTCCTTTCTTTCCGCTCGTCCTGTGCGAACATGGCTGTCACCTCCTGTTACTGGGCGCTTTCACCCAGGGCCTGCTCCAAAGTGATCTCTCCCCGGCACAGAGCCTGGGCCTTTTTGCCGATCTCCTCTGCCTGCTGCAAGAAGGCGAACACCGCCGCCTGGAAATGGGCCCCTTCCAGGGCGATGGTGGGCTCCAAGGCGGTGACATATTTCATGCTCAGGCAATCCTGGTACACAAAAAGGGTGCCCAGCAAAAACCGGCTGTTGCATTCTTTGGCAAATCGCTCCATCTCCTCCAGCTTTTCCGGGCAGGGCTCTGTGAGAGGGAGAAAGAGCTGAACAAAGGTGGTGGACACCTGGTCTTTGTGAGTGGGCAGCACATGACAGGTAACGGAGAAAGAAGGGTTTTCCCCTGTGGGGACGATCAATCCCACGGGCAACCCCTGGGTCTCCTCCGCATCCAGTTTGCGCACAGTGAGGCCGATGGGCTCCAGGGCTCCGTTGATCTCATCCAACACATCCATACCGTACATCAAAGAATCCTTATCCATAAAAGGTGCTCCTTTCCCATGCTTGTTTATCCGTTCAACGCTCTACGGCAGGAGATAGCCATATTCGCCATAATCCTCCCGGAGCATGATCTTTCCCTGTTTAGCCATTTCAAATTGGGTGGCCCTGAGAATGTGTTCCATCCCCACCGGCACATCCTTCCGGGCGGCCATAAAGGCGGCCACCAAAGCGATGTTTTTGATGCTGCCGCCGGTGATGGAAAACTGCCGGGCCAGATAATCCAGATCCACATCCTCTCCCAGCGGGGTCTCCTGAGGGAAGATCCCCTTCCAGATGGCCCGGCGGGCCTTTTCATCGGGGAAGGAAAAATGGATCACATAGCTGATGCGCCGGAAAAAGGCGCTGTCGATGTTTTCCTTATAGTTCGTCGTCATGACGGTAATGCCGTCGTATTCCTCCATTTTCTGGAGCAGATAAGCGGTTTCCAGGTTGGCGTTTTTGTCGTGGGAATCCTTCACCTCGGTGCGCTTGCCCAGGATGGCATCGGTCTCATCGAAAAACAGAATCACATTGGATTTTTTGGCTTCGTTGAACACCTGGTTCAGATTCTTCTCGGTCTCGCCGATGTATTTGCTCACCACCTGGGACAGATCCACCTTGTACATCTCGATGCCCAGGTCGCTGGCCACCACCTGGGCCGCCATGGTCTTGCCGGTGCCCGGCGGTCCGGCAAAGAGCATACTCACCCCTTTGCCATAGGCCAGGCGCTTGTCAAAGCCCCATTTGTCATAGACCACATGCTGATACCGCACTTGGTCGCAGGCCATGCGCAGCATTTCCTTTTCCTGCTGCCCCAGCACCAGTTGGTCCCAGGTATGACGGGCATAGATCAGGGTGGCGTGTTCTCCCAGCTTGTGGCTCACCTGGTGATAGGCGGCCCGGGTCACATCCCGCCGCCCCAGGGGACCATGAAGCCGGGCCTCCCCAGCCGCCCGTTGGCCGGTGCCTACGATCTGGGCAGGGGTAAAGGTGAATTTGTTGGCCATCTCCGCCCCGTCCACCGGCTCTTTTAGCGGCAGAGCAGAAAGCTCTCTTTGCCACAGGGCGATGCTGGCCTTTTTGTCCGGCAGGGCAATGGGCACTTCCAGCCACCGCCGCCCCTGGGACAGCTCCAGAAGGTTTCCCTCCTCTCCGCAGAGAAGAAGCACCGCACCGGAGAACATCCCCGCCATATCCAGCACCTGACGGGCGGTGTCCGGCTCTTCCAGCAACGCGTCCAGTTGGCGCAGCACCAGCAGCCCCTGCACCAGGATGGTCTCCCGGCCGGCGGTGCGCAGAGCGTCGAAGAAATCTTCCCGGCGCATCTGTGGAGACGGAACACAGGAAAAGATCACCGCCGGGATGCCCAGCAGCTGGGCCACCCGTTTGGCTCTGGTGGTGCGCCCCACGCCGCTGGGGCCGCGGAGACACAAAAGCAAGGGTTCTTTTTCCTCCCCGTCTCCGGCGATGGTCTCTGCCAGGTGCTGAGCCTCTTCCTCGCCCCACAAAAGGGCCTGCCCATTCTGAGGGAGGAAGGTTTCCGCCACTTCCCGTTCCAAAGGCTCCCGACCATTCTGGAGCAAAAAGTCTGCCATGCGTTTGTCCAATGTGCCGTCTTTTTGCAAAAAAGCATAGAAGGCTTTTTTCTCCAGCTGATGCCGCTGCCGGTGATAGCCGGGCACATCCTCCGGCCCCCGGGCCAGGTGGAACAGTTTGAGGGCCATATCCAGGCTGGGGCCGGTTTGTCTTCCCTCGCCCCGCCATTTACCCAACAGAGGGCCAAAGGTCTCTTCGTACCGGGGCAGCAGATAAAGGATCAAAGTGAACAGTTCCAGATCGGTGAGGCGGAACAGCTCCCGTACATACTGGACGGCCAGAAAATCCCCACGCTTCACGCTGGCCGAAACCCGGGCATCCATATGAAACAGACTTTTGTCCAGATCCTGCACCCATTTTTCCCGCCCCGCTTCCGGCATGGGCTGGTTTTTCCTCTGCCCATAGAGCCTGTTCCAGCCGTCCAGCGCTTCCCGGACCCAATACACCAGGTCCAGAAGATGCTCTTCCGGCTCTTCATAGGGTGCAGCAAAGCAATCCGGGTCAAAATACCGACGAAAAAGGGATTCCATAGCCATGCCTCCTTTCGGGAAAAATCAGGGATTCTGCCATCAGGGCACCTGGTGCTTCATCTGCCCCGGCATATTGATGCTGATGACGCCCCCCCAGGCACAGGTGAGCTTGGAGGAGTCATTGAGAGCGGGTTTGTTGGCAATGAGCACTGTGGGACAGCCCGGAGCCCAGGGAGCCGGGATCACCGGCACACAGGGCATGGGAGTGAGCACGCCCATGGCTGCCGCTGTGGCCGAGGCCACCGTGGGGTTGGACATGGAGGTGCACATGCCAAAGGGCATGATGTTCTTCATGGGCACATTGTCCATGATGGTGGCCGCTGGCATATTGGAAGTCAGGGTCTTGTTTTCCGGTGTGACCACTAGGCTGGAGGGAGCCATGCCGAAGGAACACTGGCACATAGCGCCCATGCACACTTGATTTCCCATGCTACTGTTCCTCCTTCAACGGAATGGTACAGGACAGGCTGGGAGAGGGGGCTGCCGTTTGCAGCGTGGCCTTTTTACTCCCCAGCGCAAAGTGGAGCTCCCCATCCTCCTTGGGAAGAAAGGCTCCGATGGCCGGCAAAACGACCTTGCCGTCTCCATCGGTCTGGAGACGCCACAAGGGGCACAGCAGTTCGCCCTTGTCCAGCTCCTGCTCCAACGGTTTCCACAGCTGAAACAGCCCTTCCCCCTCGTCGTAACCGGTGAACAGCACTTCTTCTCCTGTTTTCTTCCCCCGGTAGTGCTGAAACAGCAGGCCTTTCCCTTTGGCGGCCACCTTCACCTGCCAGGCTCCCCGAGGGGCCTTTTCCAAAAGCCGCAGGCCGCCTGCGGGATTGCCCAGCATCACTTCCACGGTTTCCCGCTGCACCGGCTCTTCTTCCACCAGAAACCGCAGATGAAAACAGGCGATTCTTTGCAGCAAAGGCCCTTCCGGGCTGTGCTGCAAAATAACCACTTCGGGGAAAAATTCCGGCCGGGCCGGGAGAGTGCGCTGCACCGGCAGATACCCGGGCACAGTCATCTGATAGGTATGGGACAGAATGGGCAGATTGGAAAACACATAGGTGCCGTCGGGCTTTGCCACAAAAGGAACTGAAGCCCCATCCACCAAAAAAGAAGCCCCTTTCACTCCCTCTTTGCTGTAACCGTCTACCAGCTGAAAGGCCGCCGACAGCCGGGCGATGGTCCTCATTTCCGTTCCTCCTTCTGTCGGGTGCCCAGACGCACTTCCCGCACTCTGGGCGCAGGCATGGTGGTCACAGCCGATTCCAGCTGCACCGGGCCCACTTTGTAAAAGACACTCAGCTTGTAAGACTCATTGAACATGGTCCAGATCTTGGTCTTTTCCTCCAGCTGCATGGGCACATTGCTGATGCGGATGGCCTCTCCGGCGGCCCGGAGAGCCGGGGGCATATATTCTTCCGGCAGGCGTTTGTTGTCCTCCAGCACCTGGATCACCCGGCCCATGATCATCTGCTCGTCCATGGTGCGGGTCTCTTTTTCCGCCTTACTGGCCACCGAGATCATCATGGACAGATTGAGGGACACCGGAGGATTGGTCATGGTGCCGTCGGGGCGCATCACCGGCCCCACGCCCCGGGCCTCCCCCGATTCCGAAATGTCATACAAATGGACTCCCACCACAAAATTTCCCCGGTCGTGGGGGTCGCACACTCCGATCTGCTCCCGCTGCTGCACCAGTTCGGGCACCAGCTCGGCCTGAAGCAATTCCACAATGGTGCGGCTCACATCGGAGATCACCGAATATTTCGCCATGTGTTTCTTCCTTTCCCTCGATTCACTAGGCTGCGTAGATCAGCTGAACAGATCCCACCTGCATCCGGGCCATGCCCCGGCAGGACAGCAGCGCATCCAAGGGGATGTACTGCTCATTATCAAAGACGATGGCCGGCACTTCCAGCTTTAAAAGCCGGTCGTTCCAATAGGCATCCCCCAGTCCCAGGGTCACTTCCAGCACCCCATAGGGACTCTGGATGGCCAAAGTGCAGCCGTCGGCCATTTTCACCACCTGTCCTCCCAGAAAGGAGGCGGCGTCTGTCAAAGAAATCATAATACAGCCGTTATAGGTGAATATCGGCTTTGTCAAAGCCAGTGTTCCTCCGGCCACCACCAGTGCTCCCGGGTCCATGGCCTGGGCCAGGTTGGCCTTCTGGGCAATGGCCTGGGACTGAGTTTGCAGGGTTTCCCGGTTTTGGGAAGAAAGGCCCTGATAGCTTCTGGCAATGGAGGATGCATGGGAAGAGATGGCCTTCTGGGCCTGCTCCACTCCCTCTTCCTCCAGGAATTCCCCATCAATCAATCCCTGGTACAAAAGAATGGCCGCCATGTGACCGCTCTGGGTCCCGGCCTTCCCCCCGTCCAAATAGGTGATGGCGGCGTTGGCCAGCTCAAACAGCTCTCCGGTGCCGTCATAGCCCAGGTCTTTCAGCATCTGGGCCGCCCCAGCGTCCACCTCGCTCTCCAGACAGCGGAGGACTTCATCCGAATTCATGCCGCTGTCCACCGCTTCTCCCAGGGCACTGAGCCCTTCGTTCATCCCTTCCAGCTGGGTGAGGGAATTTTCCAGCTCCTGCTGCTCGCTTTGCAGCTGATACAGGCGGATGGTCTGCTCCAGATAGGTGCGCAGTGTGCCCTCCGGGTCACCCAGGGCAATGAGCCGGTCGATGGAGGTTTTGACGCTCTCCCGGTTTTCCGCCTCACCCATGATGGCCAGCAACTCATCCCGCAGCTCTTCCAATGTGGGCTCCGGCTCCTGAGAGGAGGCAGGGTCTCCATTCAGGCCCTCCTGGGCGCTTGTGTTCTCATCCGGGCTGGTTTCCTCCCCTTCCAAAGCAAAGACCAGGGCGGGAAACAGCAGTCCACTGAGCAGCACACCCGAAAGAAGCAGACTGCCGCCTCGGGCCAAAAGCCCCTGTGCTTTTTTTCTGTTCATCCCCGCACCTCCTTTAATAGCCGCCGCATTCCACAGCGGCGATCTGATCCTGGGCGCTATAGTACACTTTGATGTAGTAATTGCTCATCAGGTATTTGTCCACCCGTCCCTTCTCCGGCACAGAGAGGGACAACTGGGATACGGCCTGGATGCGCTCTTGGGTCAGGTTTCCCGTCAGGGTGGTAAACCGTGTCCCCAGCAGTTCTTCCAGCTCTTCCTCTGTGGAAGCCGGGGTAATGCCCAAAAATCCCTGGTTTGCGTCCATGAGCACGAAACGGCAGACCAATGTGCCGTCACCGCCGTCAGCGCAGAGGAAACTGGCCCCCAGATTCAGATAAGACAGCAGAGTATATCCTCCGGCCTGGGTCTGATACCCCGGCGCCCCAAAGGCGGCGGTGATCTCTTCGGTTCCTTTGCCCAGGTAGCTCATATAGTTGACCCCGTCGTCCACAAACTGCCCGGAGTACACCGCAGAGCCAACCTGGTCATAAACGGTACCCGCTCCCTGGCGGGAGCCCTGGACAAACTGGCCCTGGTAAAGGACACTGCCGTTTTCGTCATACAAGGTGCCTTCTCCCTCGTAAAATCCCTGGGAGAAATTCCCCTGGTAGACCAGCACGCCCTCTTCGTAGGCGCTGCCCTGGCCCTCAAAGACCCCGGCGGCAAACTGGCCCCGGTAGGCCACCGTCTCTCCATCTTCTTCATAGAGAACACCGCTGCCCTCCCGGACACCTCCGGCAAAATCCCCCTGATAGACCATTTTGTGGGTTTCCGGGCTGTATTCCATGCCGGTGCCTTCAAAAAGGCCCTGGAGAAAATCCCCTTGATAGATCAGGTTTCCCCCTTCGTCATACAGCCGCCCTTCCCCTTCATAGAGGTTCTGGGCAAAGCCCCCTTCGTAGCGGAGGACATCGTCCGCATAGAGCTTGCCGGAGCCTTCATAGGCCCCCGACTGGAAATCCCCTTCATAAACCAACTGGCCCTGGTTGTCATACTGGAGGGCGCAGCCGGTGAGCTGGCCCTGCTCCACATCCCCCTGATAGATCAACTGACCCACCTGGTTTTCGATCTTGGCCTTGCCGGTATAACCGGCCATTTTGTTGCTGTTCAGCGTCATCGTAGGCGTCCACAGCCGCCCTTCCATCCAGGGATACACAAAGGCGGTAAACACCGTGCAGATGGCCACGATGCCCATGACGCTCAGCCCCAAAAACCGCTTGGAGAGGTAGATGCTGCCAAAGCGCACATAGTCGTCTTTGCTGGCCGGCGGGCGCGTCATGGCCTTCACCTGGGAGCGCACATAGGTATTGAGATAGACCATGGGCTTGGAAGCCAGCTTCAGAAGCCGGGTGATCTTTTTGGAGATGTTGTTGATCTGCCGGCCCACGATCTTGGATATTTGGCTGAAAAAGTTGAAGTTCATCTGCCGTCTCCTCTTGTGTCACACCCCTGGTCAGTTCTGCCGGGCCATGCCCTCCTGGCTGTGGGTGTCGCAAAGCATCAGGTAATACATGGCCACCTGATCCCGCTGGTTTGTCTGCAAAACACTGGCAAAGTGTTTCCGTGCTTCAAAATACCGCTTCTGCTGGTAATCGTGGATCCCCTTTTCAAATTCCTCCCTGGTGATGAGATGAAGTTTCTTTTCGTAGGTATCCATGCCGTCCAGGAACTCATACAGGCTATCCCGGCCCCAGTCTCCGGCGCCGATCTCCCGGCAGCTGAAATAGGAATCTTCTCCGATGCCCTCCACGCCCCGGCGGGTGATGATATACCGGGTACCGATCTCATCCATCAGGCTGTTGAGGGCGTAGATATCCATAATAGTTTTGGAAATGGCGGTGATGGTCTGGCGCTTTTGATTGCCGGCCACGCCCACCAGGGTCTTATCCCGGGAAATGAGAATCTTCAGCTCCACCGGCCGCTCTTCCCGGGCCATGATCTCCTTGAGAGAAATGGCGGTGTTCAGAGCGTCCCGTGTCTGGCCAGGGAACAAGGCCAGCATCCCGGCCCCGTCAAACCGCTGGATGATGCCGCGGTTGATGTCCACCACATCAAAGATCCGATCGTAATTTTCGTTCATCAGGGCAAAGTAATCCTCATTGCCCATCTGCTCCCCCGGTGTGCCGAAGGTGACATAGAGCAGACTCATGTCCTGTACCTGCTGGTCCCGCAGCTGCAAGTCGGTGACCTTGGTCTTACCCAGCAGCTGGAACAGCTCCCGAGGGGTGAATTTGATGTATTCGTTGTTGAGCAGCACCATGTTGGAAATGTACTGACTCAGCTTTTCGGTCATCTGGTTGAAGCTGATGCCGATCTGGGCCAGTTCATCCCGGGAGGTGATTTTGGCCTTGACCCGCCAGTTGCCCCCGCCGATGGCGGCGATGCACCGGCTCAGCTCCTTGAGAGGCCGGAAGGCCCCGATGAGCACCGCCAGCAGCCACAGCAGGCAGCAGAGCACGGCGCCAGCCAGCACGAGAACGGCCGGCAGATTGCTTCCGGCCCACAGAGGAAGTGCGGAATCCTTTTCCGCCCGGGCCTCTACCAGACCCCAGACCTCCCCGTCGTCCCCCCGCAGAGGGATGACATAACTTTCATAGCTTTGGGCGCCTTGAGTGGTCTCCACAGAGCCGCCGTCTTTCTCCGCCAGCTTCTCCACCTGCTTCAAATCCGATCCGGTCAGTTCCTTGTCCAAAGGAGCCAGGTAACTGGCCGAGGAAAAGCCCTCTGTTCCCAAGGAGAACAGGCCATAGAAACTGTCGTCCTCCAGGCCGTAAAGCCGCAGGCCCATTTTTTGGAGGCCGGAAACAATTTGTGCTCCCTGAAATGCCGCTTCCAGATTTTCTTCCAAAGAAGCTCTTTGAAGGGTATTCAAGCGGGAAGGCAAGGTCTCCGGCGCTGCTCCCTCCAGGCTCTGGACAGCAAAGCGGGCCGCCGCCCCCAGACTGTCCTGCAGGTTTTCCCGGCATTGCTGCCGGTAAAGGGTGAGCATCCCACCCAGAAGCAGGGCTGTGACCAGCACCAGCGCCGGAAGGAACTGAAGCAGAATCCGGCAGACCAGCCGGGAAGCTCCCAGCAGCCGGGAAATGCCCCACCAGATTGCCGCGGCCAAGGCCCCGGCCACCAGTGCGCACAGCAGGGTCTTTCCAACCCGCAGCAGATCCCAGCCCTGGTGGATGCCCTCCACCGCCACCGCTTCTTTGCCAAAGCGCAGCCACACCGGATCTTTCCCATCGATAGTGACACCACAGAAATCCCCTGCTCCCACATACTGGGTTTGCTGAAGCTGGTCAAAAGTGATGTCCAGCCGGGCATTTACCGTGTCCTCGCCGCTGTAAAGCCGCTGCGCGGTAAGGGACTGAGGGTCCAGTTGATAGAGGGCACCGGTGCTGCGGCTGACATAATAGACCATGTCCTCCTCATCGGCTGACACCTGGCCAGCCAGAAGAGTGCTTTCCGCCAGGACCCGGGGCTCTTCTTCCTGGGGAGCAATGGCATAAAGCCCGCCCTCCTGGGTGGTATAGACCAGCGTGCCGTCGGAAAGGGCGGCAAAATCCTCCGGTATCAGAGCCTGCTCCTCTTCCCCATCTTCCTCTGTCTCCAAAAAGAAGCTGGACAGGGTCTCCGGGGACGCATCCCCATAGGGCTGGACTTTCAGGATGTCATAACGGCCCTGATCTTCGCAAATGGCCAGAAGGGTGTCCCCCTGCATCTGGAGTTTGCGGAAATAGCTCTGGGTGCTCAGGCCAGAGAGGGCGGTTTTGTCCACCGTCACCACCGCCGCCTGGATGGTTCCGTCGCTTCCGCAGGAAACCACCTCTTCCAAAGAGATCACTTCCTGCCGTTTTCCTTCGCCATCCACCAGCACCTCACAGTGTTCCCTTGTGAGATACAGGGTTCCGCTGTCGTCTGCCACCATATCTCCATAGCGGATGGAAAGGCCCTCCTCATCCTGTTGAGGCAACTGGGTCTCTCCCAGCAGCTCCCCGGAAGAGGAGACCCGCCACAGCTTGCCGTCCTCCCTCAGCAGGGAGAGCTGGCCCTTACCGTCAATGGCATAAGCATCCCAGGATATTTGAGGAACCTTGCCGCTTTCCAAGGCAAACAGAACCCCGGCCAGGATGGCCAAAACCAGGATCACACTTCTTTTCATCCATTTCATAACGCTCTTCTCCTACCGCCGGGCCGTTAATCTTCCAGGTACTGGGCCAGCTGATCCTTCATGGGCAACCGCAGAACGGTGCCGGCCTGGGGCTCCCTCCCGGTGTCCAGGCCGTTATAACTGGCGGCTGCAGGGGCATATCCGGCAGCGCCATAATAGCTTTCACAGATGGAATCCCAGGTGTCCCCAGGCTCCACAATATAGTCCTCCGAGGTCAGCAGTTCCTCCGGCTGGGGCAGGGAAGCAAAGGCCACCTCTTCCTCCTCCGGCGGCCGGGTGGGGTCCTGAAGCTGAATGCTCCCCTCTTCCTCCTGGCCCTCTCCATAGGAGACCAGGCCGATCTGGGTGATGGGTTCCCCAGCCGCTTTTTCCCCTCCTGTGAGGGAGGTGATGAGATAGACCACCAGGCACAAAAACAGCACCACGATCCCCAGCCAGGAAACCTGGGCCAGCCGCTTTTTGTTCTCCTGGAAAAAAGCCTTGGCCTTGGGAATGAATCCGCTTTGCCCAAAACTGTCCCGGGCCTTCTCCAGATCCCGGATCAAGGGAGGCAGGCTGTCATACAGCCCGGCCTGACACATTTTGTAGATGTCCCGCAGCGCCTTGTGATAGGGGTTTTTCAGCTCCCGGCGGAGCATGAATTCCATCAGGGCCGCTGTCTCCTTCCAGCGGGAGCACCCCACATTCCCGGTGAAAAACTCCGGGTGGAACTGGTAGAGCAAGCGCACATTCTCCTCCTGGTCCAGCAGAATGTTCTCCGGTTGGAGCAAGGCACACTGCACGCTTTCCGGCAAATCGGTGCCGCCGGTGTGAACCCGGAACAGAGCCCTGATCAGAATGGTCAGCCGCTTTTCGGTGTTTCCCGGGCAGTCCCGGAAACTCTCAGCCAGGGACCGGCCCTCATAATAGCGGAAGATGGCATAAAAGTCCTGTCCCGCGCTGAACAGATCCACAAAATCCGACCGTTCCTCCCGGCGGGTGAAGGCGGCATAAAGCTGGCTGAAAAAGGCTCGGGTCTCTTCCCCATGGGGCACCCGGTTGGAGAGCAAAAGCTCCTTTTCCCCCGGGCGGCTGACCACCTGGGCCGTCAGATACAGGGTATCGGTGAGCGTGCCCAGTGTCTGATACAAAGCGGTCTGGGTGTTTGTTTGTCTTTCCTCTGCCATTGTGCCGCCTCCTCATTCCGCAGCCTTCCTCAGCCTCTCAGTCCCCCTTCCGGGAGTTGGGCTTTTTACAGTTTGCGCACCACCACATAGGCGCTGGCCTGGTGCTGGCCATACTTGGCGCTCTGGGCCCTGATCTCAAAGACCCCTTCGGTGGCCGGTGCGGTATAAAGACCATTGCGGTCGATGCTGCCGCCGTTCTTCTCGGCCACCGACCAGGTCACCTCCTGGCTGGCGCTGCCTTCCACCATGGCAGTGAAGCGCACCTGCTGCAAAGGCTCCACATCCACCGTATTGGGTGTGATGCTCACCTGCACATCGCCCACCAGGTCTTCTTTCTCCTGGTTTTCTTCTTCGTCTTTCCAGGCCCACCAACGCAGGCGGATGTTCTGCTGGCTGGTCTTTTCCATCAGCCGCAGCCCCAGCTGCAAGGTGCCCTTTTTCACATTGACCATGGCCCCCAGAGCACAGGCCGGAGCTCCCAGGGAAAATTCCTCCCCGCCGAAGACCCCATCACCAAAGATCAGGTTGTCTCCCTTGCTCCCCTGGCTGCCGGTTTCCACGGCCACCATGGCCCGCACCCGTCCGGCTCCCAGGCCGTGGATGAACTCATAGGAATAATAGGTGCGTCCCGCCTTGGGCGCCACGCCCAAAGCCACATTTTCCACACCCTGGGCCATTTTTTTGGCAGGCGCCTGGGGCTTTTCGGTCTTTTCCCCGGCGGAATCCTGCTGGGCCTTTCTCTCGCCATTATGGTCTTCCCGATGGCCTCCCAGCTTTTGCAAAAGGCTCATCAGCTGGGTGTTGGGCAAATGCTGGGAGAAGGGGTTCTGCACCACTTTCTCGATGAAAAAGGCGCTTTGCCCGGCCACGATGTGGAACTTGGCCAGGTAAATCTCCTGATCCTCCCGGGGCGTGAGCAGTTCGTCAAAATGGCGGGTGTAGTAATTTTCCATCACCACTTCCCCCAGATCCCGGCGGGTGACTTCCACCGGCTGGCTCAGATCCTGGGAAAGCCCCGGCGCTTCCTTGCTGCCCAGGCGGAGAGAAAAGCTCTCCTTCAGCACTTTCACCGAAGTGTAGTCATCTTTCACCGAGCCGCAGTCCATGATATAGGGCAGGGTCACTTCCTTGTGGGTGGTCACCTCGGTCTCGGTGTACTCCACCCGCACCCGATTCTCTCCCTTGGGAGAGCGGAACAGGTCGCTTTCGATGTCAAAGGAAAAATGCACCGGCGCCGACACATCCCGCTTTTCAAAGAGCACCCGCAAAGCAAACTGATGGTCGGTATTGGCATAGCGGGGCACCTCCAACCGGATGCGCACGCCGTCTTCGTCATACAGGGTGATCAGGTCATAGAGCACACTGTCCACACCCAGCATCTGCCGGTTGGGTTCCTTTGTGGTGAGGAACAGCTCATAGCCCTCCCGCACCCGGTTATACTGCCGGCCGGCCTCCGCATTTTCCCCGCTGCCCGCCACCGAGAAGGTGCCTTCGCATTCTTCTTCCTGGTAGCGGATGCCCAGGTACACATCCCCGCTTTGCTGGATCTGATCAAAACCCTGGATGGCACTGATGCGCTTGACGCAGGGGTCCTGCACCAGGATCTCCCGGCCCAGATAGTCCAGAGCCATGCCCGCCTCCAGGGAAAAGGTCTGGTTGTCCACCAGCAGCACCCCCAGCCCGGCCACAATACCAGCCCCATGGAGCAGGCGGTTGCCCAGGCGGCGCTTGTTGTTCATATAGGTCTGCTCGTCCTGAAAATCCCGGACGGTCATCAGCTTGCCGTAAAAATAATGGTTGCGCTCGCCGGAGCTATATTGCAGATTGTTCATTCGTCCTTCCTCCCGTCGCCGATTGAGCCAGATAAGGTGCGCTGGGCACAGCGCCGCCGTCCAGCACCAGGCCTCTGCTTCTGCCCAGGATGGAATTCATCCCCAGATAGCAGTGCTGGCCAAGAATCAATTCATCGTTCATAAACACCAGGTTGCACACAGCATCCACCGGTTTGAAGCTCTGGATGATCTGATAGAGCCTGGCATATTCCTCCGGGCCGCCGGCCTTGCCGGGCATGAGCACCGTGAAGGTCTGCCGCCTTTTGCCGTAAAGCCGCTCCAGAGCCTCCTGGTCCTGCCGCCAGATGGGCTGGGACGCCGGTTCAAATTGTTCCACGATCCGTGGGGCATAACCGGTATAAAGCTCCACCACCTGCTCCAATGCCCGCCGGGTGCCCTTGATCCGGTAGAGCCCCGCCGCCTGTTTGAGAAGGCTGCGCAGCTTTTCCTCCGGCCACAGCCCCTGCTGAGGCACCGCCAGCATCTCCCCCAAAAACCGAAGGAACTCCGGTGAAGTGACCGCCGGATCGCATCGGGCGGGCATCTGGTCGATGTCCTCTTCCAAGTCCACATAGATGGACTGGAACAGACTGAGAAACCGGGCCAGAAAGGAATCCCGGCTGTCCGCTCCCCGGTAGACCTGGGGCAGATAGTCGATAAAAGCAATGCGAGGAAACTCCAGCTTGATGCTGTGCACCTGCATGGCCTCCCCATCGTAACTGTGGAAAAAAAGGCAGAACCACAGGTAACGGCCTTGCAGTCCATAGAGTGTCAGATCCATGGGATCGTCCCAGTTTTTTTGCCCATAGCGGCGGAAAAACTCTTCCCGGGTCTTTCCATCCGCCTTTTCCAGCCAGTCATCCAGCTTTTCCCGGCTCCCGCCCAGGAAAGGGACGGTATCCTCATCGCTGCAATAGACAAACAGCTCCAGCCGGGCGTTGTCCGGCAATGTGCTTTCCAGCCGCAGCCGGTGCCACACCGTGCCTTTTTCCAGGGTGTCCAGGCTGCGGGATATGTAGGTTCCTTCCCGTGCGTTTCCCAGATACAAACCTCCATCTCCGGCGGAAAGGCCTTGGATAAAGCCCATGTCCTCCCAGTCCTCCCGACGGTTATAGAGAAAATGTTTGGTTCCCGATGCCACGCTCCCACCTCCTTTTCCCCCTTACAAGCTGCCGGTGAAGCTCAGCTCGAAGCGGGTGATATGATAAATGCTGTTGGGGGGCGCCAGAATGTCGTCGGCGGTGGTCTTCTGGATGTATTCTCCCACCGGCTCCACGCTCAGGCTTTCGATCCGCTCCACACAGTCCAGCAGATCCACGGCACAATACAGCTCCCCAAAGCTGAATACGCTGCCAAAATTCTGATTGAGATCCCGGACGAATTGCTCGATCCGGCGGCGCACCTGTCCGGGAGCGTCCTGGCCATAAGGTGCGGCGGCCAGACGGCCCCGCACCACCAGCTCCACCCGCCGGGGCCACACCACATGGATCTGGGTGGTGAGCAGCCGGTGCCGGTCCATCACCTGGCGGATGTTCTCTTCGTAGGAGGGAAGGGCCTGTTCCCGGGCCCGACCTGCCCCCTGCACCACCAAAGTAATCCGCCGGTCCTCCGGCCCTGCAAAGCCGGTGAGCACCCGGCTGTTTTCCACGATCAGACCAGGGATCTTGCGGAGAAGGGCCTGGTAGTCTGCCGCCGTCACCGCCCGCTCTCCTGAGCGGAGAGCTTCCTCGGCCCGCGCCAGAGTCTCTTCCAGTTTTTCTCCGTCCTCTCCCCGGGAAGCGGGGAGGATCTGACGCACCGTCAGCGCAGCCAGCGCAGGAGAAAGGGCATCCAGCTTCCGGATCTGCCCGGCCTTGATGTTTCCTTCCTTGCCCCGGCTCACCCGGCACTGTCCCAGCAGGATGTTACCTTCTCCCTTGGGAGGCATGACTCCTTGGACATGATCGCCAAACTGAAGAATCCCTTCTTCTGCATCCATGACGAAATGCCGATCCCGGGGGCCGGAGGAATAAAAGTCCTCCCGCTTTTCCCACTGGGTAAAGGTGGTTTTTTCTCCCCTTCCCCGGCCGATGAGCAGATTTAAATCCAAAATGCCCTTTTTCACCAGGGGAAACTCCAGCCGCTGATGGGAAAACCCGGTGCCGCTTCCCAGCGTCACCCCTTGGGGCTCATCCAGGCCGTAGGAGATCACCATGGTCTCCCCGCCGCTTTCCCGCTGGGGCAAAATCACTTGCTTTCCATCCTGCTCCTCCAAAGAGAAGCCGGTTTCCTGCCAGCCTTCTTCTCCTTTGACAAAGACCCGATGACGGCCAAACAGCCCCAAATGGCTCTCCATCACCGCCGGGCCCCGGAACACATCCTGGCGCACCAGGGTGTCCTGCTGAAAAACCTCCACCACATTGAAGCGGATGTCCCGCACTTGGGGCGGCAAGTCATAGCCATCCTGCAAAAGCCGCACCCGCACAGCAAAGCCCTGGTCTTCCAGGGGAGCCATCTCCCCCTCATAGCGCAGGCTCAGAAAGCCGGAAAAGAGGAAGCCATGGGTATCATCCCGCACCACTTCCGCCTCTTTCCACCCGTCCCTGGTATAAACCTCCCAGGAGAGCCGGGCCAGAGGCACAAAGGCGTCCCCTTCCCGCACCGGCGTACGGCGGGGGTCCTCCTGAAGGGAAACATACAGGGAAAACACCCATTCCGAAGGAATGGGATCTGTGAAAAACAGCCTCATTTCCTCCCGGGGCTCCCGGACTGGTTCGGCCCCTAGGCCGGGGAAAACGGGAAACAGTCGCCCCTGCCCCAGTTGTCCGGCTTCCACTTGCTCCGCCCGCTCTCCGCTGCGGAAAACCACGCTTTTCAGCCGACTGGCCAAGGCGGCGGCAGGGGTTCTGTTTTCAAACACCAGCTCCCCGGCCCGCCACTTGCTTTCCTCTGGGATACGGAGGTCGGTTTCGGCCCCGGAGACCTCCACCAGCGTGCGGGCGCATTGCACCGGGCGGGATTCCATGCCCAGAAGCTCCAGAAAACGCCGTTTGCTTTCGGGGAAGATCACCGACATATACTGGTGCTGCATGGCCTTGAGCCAGGCCAGCAGATCCACCAGGGTCATGCCCGGGTCGGCAGCCTGGAGGTTGTTCCAGGAGGTGTCGTGACGGGCGATCTCTTTGACGGCGGACTCTACAATGTCCTCAAAGGTCTCACTGTTGAGTTTTTCCAGTTTGAGCACGCCCTCACCTCCCCTGTTCTGCGGTCAGATTGATTTCCGCTTCACCACACACCGGCACAGTAAAACCATCCCGGCGCAGACAGTCAAATTCCACCGCCTGCCGCCCGTCCTGGGTGACCATATAAGTAAACAGATGCAATCCCCGAATCCATTTGATATTGGGAATGGTCTTGATGCTGTTATAAATCAGCTCCCGGCTGGGGATCTGGCCGATCTCCCAGCCCTGGCCCCCGAAATTGCCGGTGATGGGATTGAGAAATTCCTCCAGCCTGCGGCGAATGGCCTGATGGGTCTCGTGGTAACAGTCGTAGTCGGGAATGACGGCATCCACCGTCACATAAACCTCCACATACCGCACCTCGAAGAAATCCGCCTGACCGCCTCCGGCCAGCAGCAAAGAGGCCTTTTCCTCCAGCATCTGCCGGGCCCGGCGCACCAGGGCATCGAAGAACTCCCCGCCCCGGTCAAAGGTCCGGGGCAGCACTGCCACCGCCAGCCTTCCTTCTGCCGGTCTGCCATACCGGTCCACATGAGCGGCACATTTCACCCGGAAAATATTCCGGTTGCTGGCCAGCACGGCCCGCTCCAGATCTTCCAGCGTCACCAGCCGGTCCATTTCCAGCACCTCGCCGGTTCGGCGATGGGCGGCCTGGCCAATGGTCTCCATGGGAGAGCCGCCGCTGATGGGCTTGTGGTTGGTCACCCCAGCCACTCCCGCCGGGCGGGACAAAAAGCCCAAGATGGCCCCTTGCGGGATGTTGCCGTGGTGGCCGTCGCAACGGGTGTGCTCCACCAGGATGCTCTCCTCTGGGCTTTCCGGCGGAATCCGGCCATGGCGTCCGTCCCCAAAGACCACATCCCCCTGGGAATAATCCACCATGTAGACCCGCTCTTCCCCGGCACACCCTTCCAAACGGTCCACTTCCCGCCAGGGCACCCAGATCTGTTCCACCGTGCCTTCGGCGCTGCGCTGCACCAGCACATCCGGGTTTTGCAGCAGCTGTTCTTCTTCCTTCACCGAAAGGGAACCGTGCTCATTGACCCAAACTCTGGTTTCCCACAGATTGGGCACATTCAAAGAACACCACTTGTTCTTTTCCCCCCGGCCGATGTAGAAATAGGCCCGGCTGCCCCGTTCCCGCTGGATCACCGGCACGGTATTGGGCCACACAGCCCGCAGCACCGGATTTTTCCCTTTTTTCTTTTCATCGTAACGGCCGTCCACATCCACAAGGCGGACAAAATACCCTTCCCGTCCGAAAAACCGGGCTTTGGCAAAGTCCTTTTTGCCCACCAGAGTCACCATGCCGCTGCGGGTGAGGTTTTCGGTCTGATCCATCACTTCGATGCTTTTCCATCCCGGCTCCCCATTGACGGTGATGCCGTAATACTCCCACCGCAGAGGGGGCGGGGCGGGAAAGACCCCTTCGGCCACATCCCAGAATATCCGCAAAGGCCCGCCGGTGAGGGGATTGGTAAAGCACACATACATGGTCGGATCGGGACAAAGGCCCGCCGTCACCAAAGGCGTCTGGCCGCTGTGGGGCAGCTCAACCAGATCGCGCTCCACATTGCTCTCCACCAGCACCGCTTTCCCCTCCTGCCAATCCTGGTACCAGTAGCCGATCTCCATATGGCGCACAAAGGGGACGATGTAATGGCCCTTGGTGGAAAACAGATAAGAGAGCTTGTCGATGCGGGCCCGGATGAACAGCCCCTCCGCAGCCCCTACCAGCAGGCTTTCCATGTCCGGGGGACAGCGGAAAGTAAGCCGCTTGACCCGTACGCCGGTCTGATCCGGGGTGAAGAAATCCTCTTCCTCCCCCAGGGGAAAGAGCCGGGCCCAGCCCAAGCCGTTCCAATATTCCCACACTACCCGCTCGATGCGCACATCCCGCTCCCGGGAACCTTCAAAATCCTCCCGGGTCATGACGCTGCGGTAGCAGATGGGATCGGGCTCATAGGCCTGCTCAATGGGCACTTTGTAATATTCCAGGGCAAAGTCCACCGTGATGACGGCCCCGGCCTTGGAAAAAGCCTCCCGGCTGGAAAACTGAAAGGCGGTGAAGATGCTCAGCCCATCGCCAAAGGGGGAGAAATTCTCCTCCGGCAGCTGGTTTCCCTCCCAGGACAAAGCGTCGGGGGCCAGTCCCTCTCCCCAGCCCTTCCAGGCGCTGTGGGTAAAGGAGACCCCTCCATCGGGGATCTGTTTCAGGCGGCAGCGAAGCAGCCCCATGGCCTGCTCCCCTTCCACTTCCACCGGATGGCTTCCCCGGCTTCCTTCCAACCCGATGCCCTCTTCTGTGAGCAAAACCCGGTCAAAGGGTTTCCAGCCGGTTTCGGTATGGTATTCCCATTGGGCCATATCCTCATTGGAAAACACCTCCGCCAACTGGCGGCGCTGCTTTTCCGAAAGGGCATGATCCAGGCGTATCATAAAGTGGGTACGGTCTTTGGTATAGAAGGCCCGGTCATCCCGGAACACCAGGATGTGCTGCTGAAGCTGAGGATATCCCTCCAGATCAAAAAGCCGCACCGGCTCTCCCGGCTCGTTCCGGTCATAGGCCATGACGATGGTGTCCTTCTCCGCACTGGTAAAAAAGATGCTGTCCACCTGGGTATCCAGGGCGGTCATGCCCTGGGTGGTCTCATAAAAGACCCGGCCTGCATCGGTATCGGCGGCGGCATACACCACCGTGCCCTGGGGCAGATAGACCTCTCCTCCGTCCGGGAGCACTTCCACCGTCACCATACCCTCTGCCGGAGCCGGAGGCAAAAGCCGGGTGCCCAGCAAGTTGAGGAAGGACAGGAAGTGATTGTACATGGTCCGGTTGTATTTGCTGACGGTATTTTCCATCATGGCGGCATAAACATGGGCCAGAACCATGCCGGCATCCGGGTGTTCCTCACCCCATCGCCACTCAGGCACATAGCTCCGGGCCAGAGCTTTCAGCTGGTCCATAATATCCCGGCGATCCCGCCCATCCAGCTTGGGTGTCTGCATTGTCCTTCCTCCTTCCTGTGTATTCTGAAATCATCTGTCCCCTTGGTTCAGCTCCATCTCCTGCCGCATCTGCTGGGGACGGATGGGGTCAATGTCGGAGACATACTGAATGTCCACCGTCACCGCCGTCCGGTTTTCCGGCGACTGCAGGACCCCCACATTGATTCCCTTGATATGCTCTTCCCACCGCTTGATGCTCTGGGCCAGAGTCTGGGACATCTGATTGACCAGCACCAGATCCACATTCTGGAACATGAACTGGTTGAGCCCGGCGCCGAATGTGGAACGCATTTTCCGCTCGCCCTGGTCGGTTTTCACAATGAGCCGGACATCCTGGCGGACACATTCTTCGTCCTCCACCATCCGGATCCGGCCCGTGGTTTCATCCACTTCCACTGGAAAAGCCCATCCTTGCAGCTGTGCCATCCTCTTTCCCTCCCTATCAGTTGACTTTCACCATGGCGCCCTTCACATTGGTGACGCCGCTGGCCTCCAGATTCAGCTGGCCGCTGGCCTTCACATTGACGGCACTCTTGCCGCTGACATCCACCTGCTGACCATCCACCTTGATGTTGCCCGAGGCCTTGATGGTGATCTGGTTGCCGCTGCCGTCCAGCTCGATGGAAGCGCCGCCGCATTTGAGCACCAGTTTGGTTTTGGCCTCCAGCGTCACGGCGCCGCCTCCGATATCGATCTTCAGCAGATTGGCTCCCTCTTTGTCGGTGAGGGCAATGGTCTTTTCCTTATCGTTCATGGAAAGGGCGCTTTCCCCTGCGGTTTTCAGCGTCAGGCCAGGGGCTTCCTCTCCATCGTTCCACTCCATCAGATGGCCTGTTTTGGATTTGATGGTGCGCAGCTGGTTTTTGCCCTCCTCCACCTTGCCCGGGCCAGGGGCCTTGGCATTGTACAGGCTGCCCAGCACATAAGGGGCGGTGAAATCCCCATCCACAAATCCCACCAGCACCTCGTCCCCCACTTCCGGCAGGAAAAAGGCGCCGTAGTCTTTGCCGGCCATGGGGGTCATCACCCGGATGTAATCGGTCTCCTGGAGGGAATCGGTGCGGTTGAGCAGCCGGACTTTCACCCGGTTCTTTTTCTCCGGGTCTTTGATGTCGCTGACGATGCCCACCGTGATGCCGCAGAAGGACTGGTCCTCATGCTCCTGGGCCAGCATTTCGAAGATGCTCATTTTCTTCCTCCTCTGCTACATCTTGTTTCCCGCAATGTGGACGGTGGTATCAAATCCATCCCGATCCAGATGATGCACCACTTTGGTGATGAAATAATCCCGGTTCAGATCCTTATTGAAGCCCTTGAGGGTGATCATATGGCCGGGGAACAAAATGGGGATGCCCGAAAGTTCGATGGTGCCTGTGAGAAACCCCATGGACATCTGATCCAGCAAAGCCTGGGCCCGGGCTTTGGACTCGGCCTCGGAACGCACCGAGCCATCAGCCACCACCTTTTCCATGGTGGCGGTGATCAGCTTGGTTGCGTCAGCCCCCGCTTTTTTGCCGCCTCCCACTCCGGTGACGGCGGTGGCCTTGGCTTCAAAGGGCTTGCTTGCGTCCTCTGTGTTGTGGCTGCGCACCGTCACCGATTTCACCTGATTGGCCAGAGTGACCTCCCGGCGAAACCGGCGCAGATTCTCTCCCGGCTCCACCGTCAGCAGGCTGTCGGTGAATTTCTTATAACTAACGAAATACACCGTATCCTGTGCCACATAAAAAAGGTAATTCAGCCGTTTGGCCAGGGAGACCACAAAATCATAATCGCTCTGGTTGTGCTGCTCGATGGGGGCCAGCACCTCTGCGCTCACTTCCACCTGCTTGCTTTTGTAAAGAGCGGTGTAGTTTTTCAGCACATCGTTCACCGCTTCGGAGTATTTGGTGATGCCCTTTTTCTGCAGGGAGCGGTAGCTGTTCATCATAAATTGTTTGCAGTCCATGGCGGTGACGATCACGGCCACCCGATCCCCCTGGATGTCGATTTCCTGAGAGGAGATATAGCCCACAAACACCGATTGCGCGTTTTTGCTCTCTCCATAGCCCAAAAAAACCTCCAGCTTGGCCCCCAGCACCAGCTTATCCAAAGAGGTATCCATCTGGAGTTTCCCATCTTCAAAACGGGAATACCGGCCCACCACTTCCAGCGTGCAGTCGCTGGCCTCCATGCCGGTGGACATATTCACCTGAATACTGGTATAGATCAGCTGCTCTCCTGGAAGAAGAGAACCGTTGACATGGAAATAAGCCACTGGCCGCTGAAAATTATTGAATTTTTGGGCCGCATCGTTGAGGGTCACGCTCTCTCCTCCCTTCGCTTTTCATCAAACCGGTCAAATGGGCAGAGATCGGAGAAATTTCCCCGCCTTTTCCACCATTTTCAGCATATCCGAGGTGGAATCGCTTTGCTCCAAAGGATCCGCATTGGTCTTGGTCACCATGGACAAAGAGACTTCGGCCCCCAGCGGCGCTCCCTGGCTGGAAAAATAATTAAAAGTCGTCTGAATTTTGGTGATGATCCCTTTATAGGCCATATTGCCCCAGGTAAATATCACCGGCACCTGCTTGTGAGCGGCCTTCATCAAGGGGGTATAACAGCACAGATCCTCGTTGAACAAACTCAGACTGGTAAAGTCAGTCTTTTTGATCAAGTCACTCAAGGCACTTTCCGCCTGGCCGATCTTGTCGCCGCTGCCGATCAGGCTGGTGACAATGCTGGTGGCCGCTGTGGCCAGAGCCTTGAACTCCACCCCGTCGGTTTTGGCGTTGTATTCTTCCACAATGTTGAAAATCAAGGTGATATCCACCTGTTGTTCCCCAATGCCCCGAGGCAGAATCTTACCGTCGGCCGCTGCGGTCTCCGGAGTTTTTTCATTGGCGACCCCTTCTTCCCGCTTCACCTGCGTAGTGGCGCTCACCTTCAGACTGGATGGGTTGAACAGCACAGGATAAGGCCCTTCGGATTCCCATTTTCCATCGCTTTTTTGTTTGGTGGCGATAGTGAATGTGGCCTTGTCCACCGCACCGAACCGTCCGCCCAACGCACACATGGGCCATACCCCCTTTTTGTCATTTCAATTTTTTTACCGGCCGATTTTCCGCCGTTCTGTCCGCAGCCGCCGCTCGACCCGATCCAGCACCTGGGCGGCCATGCGGTTATAATTGAGATCCTGCAGCACCTGCTGGATGATGCGCTCTTCGGTCTCCTGGCTGATGGCTCCGGGAGTTTCCGGTCTGGGACGGCTCTCCGGCGCCTGATAGGAATAGGCCGCATTCATGGCCGACACATACCCTGCGTCCACCGATTGAGCCCGCAGCACTTCTTCTCCGCTCTCTTCCTTTTCCTGGGGTGCACTCTGCGGCCGGGGCGGCAGACGATAAACCACGCTCTGTCCTGTCCCTTTCGGCGCATCCTGGGATGGAGCCATCGGTCTGTCCGGCTGTGAAACCGGTGTTCCTTCGGAAAACTCTGGGGAAAAGGCGGTGTGCACCATGGCCTGGGAAGTTGCATCCAGCCTGGCAGGAGGTCGGGCATTCTCCAAAGACAGCAGAGAGGAAAGTCCCTGGCCTCGCCGAATCGCCGGTGCCCCTTCTTTCTGCAATGGCGCAGATTCCTGAGTTTTTCCCTGCTCCAAAGCAAAAGCAAGATGCCCCATCATAGGCCCTATAGAGAGAGCCTCCGCTCTTTCCTGCTCGGCCCCTTGCTCTAGCTGGGTATCCAGAGAAGTGCGGAACACCATGTCCCAAGGCCCTTCCTCCTCCCAGGCCGTGGGAAGAACTCCACTGGAATGAGAAAGAGGGCTTTGACCTTCTGTCAAAGGCATAAAGCTCTTTCCACCGTTCCAGGCCCCGCCCCGCCAGGGACGGGCAAAGGGGAGCGTCCTCTTTCTCGCCGGGGCCGCAGTCCCTTTGGCCCTCATCGGGGCCAGAGACAAGGCGCGGCCGATGGCAGCCACGCTTTCCAAGGCGGGAACAGCGGGGGAAACAAAAGAAAGAGAGAATGGATAGGAAAAGAAGGATTTTCCCCTTTCCGTTCCCGACCGGATGGCAACGGTCTCTCCACTCCGGCGTACCGGCTCTCCACCCCAGGCCCAAGGCCGCGGGAGAGGAAGAGGCGAGGGACCTTCCCATTTCCGGGAAGGTTCTGGAATGGGAGAAGGCGGCAATGCCTCTCGCCCCGGCGGGAAAGAAGACGCCTCATGCCCCTGATCCACTGGATTGGAACGAAAAACGCCAGCCGGCAGCGTTGTGCGATACACCGGCTCACGAACTCCGCTGCTGACTGGTTGCGGCCCCGTCAAAGCACCAAGCCGGGACATCGCCCCAACCGGCAGCGCTGTGCGATACACCGGCTCACGAACTCCGCCACCGACCGGCTGCGGCCCCGCCAAAGCAGCAGATCGGGACAACGCCCCAATCGGCAAAGTCGTACGATACACCGGCTCACGAACTCCGCTGCTCACCGGCTGCGGCCCCGCCAAAGCACCGGATCGGGACAACGCCCCAATCGGCAAAGTCGTACGATACACCGGCTCACGAACTCCGCCACTGACCGGCTGCGGCCCCGCCAAAGCACCGGATCGGGACATCGCCCCAACCGGCAGTGCTGTGCGATACACCGGCTCACAAACTCCGCCACTGACCGGCTGCAGCCCCGCCAAAGCACTGGACCGGGACAGTGCCCCAACCGGCAGCGTTGTGCGATACACCGGCCCATGAGCTCCGCCACTGACCGGCTGCGGCCCCGCCAAAACACTGGACCGGGACAGTGCCCCAACCGGCAGCGTTGTACGATACACCGGCTCATGAGCTCCGCTGCTGACTGGTTGCGGCCCCGCCAAAGCAACGGATCGGGATAATGCTCCAACCGGCAGCGTTGTACGATACACCGGCTCACGAACTCCGCCACTGACCGGCTGCGGCCCCGTCAAAGCAGCAGATCGGGACAACGCCCCAATCGGCAAAGTCGTACGATACACCGGCTCACGAGCTTCACTGCTCACCGACGAAAGAGCGGCCTCCTGCTCTGCTTGTGCTGCGTCCCGATGGACCAAAGAAGAATGTAGCCCAGCTCGCCCCTGTGGGAAAAAGGTAGCGGCCCCACGGGACCCCAGACCTGGCGTTTTGCTGCTCACAGACTGAGATACCAAAGCATTTTTCGCCTTTTCTCCCAACGGCCAAGCCGCTTTTTGCCCAAATACACCTTCTTGGCCTGATCTTTCCCAGGCAGTTTCCCGTTTGTTTTCTCCGGTCTGGAGTACAGTCCGAGCTTTTTCAGCTTCTGCCCTTGTTTCGGCCCATTCTGTGCGAGGACCAATTGAGGGAAAAAGCGGACGGGCTTCATAGCCTGAAGCCGGTTCTTCATTGGAACCAATCTCCCGGAAACGCAAAGGCACCGCCTTCGGGCTTTGGCTCTTCCGCCCAGGAAACACTCCCTCAGCAGACAGAGGGAAACCGATCCAAGGCGTCCCTTGGGCACGACCCGAAAACAGAGAAAGCTGTTCTTCTTTCCTCCCCCATGCCGCCCCTTTGGAAGCCAGAGTCAGCGGTCCAGGGAATATCGCTCCGGCCTTGGCAATTCCTCCAAAAGGAAACGACGCATAAGAAGATGGAAAAACCGACAAAAAGGACGGCATTCCCAAAGCCCCAGAGGGCGCAAGTGGCGGGAGATTTCCCACTGGCCCAGGCATTCCAGCCTTTGCCGAAAGGATTTTCGGCTGAAAAACGGAGACAGCATGGGAAATCGCCGGAAAAGTCCGAAGGACCGGCAGGCTTTTCCCCCCCGGTCTCTCTGTTTCTTCCCCATGTACTTCCCGGCTTCCAGCGGAAACTGGTCGGGCTGTGCTCCCATGCTCTCGCTTAAAAACGACGCTTGCAGAATCCTGGGATACACTTTCCAGCGTCCCTTGAACGGGGAGTTGGGCACTCCACTCCTGGGAGCTTTTCCCTGTCACCGCTGCGCTGCGGCGGCTCGTTTCTTCGGCCTGAGACAAAGCAGGTTCCCGGCTCTCTTCCCCATGGGAAGTTGGGGCACTGCTTTCCCCTCGCTTCTTCTGGATGCGCCCGGTTTTCCCTTTGCTTGGGGAATGGACCTCCCCTTGTGCATGAGGGCCATGGCCGGCTTCCCGACGCCGCAGACCACGAGGCGATGGAGCCTGCTCCCGCACCGTTTCCCCCTGTTCTTGCTTTTGCACTACAGTCAAAGGGGTAGTATGCAAAGATTGCGGCTTTCTTTCGGCCTCTGTCCGTCTGGGGGCAGAGGTCTCCGGCTTCAAAGAAAAAATTGGAGAGGCTGGACCAACAGAAGGGGCCTGCTTTCCATGCACCGGGGCAGAGCTTCCCGGTAACACAGCCCGGGTCAGCCGCGCTTCACCGGATTTGCCGTTTTTTTTTAACTGTTGGGTCAGTTCCGAAAGAGCCTTCTGAAACTGGCCAGCCTGGAGCATCTCCCCTTCCACGGCCCGCCGGATCTGCTGGGCCTGGGAGCTCACCGTGCCCCAAGCGGTGGAAAGAGCCTGATCCAACTGACGGGTCAGCTGAAGCTGCAAATTGTGCTGCTGGCGGAGAAAGGTGTTGCTTTCATCGCAATAAGCCCGCAGCTGCATCAAAAGATTGACCACCACCGGCTGCTGAGACGCCGGAGTCAGCTCTGGCCCCTGCCCCTCCCGCGGGAGTACATAGGACAAAGATTCCAGGCGCAGCGCCTCTCCCGTAATCCCCTTTTGCAGGATGGACTGGCAGAAGGCCGCGTTGCTGCCAGGCAGGGTGAACTCCCCCAGCCCCCGGCCAATGGTGCCGGTTATCGGTTTGAATCCTCCCATGCCCATGCCTTTCCTCCTCTCCGGCCCTCCCTTTTACTAGAACCTAGAACAGAGAGGGAATGGGAATGTTTTTCAGCCCCTTGTGGGTGATGGTGAATGTTTCAATCAAAGGTTCGGAGCGGGTGGCGTCCAGATTGCTGACCTCCCACTCCACAACACCCTGGGAAATAAAGGAATAAATTGCCTTGATGCTCTGGCTTTCGTCCAGCACCAGGATCAGGCCCAAGGCGTCCTTGGCCTCGATGGCCTGACTGCCCACATACCCGGCCAACAGACCGGTGATGCTCAGCTTGCGCATCTGGTAGCCCCGCTTGAAGGTGAGCCGGTGGGGCTCGGTCTGGGGTTTGGGAATGCGGATGGGATAGTCGTTGCGGCCCCCTTCGCTGATGAAATCCACCGACTGGCTCCGCCCAATGCCCGAAACACTCTGAAATCCCAGTGTCACTGCATTGAACAGCACAATAAACCGCACCGCCACAATGGGATCATAATGGCCGCTGCGGGTGATGAAAAAGGGTACCTTCATACGCTTCCTCCTTTCCCCAAGGCCCCGTTTTTTTGTTAAAACACATCAAAGATGTTTTTGCCCCGGGTCTCCTGGTTCATTTTGTCATTGATCCGGGAAACCTCCCGGCAAAACCGGAGTCGCTCCCTGTGTTCCATGTCCATCAGTTCGCCGTAGCTCCAGTGCAGATAGTAGCCCAAAAAAGCTATCTCCTCATAGATCCGGTCCAGGGGATAGCTTTTTGCTATTCCCCCAGCAGGGATACCTCCACCTTGAATTTTTCACCGCAGTGGGGGCAGGTTGCTTCCACCCGAATGGGCTCCACCGCGTTGATCTGCTGGTAGAGGTTCTGGAGATAGGCCATGTCGGAAGAGGGCAGCTTTTCTACGATCCGGTTATCGACGGCCGGCAGCGTGCCCAGTTTGGTGATGACCCGTGTCATGAGCACCACGCTGAGATAGGCCGGGTTCTGCTGGACCCGCGGGTCCTTGAGAGGCAAAATCTCATCCGCCGCCGTGGCAAAACGCATGGTGCCCTCCCGATGCACCGTGCCGTTTTCATCCATATAGCCCCGGGGCAGTGTGAAGGGATATTCTGTCTGGTAAGCCATGTATGGCACCTCATTTCTTCGCTATGGTGACCTTGCCGAAAAAGACAACATGCCGCCGTGTCCCCGTCCAAAAGGACAAGGACACGGCAGCGATGACGCATCACTCGGTGCGAGTCAGGCCTTCGTGGGCCAGCTCGATGGTTTCGATGGCCACCTCGGAGGAGGTGCCGTTGAAGTCCGGGGCGGTGTATTTCACCGGCCAGGCGTTGATGCACCGCCAGGAAGCGGCAGGGGAACCCTCTTCGTCCAGAGCGGTGAGAGTCACTGTCTTTTTCTCGATGGTGCCTTCGGTGATGTCGATGAGCCAATCATAAAGCACCATGGTCTCAGAAGAGCCCCATTTCAAGGTGATGTTGCCATATTTGATCAAGCCGGGCAGCTTTGTGGGGGTGATGGCAGGATCGTCCCCGGCCCGGTATTCCACCACATCGATGGTGGCGTCGAAACCGCTGACTTCGCTGAAGCTGCCGGCATCCAGGCCGTCAATCTCCAGGCGGAATCGGAAATTACGATAGGGAAGCACTTGCTGTTCAACTCCTTATATAAAAATCGTGAGAGCCTTTTTCTTATTCGCCGGTCTTCTGGGTCAGGCGGAAGATGACAAATTCCGCAGGCTTGACAGGGGCCACACCGATGACGCACACCAGGCGGCCATTGTCGATGTCGTCCTGGGTCATGGTGTTGGTGCCGATGTTGACAAAGAAGGCATCGGCGGCAGTGGAGCCGGCCAGAGCGCCGCTCTTCCACATCCCCTCCAGGAAGACCTCGATGGTGCGGCGGACACGGATCCACAGCAGCTCGTCGTTGGGCTCAAAGACCACCCAGTTGGTGTTGGCCTTGATGGACTCCTCCAGGAAGATGAACAGACGCCGCACGTTCACATACTTCCACTGGGGTTTGGAGCTGGCGGTACGGGCGCCCCACACCCGGATACCCTGGCCGGGGAAGGAACGGATCAGGTTGACGCCGTTGGGGTTGAGCATATCCTGCTCGGCGGTGTTGTAGGCCACCGACAGGCCGGTGCAGTTCATCACCGTCTCGTTGGCCGGTGCTTTGTGGATGCCCCGGCTGTTGTCGCTGCGGGCATAGATGCCCATCACCGAACCGGAGGGCGGAATATAGGTGTTTCTCTTGTCCAGAGGATCATAAACCTCCAGCCAGGGATGGTACATGGCACAGTAATCGCTGTCCACGATGTTCCGGTGCTTCATGATCTCATCCACGCTCTTGGCCTCTTTGGGCATATCCAGCACGGCGAAACGGCTGCCCAGGTTTTCGCAATGGGCCACCAGGGACAGCTGCACATTGGGAGAGGTGATGCCGGGCACAGCCATGATGGACACATCGCTGTTGTCCAGGAAAGCCTGGATGCCGGTACGCTCGCCGGGGCCCTTGTCCTCGCCGATGAAATCGCCGTCGGACAAAGCGGCCGCTGTGCCGTTGAGACCACCGGACAGCTGGAGACGGACTTCCGCTTTCTGGCAGCCTGTCCACTCTTTCACCAGCTCGATGGGGGCCTTGGCCTCTTCCACAGCCTGGGCGGTCACATTGACCAGCTCGGACTTGGAGAGCATCTTTTCGATGAAATAAGGGGTGGTGATGTTAAAGGACACATTCTCATAGGTCTCCGCCATGTCTTCGCAGCGGATCTCCATGTTCATTTCACAGGTCTTGATGGTCACCTGAGGCAACAGAGCCTGGTCCACCACCTGGGCGCTCTGGAAGGGAGAAGCCATGGTGATGTTCTTGCCCTCCACCTGGGCCACCACGCCGTATTCCACCCCATCGGGGCCCTCCAGGGCCACCACATCGCCTGCATAGAACTCCTCGACGCTCTTCAGGGTGTATTTTCCTTCGCCCAGATCCTCCATGATCTGGCTCTTGCCCTTGCTGGCCGGAACCATGGTGATGACGATCCGGTTACCCCATACACCGGGGTTCTTGGCTTCAAAACGCAGGCCTTCGCCGCAGGACAGGCCGGCCACTGCCGCATCGGAAGGGGCCACGCGCATTACAAAAGCCCGGGCACCTCCGTTGGCGAAAAAGTGGCTGACCGCATGGGCCAGGTAGCGATATTCGCCGAATTCGCTTTTCTGCAGATAGCCGCCGAACTTCCGGTGGAAATCGGAAATACCGGTGACAAACACCGGAGCGCCGGACACGGGGCCCTTTTCTGCAAGGCCTACAAAACCGGCGGTGCTGGTGCTCACCCCCTGCATGGGAGCCGGGCCGCTGTCAAATTCCTCCACATAGACACCGGGAGACAAATATTCTGCCATACGCTTTCGATCCACGAGCGATCAGGCCGCAAACAGCCCGGCCCGGGATCTTTCCACTCCTTTCTATCTGGTGTTCATGGTGTTTCGCGCTTGGGGGATCCCGCTTCCTCCATGTTCTCCGCTTCTTCCATAGGGAGAACATCCTCTCCCAGGCCGCTTTCCAGATCCAGGCCCAGGGCCTGGGCCTGCATGGCCAGCCATTTTTTCCGGATAAAAAGCTGATAATCGTCGGATTGGCGGTTCTCCCCGGCTTTCTGCAAAGCCTGGGAGAAAATTTTCTGGAACTCTTTTTGCTTTTGCCTCTTGCGGGAGATCAGCGTCTCCACGCCGGAGGCGGCGCTGTGAATGCTGCTGCGCCGGGCATCGCTGCGGTGCTCCAGCATTTGCAGCTGGTGCAGGCGGTCTCGTTCCTCCTCCACGCCGTAAAAGGGGAGCACCCGATCCATGGTGGTCTCCCCGCCCTCCCGACGGGACATGGTTCCCATCCGGCCCATCACCGCCTTGGGCGCCCGGGCCGCCTCACACCGCAGACCCATCGCCCCTTGGGAAAAGGTCTCGTCGTTGCTGCGGAACCGGTCCTGACCGTGGATGGTGCGCACTCTGGCCTTGTTTTCCAGCACTTCCCGTCCCTGGGAGTCGTGGTCGTGCCGCACAAAGCCCAGAACCACATCCCGTTTTTTGGGGTCATAGCCCACCTCAGCCCGCCCGGTGGTAAGATCCACCTGACCGGAGAGCTGAGGCAGTTCCTCACGGGAAGCACAGCAGGAGGGCTTGACACTTTGCAGCCGGGAATCTTTCCCTTCCGCCGGTTTCAGGCGGATGCTCTCGGCGGTCTCCAGATCCAGCCCCTGCAAATAGGTGCTGGAGCTTTTGGCCGTGGCGGCGCTGAGGGTGATGTGATCCCCTGCAGCCTTGCTCCATTTGGGCCGCAGCGGCTTTTTTCCAGGCGCTGTCTGTTCCTTGGAAAGCACCTTCCCTCATCCCTCCTTCCGGTCGGGCCGCAGTCTTCCCGACCCCATCCGGCCGCGGCAGAGAGAATACACACAGAAAAGCCCTCGGGCTCTTTCTGCCCCAAGACCGCTGCTCAGATGCCATATTTTCATGATGAGAATAACATAAAATCTTGTCGAATAGTGGCTTTTGGCACAAACGACACGCATCTGGCACAAACAACACGCATCTGGCACAAACAACACGCATCTGGCACAAACAACACGCATCTGGCACAAACAACACGCATCTGGCACAAACAACATGACAATGGCTTCTCAGTGGCTTGTGTCCGGAAACAAACTCCTGTATGATAGAAATAGCGTAAAATCGCCATCAAGCGATGAGCTTCTCATAAAAAGGATACCTTTTCGGTATCCTCTCTCAACTTATGGACGGAGGTGCAGGCTGTGTTTACCAAAGAGAAATGGAAGAGATTTCTCTGTGATAAAAAATGGTTTTTGCTGGCCTTGATCCCAGCGGCCGCGCTGCTGTGGTGCTGTTTTCTCTATATCCGCATGACCCAGACCCCCTTGAAGAATCTGGACATCAGTCCTGCCTCCGATCCGGCCTCCTGGCACTTCACCCTGGCCGATGGCACAGAGGTTTCTCCCCAAGGCGAAAACCTGCTCCTTCCCCCGGATACCGTTCTATATTGCAGCCGGGACCTGTCCCAGCTGGATTTTCCCCTCACCCCCACATCCATCCTCGCAATGAACCGTTTTGGCTGTGATGCCGCTATTTTATCCGACGGAAAGCTTCTGGCCGACCCCTCCCTGCGGTATCACCCCCAGGAAGGACATTTTGATGCAGGAAATCAGCCCGCCATGTACCCCGCCATGTACAGCGATATCATCACTCTGGGCTCTGCTCAGGAACTGACTTTGGTTCTGTCCTATCCCGGTGGAATGGCCTCCATCCGCCAGCTGCCCTCCCTGGTTCTGTACCCGAATCTTACAGCTTATCAAAGCCAGGCCATGGCCTCCACCGCCCAGGATGCTTTGCCGGCGGGAGTGCTTCTGGCGGCCGCCCTGTTTCTGGTCGGGCTCTTCTTCTTGCAACTCTACCACGGCAAGGCCGACGCCAGCCTGCTGCCCCTTTCCCTGCTGGCCTTGTCCTTCGGTCCGGAGCGTGCCGTCTCCTACAGCGCCTATGACATCTGGTTCCTGCAAAGCCCTCTGGTGCTGGTGGGTCTGCAAATGCTCCCTCTGGTGCTCAGTTTGTGGGTCCTTTGGTACCATCTGGCGGGAAGAGTCCGGAAATGGGGAGTCTTGCTGCCCGCTCTCGGCACTTTGGGCATGGCAGTCGGTCTTGTGTGGCGGCTTTTCGACAACCAGGGCGGTTCTGTATGGACCAATCTGCTCCTGAGCCGTCTGCTTCCTCTGGCTCTGCTTGTCTCCCTGCTGCTTTGTGCCCACCAAGCCCGCCGGGGCATCGCCTATTACCGGCACTTTTTCCTGCTGGGCGGCGTTCTTCTCCTGTTTTTTGCCCTTTGTGTCCTTTTCTCCCTGGCCGGAGATGGCTCTTTGTGGTCCTATCTTTGCTCTCTGTGGCAAAACACACGGATGCTCCGCAGCTTTTTCTATCTGGCCCGCTTGGTGAACCATCTTCTGCTGCTTCTTTTCTTCCTGCTGGCGGCGTATGACTTTGTGCAAAGTGTGGTGCGCCGAAACAGTGAATTGCAGCTTCTGACGGTGCAGAACCACTATGCCTCGGAACACGCTGCCTACCTTCGCCGTTCCCTGGACGAAACCTATGCCATGCGCCATGAGATCCTTCACCATATGAACGCCCTGTCGGCCTTTTGCCAGGAAGGGGATCTCCAGCGGGTGCAGCAATATGTGGAGCATTTCACCGGACAGATCCGCCAGGCCCCCGGCCGGTATACCGACCATCCCCTCATCAACGCCCTGGTGTCCTATTGCCAGATCCAGGCCCAGAAACTGGATGCTTCCTTTCAGGCCTCGGTGCAGGTTCCCCAACACATCGGCATTGTTGATGCCGACCTGGCCGTGCTTTTGTCCAATATGATCGACAACGCCCTGCACGCTGTGGCGGCCTTGCCCGATCCCCAGGAACGCAGTATCCGGCTGAAAGTGGAGATTTTCGAAAATGCCGGCCTTTTCGTCAGCTGTACCAACAGTTTCTCCGGCGATCTCCAGCGAGATGAACAGGGCGATCCCCTTTCTCCCCGGCGCCACGAAGGCCATGGCCAGGGCATCAAAGCCATGCGCCGGGTGGCCGAGCAATACAACAGTGTGCTCATCATCGAAACCCAGGACAATCTGTTCCATGTGAAGTCTTACCTCTATTTTCAGGAAGGCCCCTCTCAAGCAGAAGCATAACAAAAAACAGGCCATTTCTTCTCAATAAGAAGAAATGGCCTGTTCCACATACTGCACAACAGCTTTCTGCACTTCATAACGATATTGCCGCCCCAGTGGGATGGCATCGCCCCCATGGAGCAGGATCTGGCTGGTGCTCACCCGCACTTCCTGCACCTGGGCCAGGTTCACCAGATACCCTTTGTGACACCGGACAAATTTTTCCGCCCCCAGCTTTTGCTGGACCTGAAGCAATGTGGCCCGCAAACACAAGGGTTCCCCCTTGTCCCCCAACCGGATGAGCACATAATGCCCTGTGGACTCGACATAGAGGATCTGCTGCAGCTGAAGAATCTTCATGTCTCCGGTGGTTTCCAGCAAAACGGTCTCCAGGCGGGGCAGCACCCGGCCAATGGCCTGATCCAATGTGTCCTTCTCCACCGGCTTGAGCAAGTAGTCATCGGCTTTGACCTTGTAGCCATCGATGGCATAATCCCGGCTGGCGGTGATATAAATCAGTTTGCCCCGATACCCTCTTTGCCGAAAAGCCTGGGCCAACTGAATGCCGTTGCGTTCTTCCATCAGGATATCCAGCAAAAAAAGGTCGTACTGGATCTGCGTCTGCTGCAGCTTGTCCAGCAGGCTTTCCGGGTCGAAGAACAGATCCACCTGTGCTTCGATCTCCCGCTGGGCCATGATCTCCTGGGTCATACGGCCGATAAGATGTGCTTCTTCCTGATTGTCGTCGCAAACCGCAATATGATACATCTTATCACCATCCTTCACCCGATCCAGGCCACTATCCAACCCCCTTCCGTTTCTTCTTCCAGGAAAGGGGAGCTTTTACATTACCGTACATTGTATCGGTTTTGCAAAACGATGTCAAGAAAAAGGGCGAGAGATCGCAGTCTCTCGCCCTTTTTGTCATAAATCTAGTTTTGGAGGTTCATCCAGCTTTTCCGGCACATATTTGCCATTCTTTTTCCGCTGGCGGACGCATTCGGTGAGGAGATACTCGATCTGACCGTTCACCGAGCGGAAATCGTCTTCGGCCCAGGCGGCAATGGCGGCATAGAGCTCGGGGGGCAGGCGCAGGGGAACCTGCTTTTTCTCTTCGGCCATGGTTTAATACAGACTGCCGGAATTGACCACCGGCTGGGCATCCCGATTGCCGCAGAGCACCACCAGAAGGTTGGAAACCATGGCAGCTTTCCGTTCTTCATCCAGCTGCACCACATGGTTTTCTCCCAGCCGCTCCAAGGCCATTTCCACCATGCCTACCGCGCCGTCCACGATCATCTTCCGGGCGTCGATGATGGCGCTGGCCTGCTGACGCTGGAGCATTACTGCGGCGATCTCCGGCGCATAGGCCAGATAGGTGATCCGGGCCTCGATGACCTCCAGTCCGGCATCCGACACCTTGCTCTGGATCTCCTCCTTGATGCGCTGGGCCACCACTTCGCTGGAGCCCCGCAGGCTACCCTCATCGGCCACGCCGTCGCCGGTGGTATCCACCCCCGGCGCCACATCATAGGGATAGAGCCGCACGATGTTCCGCAGAGCGCTGTCACACTGAAGGGACAGATATTCCTTGTAGTTGTCCACATTGAACACCGCTTTGGCGGTATCGGTGACCCGCCACATGACGGCGATGCCGATTTCCACCGGATTGCCCAGGCAATCGTTGATCTTCTGCCGGTTGTTGTTCAGCGTCATGATCTTCAGGGAGATCTTTTTTCCGGCCGCTTCCGCACCGGTCGCAGCCACAGCGGTGGCTGCCAGAGCGCCGTTGCTTTGACCGTCCACATCCCCGCTCTGTTTCAGCCGGGTCTTGGCCGCCGGATTCACCCCGGTGCAGAAGGGGTTCACACAGTAAAATCCTTCTCCCCGGAGGGTACCCACATATTTGCCGAACAATGTGAGCACCAATGCTTCCTGTGGTTTGATGACCCTCAGTCCGCAAAGGAAGATCCATCCCAGACTGAGCCACGCAATGGAAAGAACCAGCACCAAACCGCCCGCCAGCACCCCTTCTCCCGTCCAAACGGCCCCCAGGATACCCAAACCGAGGGCCGCCACATAGCTCAGCAGCACCAAAAGCAAGACAGGCATTCCTTTTCTGCAATTTTTCAGGATCTTTTCTTCCATGAAAAACACCCTCTCTCTTTATGATATCAAAATCATATCATAATCAAATCATGCTGTCAAGCATGGAAGCGCGCCTTCACGGCCTGGCCGATGGCGGCCGAAGTAACGGTATGCAGCAGTGAGGAAGGCAGGGACAGTTCATAGGCCGGTTTGTTCCCATAAGGAATGTGATGGGGGATCAGGCGGGCCGGGATCTCTTCTGTGAAATCCAAAAGAGCAAACTCTCTGGCAGCCATGGAAACGGCCAGAAAAAGAGATTGTTCCCGCTGCATTTTCAAATATTTGTTGTCCCGTAAATGCATTTTGTGGCTTCTGGCCCAAAAGCCGGTGTAGTCGTTCATCAGCTCCAGCTTGCGGCTATAGCCGTTGCAGCTTACAGAGAAATCGCTGGAGGAGGAAGTTTTCACATTGCTCAATACCTTCCGGCCCTGGTCGGCCCCATCCAGACTGGCGTCCAGACCGGCGGCCCAGAATACCCGAAGGAACACATCCTCCACCAGCCAGGAGGCCACCAGGTCCTGGCCGTATTTCAAAGGGCTGCGTTGATCGGCCTGGTGGGTACAGGAGCACAGATTCTCATAGGTCTCTGAAAACTGCTCCCGCAGTTTCTGGAGATCCCCCTCCAAAATACAGATGTTATCCTCTGCATACCTATAACGCCGGGCCAGCTGAGACAGAGGCATCCCGAAAAAATCCGTCGCGCCAGAAAAAGCACCCATCTCGTTTCCTCCTTTGTTTTTGAAGATACCTCTATCATAGCAAACGCCAGACAAAGTGTCGAATTTTTCTTTTGGATCTGTTACAAAAAAACAAGCTGATCCCCCGGTTGCTAACAAATCAAAACAGCCCTTGGGCCAGTGCGGCCCAAGGGCTGAGCGTGTCGAAAAAGTGGCTTAGGCCACTTTTTCGAGTTTTTGCAAGGGGCTGTATGCACGCCTTTGGCGCACACTTGCCCCTTGAGAAGTACAAAAAGCCACGCACAGGTCGCGGCTTTTTGCGGATTGATAGGGGTAGGGCGGACGACCCTTTTCGTTATATAGGTTTTTCGACAGTCTGAGCCCTTGGGCCAGTGCGGCCCAAGGGCTGTTCAGCAAATCATCAAGCAGTCCCTGACAGCCTTCTATAACATCCCGCCAGGTCGCATCGAAGTCGCCGGTGCACCATGGGTCGGCTACTTCTCCGGGGCGGCTTGTAAAATCCATCAAAAGGTGCATTTTGTCGGCAAAGCCGCCACCACAGATCTGGTACATACTCCGGATATTGGCGTTCCTTTTTCAGCTTTGCAGCGCGGAGCTGTTCGGTCAGCTCATTGCTCTGGGATATAAAAATGTCAGGATCAATGAGACCCTGCTGTTTCAGCGTGGTCAACATTAGATTCTGACTGGAAAGTTCAGATATTTGTTTGTTCAACTCAATGACATCCAGGCTTCAGAGCATTCTGCGGCTGCGGATCGTCAGGAGACTGGTGATCATCTGGGAGAGGATTGGCTCTCCATGGTGCTTGAGGTTATAGTATCGTGATACACCCAACAAGCGAATTGTGCCGCATTCACCCGCAAAAAGATGTATTGTAGAATATCTTCGAGGTGAACTGTGATGTATGATTTCTCCTCTCCATTGGGAAATGCGGTGAAGAGCACATGTTATCAGCGCGGTCTGACCCAGCCTCAGGTAGCAGACATGGCGGATATCGATGTGCGAACCGTGATGAATATTGAGAACTACAAGGCAAATCCCAAGATGGAAGTGCTCTACCCTTTGATCCGTGCCCTCCGTATCGATGCCAGAAGCATTTTTAACCCTGAACTGCAGCGCGAAACTCCCGCTCTGCAACAGCTTCGGCTTATGATTGAGGAATGCAGTGAGCGGGAAGCCGAAGCGTTGATCCCGGTGGTGAAATCGGTCATTGCCGCACTCCGGACAAAGGACGCCATTGAGATTGGATGACTACATAAAAAACAGAGCCTGCTTTTCCCCGACAGGGGGATCAGCAGGCTCTGTGCTTTAAGCATCCGGCTCGTCGCTTAATACCATCTTCAGTTTTACCACATTGACCATGAATTCCTTTTTACATTTTGGACAGTATAGCGGGAATTTTACTAAAACCGTTTCTTCATATACTTTGACTTTCGTTTTGCTGCCGCACTGAGGACAGCAGATCCATTTTGACTCATACCGCATAGCAATCACCCATTTATTCGCAGTTACAAGTTAGATAATTGCAGTTGGTTTTTCTTCATTGATACCCAATCATTCTATGAAAACGCCGCCAATTTCGCCAGCAGATATGCCAGAGAACTATCATAGAAGATGAAATCATCGATCAGTCCGGCATTTTTTGCATCTATGACACGGCTGCATACGACAGACTGTTCCGGCCTGACCAGAAGCAGGATCTTGAGGTCCTGTTCAACCTGCCGAAGAGGTTGGCAGATCCCGACCGCCTGATCCATATCCGCCTGATCCACAATATCCAACATCACCACATCCGCATGAAAGATATCAACGCCGACCACAGCCTGCGGATAATGGAACTGGGCCGCCCACAGGAAGTCAAGCTCCGGTTTTGCATGGATGGCCGCTGACAACCCCTGTCCCAGCACCTTATTGGATGATATAAACAGCACTGTTTTCATGATCGGCACCCTCTATCCAATCCGATAAATACAGATGGCTTTCTGATCGCTCCCGCCTGCTCCGGCTTCCATGAGCCGAGCCTCCACAGCCGCGCCGCCTGACTCACGCCCAGGGGTCGGCGGACTTGGGGGTACGGACACCGGTGAGCAGATATTGCTCCCAGAGGAACCACTTTCCATCGCTACCCCGCTGTCGGAGTTTGATGGGGCGAGGGCTGTCCGCGCCGCCGCAGGGGATAAACAGTTTCATATAGCCCTGCTCCTCACCGGAAACATGGTTGCTTTCCACCCGGATGGTATAGGGCTGGGCGGGTGTATAATTGTTGTCGGGGGTAGAGCCGGCGAAGTAGGTGAAGGGAAGGTAGGTTTTTCCGTCACGGAAGCGGTCGTTTAAGAAGGATATCTCCTGTCCGTTCAAAGGACGGGGCCCCCGCAGCCAATTCAGCATATCCGTGCCGATCTGCCGGTCAGCGGCATAGGCGCACAGGGCCAGCACGGTCAGCGCCGCCGTCTGAAAGGGGGTGTCAAGGGCCGCCTCCGGGAGAGCCTGCAGCTGGGCAAGGCTCTCAGGGAGTGCCGCGAAGGTAAAGGTTTCCCGCTTGTTTCCAATGGCTGTGGCTGCCGTCGCCGCAGCATCCACGGCGGACTGCTTTAGCTTGTCAAAAATACTCATACAAATACTCCTTTCACGCCTGTCCCACACTCGTGCGCCTGATGTTCTCTCAGCCATAGGTGCGTATCAGATCCATACAGGTCATGCCCTCGCCAAAAAAGGGTGGACACACACCGGTTTCACGATCCTGCTGGATATGGAGAGATTCGCCGGAGGGGTCGATCAGCACCGGGAAGCTGCCGCTCATGCGGGTGCCCGCGCCGTCCGAGAGGTCCAGATACAGGCAGTCGCCCTCCATACGCCAGATGCCGGAATATGAGTATGCATACTCCTGCCCATCCTCCGGCTGATGATAGAGATCGATGCGTCCGGAATAGTCCGGGTCGCTGTCGCCCCAGCTGAACTCCATGTACCAGCGCTCGCAGGTCCAATTTGTGTAAGCCAGCCCCCAGTCTGTGGGCGGCAACCAGTCCTCGGGGTAGTCCAACCCGGTCACATAGCCCCAGATGCCGAAATCCATCAGCATGGGAAGGTCGCTCTCCCCGGTGGGCACGATGGGAATGCCGTATTCATCGGCCAGCGGGAGCCACTCCACCTCCACGCCATCGTTTGTCACAAGGACGATCTCCGTGTCCGGTTCATCCCGCCATTGCTCATAATTTACGAATATCAGTACAGGCTGGGCACACTCTTCCCGGTAGAGCACCTCACCCGGTACAGGCCGAACGCCGTTACCGAGAGATTCCCAGGTGACATGGTTCACGGCAAGGCTGGTAATCTCATCCCGGGGAACGATGCAGAATAAATCCCCCCAACCTGCGCCGAGGATATGTTCGGCTGGTATATGCAGCAGAAACGGCATCGCCTCGACCAATCCGGCACAATTCTCCACCAGCCAGTCCGACAGCGGGGTGGAGTCCTCCTGCTTCCTGTGTCCCAGATAGGCGACCGCGCCGGCGTACTGGTCATCGTATGCCATGGCGTCATGCAACAGGTTCAGGGACTCCTCCGCCAATTCCGCCTCCGCTGTTTCTTCCCCGCTGCCGGAGAACACACCCACCCCGGAATCTTTTCCTCCCTTGCTGCCAGAAAGGGTGCCCATCGCACCGTCCGTTTCCGTTTCAACGGGCGGTGTGTCTTTTCTTCCGCAGGCGCACAGGCCAAAGGCCAGCGCCATGCACAAAATCGCCGGGAGAAAGCGGCGCCGGAGCAAATTCATCATCATCTGGCCTCCTTCTCAGAATGTCCCGCTGCGGCCGCTGCCGCCGCCCCCGCTTTCGCTGTAGGTGCTGCCGCCGCTGTCGCCCGAGCTCTCTTTCTGGATCTTGGTGCGTGTTTCGGTGGTATGGGTGTACCGGTCGTACTGCTTTGTCAGGTGTAAGCCGCCAGCGGTGATGTACGCATCGGCTTCCGCCTTTTGATGGACGGACTTCATCTTACGCAGCAGACATAGGCAAACCGTCCCTGCGGCCAGACAGGAGCATCCTGCTGAAATGACGAACCAGATCCAGTAAGGACGGCGCACCGGCTTGCCGGCGTCGGCCTTCGTCAGATATTCGTCACAGGCGTCCAGATAATGGGAAATGCCGCCGTACCAGTCGTTTTCCCCAAAATCACCCAGGAATCGTTCTTCCAGCTTCTCCTGCCCATATTCATCAAAGGCATACTCGGCGTATTCGCCGTAGACGAACATGGCATAGTTCCGCTTGGCCATGCTCAGGAGCACGATGATCCCATCCCGCCCGCTGCCCATACCGAGCTCATTGCCGTGGTAGAGCTGATAGGTGACCTCATAGACACTGCCGTTCCCGTATTCCGTGTAATCATCTACAAGAGCAAAATAAACGCCGCAATCCTGCTTTTGGGAAATAGCTTCGGCCCGTTCCTCCAGTTTTTTCCACTTCTCATAGGGAAGAAGGTCTGCAGCATCAAATACATACTGCATCGTGCCGCTGCCCTGCACCGGTTCTTCCACACCGGCATCCTCGCCGGAGCCGGCCGGCGGGCAATTTGTGAGGATGTAATCCTCCGCCGATTCCGCCATGGCGTCCACTACCTGTGTCAGCGCCACGGCGCTCATGGTCATGTCCTCGCCGTTCCACGCCCGCGCCGCCATATAAGGCTGTACCGCATCGTAAACGGCATCGGACAATTCCTGGCTGCTGCCCCGCTCATCGCTCAGTCTGGCGTAGACGCACCAGTCATTTTCGTCAACCATCTTGTAGGTATCCCCATCCTGCGGTTCCAGCAGAATGGTCAGCGTAACGCCCTCCTTGTGCTCGCCATAGCCGTAATCATATTCCTCATAGATTCCCGCGGCGGCGTCGCCAAGTTCGTCATAGCTGTTTTGGGTCAATACATCCACCCGCAGATCAAGGCCCAGCGCCTGGGAGAGCTGGGGGAGGGTCTGTTCTCCCTGCATGGTCAGCTCCTGCGATCCCAAGGATTCCGTTTCGTCATAGATCACGCCGTACTCCATTGCCGCCATTGCGGGAGTGCAGAGGGACAGGGCCAACAGGAACGCCAGCGCGAGAGCAGTATATGCTTTCTTCATATCCGGTCCGCCTCCTTTCTCACGGCAATAGGACCAGCGCCGAACTGATCAAAGATAGGGGGACGGCGATGGCGGCAAACAGCCCCCAGAACTTCCCCCAGCTGACCGGCAGATCGCCCACCAGCTTTCCGGTCTGTCCATTCATGGCAAAGAGGAAGTCCTTCCCATGCCATTTGGTATTCAGCATCCAGACGGGCATCAGGGCGTAATGCACCTTGCCCCTACGCAGGTGAACGCTGCTTTCTTTGAGAACGCAGAGGTCATAACGCTTCACTGTGCCGCGCAGCGCGGAGGCAAGGGTCCCCTCACAGCGCTGATCCGCCCGCTGCCGGCTCTGTTCCACCGTCACATCGAACTTATCGGCCAGGAAGCCGGGGAGATACGCGGTGGAAAAGGGCTTCAGCTCCTTGTAGTCATAGGGTTCAATGGAGTCCATGTGGCCGTCCGGCATCTTGCTGGAGGCGTCCACCGGCACCTTCTCAAAGGCGACGGTTCCGGCCCGGTAGACATCGTAGTGTTTCGTCTCCGTGATCTCGTAGTCGCCGGAGCGGTATGTACGGGAGCGGTCAGCCTCATAATGGGCGTCGCCCTCCGCCTCGCCGTCGAACATCCAGAAGGGAACATAGATCCCCCGAATCTCCTGCACATGATTTTCACCGGTAAAGCTTTTCGGCAGGAAAAACTTTCCTTTGTAGTGGGACTTGAGGGCCTTTACCGCATCTTCCTTGCTCAGCTTGAACGGAACGATGAAATCCGGCCGCAGTGCCCCGGAGAACTGGCCCGGCACCACGGTGGGGTTCCCGCAATAGGGGCAGGAGGTCGCCGCCGTGCTCTCCTCGCAGATGAGCTCCGCGCCGCAGCTGGGGCAGCTGTAGGCCCGCATACCGTCGCCCTCAGCCCCCCAATCCTCGCAAAAGTCAGAGGTGTCCCATGCGCCTCCATCCGTGGCCGGCGCGCCCTGTCCGGCGCCGCCTTCCTCCGCCGCCTGCTGGGCTTCTGCTGCTTTTTTTTCTTTCTCTGCGTAGAGCGCCTCGATCTCCGCCACATCGTAACTGGCACCGCAGTATTCGCACTCCAACCGGCCGGACGCACCGGAGAAATGCAGCGGTCCCGTGCAGCTGGGGCATTGATAATTTGTTACCTGTGTTGGCATCTGAAATTCCTCCTTCCCATGCCGACGCTGTAACGGTCTATGCCGAAACAGGCCGTAATCCGCAGAAGATCAGCCGAGCGGGTCGGTGAGCCAGCTGTCCAGCGTCAGGACGCACAGCTGCGCGTCGTACTTCGGCATAAACGGCAGGCTGACTTCGTTCTCCCCAGCGCCGATCACCATCTCCTCGCCGCTGGGACTCATCAAAATCGGATAAGTCTCCGAGATATAATACGGGCCGTCTGTAACGCCATAGTTGTCGCCGCCAACAAGGGACAGGCTGATGGTCACATAACTGGGCCCATCCATGACGGATGTGGTCGTCCAGAAACCGCTCCACACCTCTTCCCATGTCGTTTTAGAAGGATCGGCACCCTCGTATTCCCAATACAGTTCGACCGTTCCTCCCATCTCATCCTCGGGAAAGAACCACAGGTAGTAATTTGCCATACGGTCCGTATCCCATGCCACCGCCTGCGTTGTCCAGCTGCCGCCAAGCCCGGAGGCATATACGCCACTCCAGCCGTCTGCCAGCCACGGTGCAAGCTCGGAAGGAACGCCCTGCCATCCGTATTCCGTAAAGTCGAAGGAGAGGTAGTCTCCGTTTTCCGAGAAACATGGCGCGATGTGCCCCGTTGATGTATAGAGCTGCGGCTCCCACATGCAGCTGTTGCCTGCGCTGTCTACGATCTGGATCTGTATGTAGGACAGGTATGCGTATGCATCGTCCCCGCCGGCTGCAAAGATCAGCAGCGGATCTCCAGCTTCAGACCGGTAGAGAACCTCGATGACCTCTTCGGTATCTGATTCCGGATCCCACCGCATGCGATTGACGGAAACCGTCGCATTTTCATCCAGCGGCACGATACCGTACAGATGGCCTGAACTGCCAATGATGCGGGTTTCGTCGATCTCCGCAAGGAAGGGATATTTCTCCAGCATGGTCTGGTCTGCCGCTGACAGCCAATCGCCGGCTTTTTCCACATAGCCCAGATAAGCCGCGCCGAACATGGTCTGCGGAAAAGCCATTCTCTCCCGCAGCCAAACAAGAGATTGTTCCGCTTCCGCGGAGAATCCGGTCGGTGTCGGCTGCATATCCGATCCCCCGGCCCCCGGGCGCAGCTTTTTCGGCAGTTTCTGATCGGGCATACCAGTCTCACCATCGGCGCTTCGATTTGGTTCGTCTGTTCTCGCTTGCTGTTTTTGCTCGCAGGCACAGAGAGACAGCATCAGAACCAGTATTAGAAAAAATGCGATCACTCGTTTTGATGTCCTTTTCATAACTGCTCCTTTCAAATGTCACCGCTCCATACCATTGCGCAAACAGGGATCGCTCCGCCCCAAATGGGGCGGGAACGATCCCCATTCTGGTGTTATCCGATGCTGTCCGGCATAGGCTCCTCCGCATCGATCAGAGGCAGATACCAGCTGTCATAGAGATTGGGCAGATCCTCCTCATCCACATCCACCCAATAGGTCCCCCACGGGCGCAGGTAGATATCATAGTGGAATGCATTTCCGCCGTTTTCGTAATCACCGTCAATGTGGATCATGTCCCCATAGTCCACCAGTCCCGGGTCAACGATCCAGTCCCCGTGCTCCAGCGCAATATCCGTGAAGGCACCGCCCTCGGATGTCATGGTGCCATATATGCTGGTCCCATCATCACTGAGGCTGACCGATGCGGAGACCATCGGTTCCGACTTCGTGTAGTCCTCATCCCAGAGGGTGACAGTGCCCATTCCGTCTTCGCCGATATCAATGGCACCGCAGATGTCCCACCAGGCGCCCTCCAGATCCTCGTAGTCGCCTGAGCAGCCGGTCATGGTCCACCAGCCGTACCAGTCGCCGTTCCACCAGTCCAGCGGTATATCTCCGGTCCCACTATCCTGACCCGTACCGCTTCCCGCCGTTTCCCGGCTGAGTGTGGACGGATCGACGGTGATCTTACCGGTTTTGTCGCCGAATGCCTCCTCAAAGGTCACCTCGACCTTGCTGGTGGTATCCTCCAACACGAAGGCGGTTCTGAGTTCAAGGGTTTCACCCGGCGCGACATCCGTAAATTGACTGTCGATTACCGTGTCGTAGGAGTCGCTGTCCGTAAAGACAGTGGCGATGGCCAGCTCTGCGCCGTTCTGCATCACTGTTTCAGAGATGCACCAGACATAGGAGCTGCTGTCCTTGCTGTTGTTGGTAAAATCCAGCGTCAGGACCAGCGCGTCGTTTCCATCTGAGTCCTCCATGATACTGGCCCCTTTATAGAGCAGTTCATAATCTCCGAGTTTGATCAAATCGGACTCTGCCGGTGTGTCCTTGTCACAGGCGGCGAGGCTGAACAGCATCGCCACCGCAAGCAGGACGCAGAATAACCTCGTGCGTTTCATGTCAGATCCTCCTTAAAAGCCGCTGAGTTTGAATGCCACCAGTTCCATTGCGGACTCGTCTGCTCTGTCTTCGGTCATAATGGCAAGGATGCTGCCGTCAGCCAGCTTCACGCCGCCGCAGAACCAGGGATAGTCCGTGCCGAACAGGTCGCCGCCATCCGCCTCGCCGAGATAGGTGCCATCCTTGCTCCAAAGCACCACCTCACGCATATTTCCGTCCAGGGCCAGATAGCCATTTGCGGTCTGCGTAATAAAGGTAATGCTTCCCAGGCCGCCTCCGTCGGAATCTGCCAAAGTCATTTGCAGCGCACCATTGCTGTCATAGACAAACACCTTGTGACCGCTGCCATCCACGGCAGATCCGCAGACATAGATGTGGCTGTCGTCGATCAGCAGATGGCTGAGGTTATCCACTTCCTGGAATACCATGGGCTCCATCTTGAGAGCTCCGCCGGAGAGCGTGATCTTTTCACATTCCGGTCCGGAGAACCAGCTGACGCCCCAGGTCCCGGATGGGTGCATGGTGACGTGATCCGGGCCCTCATAGGACGCCGTCTGTGCGCCGTCCTTCCAGCTGATCAGCGGCTCCATAAAATTCGCCAGCCAGAGGGTCCCTGTGGTGTCGGCGGAAATATCCTCATATTCCGCGTCCAGCTCAATATCCTCCGCGAATTTCAAAGAGGCGCCGTCGTAATCGAAGCGCTTCAATTCTCCGTCCACCAGAAGGTAAGCCTGATCTCCTGTGACAGCAGCCGCGTGATTGAAGGTCTCCTTTGTGATGATGCAGTCTGTGATAGGCAGCCACTGGCTGCTGAGCGTGTGCGTACCCACCATGACGCTGCGGGGCTGGGCGGAAAAGGGCTCGCCCTCCCAGTACCAGGGGCCATCCTCGTTTCCGGTATCCTCCAGATGGATCGTCAGGCCGGAGAGCAGCTTGTCTACACGCTCATCCTCGTACTCGCCGATGATCTCCATAAATACGGTGGCTCCCGCGCCCTCCACCCGGTTCATATACCGCAGGCAGGGGGAACCCCAATAGTTTCCTTCTGCTTTGAGGCAATCGATGCCGCCGACGGGAGTAAGATCATAGGCCTGATCGACTGCATATTCGTACTCGTCAAAGCCGTAGCTGGTGAGGTAGTCCCGGAAGGTATACGGATCTTCCACGGAAACGCGGATCTCCGCATCGACGATGCTTCCATCCTCTCCTTCCTTGGGAAGCGTCAGGATGATCTTGGAGGATGTTTCATCGTCATGAAAGTCGTCCTCCTCATAGACCCAGCCGTCCGCCTCATCGTAAGTAAGATCCCACAGATTTGTATGGATCGTTGTTCCGCTTCCCGCTTCCACAGGAGACTTTGTCTTCTCGGTTCCTTCCGATGTCGAGCCGGGCTCCGGGTTGTCCTTGCCGCAGGCAGTGAGGCTGAACAGCATCATCGCCGCGAGAAGCAGACACGATATCTTTGACTTGTTTTTCATGGCGATTCACCTCTTTTTATTTCTATTTTTTGTCGGCAAAAAACGGAGTCAGCAGCTCGGCAACCTTGCTGATGGGCATGGTCTGCAAAATAACCTTGCCAGGCCCTCTGACAACGGTATTAAAAATACCCTCTCCGCCCAGCAGCATATTTTTGACGCCCTTGACCGCTACCACATCCATAGTGCAGCTCTCCTCCATGGCCGCCAGGTACCCTGTGCTGATCACCAGTTCCTGCCCAGCACTCAGTTCATACTCTGCTGCATGTCCGTCGATCTCGATAAAGGCGGTTCCGCTCCCGCTCAGCCGCTGCATGATGAAGCCTTCGCCTCCAAACAGCCCTTTCCCCAGTTTTTTCTGGAAGTACATGGATAGTTCCACGCTCTCCTCGGAGGCAAGAAACGCACTTTTCTGCACGATCATGGACCGGCCTGCGCTGATCTGCAGGGCCTTGATGGCTCCGGGAAAGCTGGACGCGAAGGCGATGATCCCGTCCCCGCCCTCTGCGGTGAACTTGTTCTGGAATGCGGAATCGCCGGACACCAGCCGCCCCAGCATCTTCTTCATACCGCCTCCGGTGGTGGTTTCCATTTTCATATTTGGGCTCATCCAGCTCATGCTGCCGCTCTCCGTGATCATGGATTCGCCTGGGGACAATTCACATACGACGACCGGCAGATTTTCTCCTAAAACTTCATACTTCTTCATGGTGAAGCTCCTTTCGTTTTCGTCGTTTTCTATTGCTCCAAGGTATTCTTATCTGTTGATTGCGCCGCCGCAAAACTCGCAGCAGCCGCTGGCATCCGGTGTGGTGGTCGCCCCGCAGTACGGACAGGTCACCGCCGCCTTGGGTGCTGCGGCTGCGGCCGCTTCCTCCCGCGCCTGCTGCCGGACCTGCAGCAGCGCATCCCGGATCTCACAGCCCATTTCCTCATATTGCCGGTATTCCACGCTGGAGCGCACCTCATCCGCGTTGGAGGTCAGGGAGCCGCCGCCTATTCCGCCGGCTTTAGCCCGGAGACCCCCGCGGGGTCTGCGCATGGCGTCGGGTCCATCCAGCAGTGTTTCCTCATCGTTATCCACTGAGCTGCTGTTGAGCTGGAAGCGGATCTCGCTGAAATAGGGATTGTTGACGTTGATCACGATGTAGAAATCGTAGGAATAGGCATACCGTTTGGGATTAAAGCTCTGCCGCTCTCCATCCTTATCCCTGTATTCGATCTCCGTCCTGCTCTCGTCGATGTCCAACTTGCAGCCGGTCACATCGGAGAAGGACAGCACATCCGGATTGGCCTCCTCCCAATTTCTGGCGGAGGTGACCATAAACAGACCCGCATCCTCGTCCAGCAGCACCTTGGTGCGCTCACCCAGAGTACGGGTGGTGCGAAAAGAGGATACCTTGGCTTGATTGGCCTCCCGGTAGGCCAGCTGCTCCTGGATCTCCGCCACCGTGCTCTGGCGGCGGTCGCTGAACCAGGGAGAGAGCTTGGCGGCGCATTCCTTGCACAGATTGCCGTCCTCCAGCTTGCGGTTACCCAGCAGCCCGATCTCGCCGCCGCAGACCGAGCATTCCTTTTTATCAAATAGTTTTCCAAAGAGCCCCATCATCTGCACCCCTTTCTGAAGCCGCTTACGCGGCACCCTTCATCTGCATGGCGCCGTAGGCATACAATCCCGGCAGCAGAAGGTTGAGCACCAGACTGGTGATGCTGAACTGGCCTCCGCCTACAAGGCCGATGATGATGGAGATGATTGCTAAGATTGCAATGATAATGCCCCATTTGACACAGGAAGCGGCCTTCTGGGGTGCGCTGCAGGCCCCGATGCCCTTAATGCCTGCGATAAACTGGATCACAGAGTCCACAGTTACAAGAATGGAGCTGGCATAGAGCAGGCCGGTATCCTCCGCGCTCCCCGACAGGGCTACCAGGGCGCTGACGCCGAGAATGGCGATGACGCCGGCGATGGCGGCGATGACGCCGCCGATGATCATGAGAATGGATGTGACTTTCAAAATCTTCTGACCTTTCATTTGTAGTACCTCCTATGTTCTGTTTTTATGGATCGATTTGCGTACTATGGCTGTTCATCCAGCAGGCACAGGGCCAGCTCTGTAAAATACGCCCGGAGCTGCTTCGCTGTTTCCTGATCCAATTTCTTCTGCTGCTGTTTGCCGTCAGAGTAATAGATGGTGCAGGCCGGCTTTTCCGAGCTGCCGTCCGGCTGCTGCTCCAGACGGATCCCCTCCGCAAACGCGGTGAAGGCATCCCACTCCTCATCTGACACAGCCCAGTCACTCCAGACCTCCTGCTTCCGACCGGACGGGGTAAACCTGGCCCGGAGGATATATGGGGCGTCCTCTCCGTACACAACAGACGAACCCCGGTCGAATTGGAAGGAATAGCCCTTGGAGAAGAGAGCCCCGGACTGCCCCATATAGAAGCCGCTCAGCTCCGGCGGGGCATAGCGGGGGATCTCCCGTCCAATGGGGTCGGCCAGCTCCTCCAGCAGAGCGATCAGCGTATGGATACGGCGGTCGTTTGGCGGATCATAACGGATGCTCCGTGTTCCGTCTTCTGTACTCCAGGTCAGGATCAGGCTGGTGGAGTCCCCGCCATCCATGACTTCGATCCCCGGTGGCAGCTTCACCTCAAGCCGGTTTTCCGAGATGGGCTCCATCAGCGGGTAGAGCTCCAGAATGATCTGCTCCACATCCGACCACTGAGCCGCGGTGATGGGGACATTCTCTTTGGTAGACGGGTGATACCAGTCCTCGTCCTCCGCCGTATCTGGATCAAGGGCCGGATAATAGCTTGTTTCCAGAATGACCTCCGGCGAAAGCGTGATGGCAAAATCCGCTCTGGCAACCATGCCGCTGGTGTGGCTGTATGTGACGCCGGTCAAGGTACCGGGCGGCACGGCAGATTTCTTCTGTATGGATGAATCACCTCCCTGATGACCTCTGAAACAATATCCCGCAGCCGCCAGAAGCAGGAACAGACCTACAACAGAAAATACGACGGTTTTTCTTCCCCGGGTCATCCCTGCACATCGCCATCGTCAAAGGGATCGCCGCACTCCGGGCAGAACTTGGGCGGATGGGCGGGATCATCCGGCTCCCAGCCGCATTTGTCGCATTTGTACTGGGGTACGCCAGCGGGCTTTTTCGCCCCGCACTCCGCGCAGAATTTCCCTTTGTTCACCGCACCACAGGAACAGGTCCAGCCGTCCGCTGCGGGCCGGGGCTTGCCGCACTCTGGGCAGAATTTTCCGGTGACGGCTGCACCGCAGGTACACTGCCAGCTCTCTGCTGCCGGCTTGGGCTCCGGCTTTTTGCTGCCGCAGTTAGGGCAGAAGCTGCCGGTGATGCCGCTTTGTCCGCAGGCGCAGGTCCAGCCAGGGGCGGCAGGCGGGGGCGTGGGTACAGGTTCGGGTGCGGGCTGAGCCTGCTGCTGCGCGCCCATCTGATAGAGATTCTGGGCGTTCATTCCGCCCATCTGTCCAGCCATCCCCATGCCCATAAAAGCCATAGCGGGACCGGCATTGGGGTTGCTGGCCGCGGACTGCATGGCGCTGGCCTGTGCGCCCACCAGATGGGCCGCCGCCCGGGTTGGGTCCATAAAGGCCGCGTTGCGCTGCAGCTCCTTAATCATCTGCTCGTCTTCCTCATTGGCCTTGACGCTGGAGACGCCAAAGGAAACGATCTCCATGCCCCGCAGGTCCCGCCACCGGGAGGAGAGCTGCTCGTTGAGGGCTTCTGCCAGCTCCAGGGTGTGGCCGGGGAGAGCGGAGTAACGGATACCCATTTCCGAGATCTTTGCGAATGCGGGCTGCAGGGCGGTGAGCAGCTCCGTCTTCATCTGCCCCGCGATCTGCTCGGTCTTAAAGTCCTCGCTGACGTTGCCGCAGACATTGGTATAGAACAGCATGGGGTTTTTCAGGCGGATGCTGTACTCGCCGAAGCAGCGGATGGCGATATCGATGTCGATACCCGCCCGCTGGTCCACCACCCGGAAGGGGACGGGGCTGGGGGTTCCGTACTTGTTGCCGGTGAGCTCCTTGGTATTGAAATAGTAGATGCGCTGGTCCTTGGGGGCCTCTCCGCCGAAGGTGAAACGCTTGCCGATGTTCTGGAACACGCCCTTGATGGATTCCCCCAGATCGCCGGTGAAGAGGCTGGGCTCGGTGGACATATCGTAGGTGTACTCGCCCGGCTCGGCGCACATATCCACCACCTTGCCCTGCTCCACGATGAGCATACACTGGCCGTTGGCCACGGCGATGACAGAGCCGTTGGTGATGATGTTGTCATCCCCCTTGGTGTTGCTGGAGCGGCCTGTGGCCTTCTTCTTTCCCTTTACCGCCAGCACATCCGCGGGGATGGCTTCACAGTAGAAGAATTCCTTCCACTGATCGGCCATCACGCCGCCGGCTGCGCCCAATGCAGCTTTGATCAGTCCCATAATGCAATCTCCTCTCTTGTTTTATTTGTTATGGTGTCAGGAATGTCCACCCATCCACCAGATACCCGTTTGTGTCGGTGATAGGCCAGAGGTACCAAAAATCTTCCCAGGGGCGCTTGATGTGCAGGCACAGGTTCCTTCTGCCCCCTAAAACCGCAGCACTTTTTCCGTTGTCTCTTGGTGTTCGCCGCCAGGCCGTCTTTGTGTATAAAACCGAATCGACCAGAGCCGGATCAACGCCTACCACGGTAGGCGTTGAAATGGGGGGTACCCCCCATTTCAAAATGATCGTTGCCTATCTCAAAGGGATTGCAGACTGGCGGCCAAATAGTCCAGAGATACATCATAAAACACAAAGTCGTCGATCTTGCCCCTACGCTTAGCCTCGATGGCGCGGCTCACAGCCTCCGGCTGTCCTTCGGGGCACATCAGCATGAGCCGGCAGTGGGGCGTGACTTCCCGCAGCCATGCGCACAGGGCCAGACAAAAGTCGATGCCGTGATCGCCATCCTCGGAGACCTCCAGCAGTGCCCCAGAGGCCAGATGGCTGCGGATGGCCACATCCGCGTTGGCATAGTCCGGCTCATAGCACAGCTGTATTCCCGGGGCGTCCCGCACTTTCGCCATCAGGCCCTGAGCCAGCGATGCCCGCCGCATGATCAGGAGCACAGTTTTCAGTCTCCCCACCTCCCATACCTTCTGTATTACAGATTTATTGTAGAACTTATTTTGAATTTGCACCCTACCCGCTGCGGGTAGTCTTTTCCCTGAAACAAAAAAATCCACCGGCACAAAGCCGGTGGATACAGACTGTCGAAAAACCTATATAACGAAAAGGGTCGTCCGCCCTACCCCTATCAATCCGCAAAAAGCCGCGACCAGTGCGTGGCTTTTTGCACTTCTCAAGGGCGGGGCGCCCCGCTGGTCCGGTGGCCGGACGGCCATACTTTCTTTGGTCCGGTGGCCGGACGGCCATACTTTCTTTGGTCCGGTGGCCGGACGGCCATACTTTCTTTGGTCCGGCGGCCGGACGGCCATACTTTCTTTGGTCCGGTGGCCGGACGGCCATACTTTCTTTGGTCCGGCGGCCGGACGGCCATACTTTCTTTGCCTTTCTGCATCGGACCTGCCCGGCGCGGGAGCGCAGTATGGGAGCGGAGGCACTCCGCCAGCCCCTTGCAAAAACTCGAAAAAGTGGCCTAAGCCACTTTTTCGACACGCTCAAAGGACCGGCACAAAGCCGGTGGATAGGAAGTGCAATTCTTTAATACAGGGGATTGATCCAGCCGTTGGAGATCATGTAGAAGGCCAGATCCACCGCCTTGGAAAAGCCGGTCTTGCCCAGCATGTTCATCTTGTGATACTTGACGGTGTTTTCGCTGATAAACAGCTCCTGGGCGATCTCTTTGTTGGTCATGTGTCTGCACATCAGCCGGAGCACCTCCATCTCCCGGTCGGTAAGGGGGGCCTCCCCCTGGGGCATGGGAATGGTCCTGGGCTCCGGGAAGCTGCTGCCCCCCGCCATCACCGTCCGGGCTACCTCAAGAAAATCGTGCAGGCTCCGGCTTTTGTAGATAAAGCCGTTGGCCCCGGCGGCCCTGGCCCGGGGGATATAGGTGATCTCGTCAAAGGCAGTCATAACGATGATCTTGACCTCCGGATCTGTTTTGCGGATGGCCTCCACCGCCTTCAGCCCAGAGGCGCCGCCCTCGGTGCAGACATCCATCAGCACCAGTTCCGGATGCAGATGTTTACAGAAATCCAGAGCATAGTCTGCGTTGGGCACTTCGCCCACCACGGAAAAATCTCCCGCCGCCGTCAGCGCCGTGGTCAGCGATTCCCGCATGGAAACATGATCCTCCACAATCAGAACGTTTGTCATTTCTCCACAGCCTCCTTTGGAACAGACAGTTCGATTCGGAATCGGGGAACAGTATAGAGCTCCATTCTGCCGCCAAGCTGACGGACCCTGCGGCGCATCCCGCCGATGCCGCCGCCCTCACGGATGGGGCCGGCGGGCGGGATGCCGTTGTCGGTGACCGTCATGCGCCAGCAGTCATTCTGGAAAAAGTGGAACTGGATGCGGGTGGCATACCCGTGGCGCACGGCGTTGGTGACACATTCCACGGCGATCTCGGCAAAACTGTCCGCCACCGCCCCATCCTCCGGCAGCGCGCCCTGGAACTCCACCGACACCTCCATGCCCTGGAAGGTCTCCCGCAGCATCTCCAGACGATGAGCAGGGCTGGGCGTGCGGTCCTCTCGGAGGGCCGTGGGAAGGTTGCGGGCAAAGTCCAGCAGCAGCGACTCATCCATCTGCCGGTCATCCCGCAGCGCCCGGAGCAGCAGGCTGATCCGCTGTCCCAAAAGGTCATGTACCCTCGCCTTGCTTCGGGCGATCTCCTCCGCTTCACAGATGGCCTGTAAATGCGCAATGGTGCTGCGAAGCTCCTGTCCGCGCTGCTCCAGCGCCTGGTTTTGCCGGGCAAGAAAGGTCACCGCGTCCCAATGCTCCGTGACATCATCGGCAGTCAGCAGAAGCATGGTCCGGCGCCCCATGGGGAGCTCATGGGCGGAAAAGCTCCATACGGAGGAATCGGGGAGGCGAAACACCTGCTGCCCACCCAGAACTTCCCGTGCGCAGCCGCCGCACAGTGGGCCGCACTCCAGCAGCCGCTGAAACAGCCTTCCGTCCTGTACCGGCTGCCCCGTCATCTGCCGTGCCAGCGCCTCCATGCTGCGGTTGCACAGCAGGAGCTCCCCCGACCGCCGAAAGAACAGCAGACCGGTATGCAGGGTATCAATGGCTTCCTTGACGGATACGGAGGAGAGCTGGGTGTAGAGCTCCCGCCGGCGCAGCAGGCAGATATGTACGCTGCGCAGCAGGAAGAACGCCATACTCATCAGAAAAAAGACGGGATAGGCGGGCCCTGTGACCGTCTCTGTCAGGGGGAGCAAGACAGCCGCCCCGCCCACGGCAAAAAACGGCCAGATCAGTTCCATCCCCACCGCAGCGGTGGTTCCCAGCACCGCAGTCAGCAAAAACACCGCCTGCCGGACAAGGCCGTAGGCGCTGGGCGCCAAAAAGCCGCAGAACAGCCCATACTGCACCTGTGCAAGAAGGGCGGCGAAGAGGAACAGCACCCCGAGGATGGCGCACTCCATCCCATTTTCCACCCGGCGCACCCAGCCGGTGGGCAGACGTCGGATGCTGTAAGAGATGGCCCTTGTTTGAAACACGATGCACAGGGCGGCCGCCATCACCAATGTGGTCAGCACCCAATGGGGAAACCGGTAAAATTCAGCCACAGGACTCACCTCCCAAGGGCAGCGTCATGCAGATCCCAACGGCATCGTCCAGATCCTTGCAGGCGATCTGACCGCCCAGTGCGGCCGCCGCCGTCGTCAGCTCCTCCGAAAAGCGCCATTGTCCGGGATCACCCCCCGGAAGAAAGCGGAAAACCAGATGGGCGCCCTCCGGCTCCAGATACCCCAGCAGAGGAGAGGCGTTCTCCCTCAGGGCCCAGGATATGGCTTCAAAGGCAAAGTCGTAGCACAGTGCCGCCCTGCGGATCTCCAGCACTCCACGCTGCCCGCAGCGAATGAGCAGCTGCAGCCCCGCATAGCGGGCCAGTTCTGCCAGCTCATCCAGATAAATGCTCAATTCCTCTCCGGGCAGTCCATCCCCCTGACGTGCCAGGAAAAACAGATTGCATCTGCGTTTGATATGGCACAGGCAAAGAGTGATGTAGGCGGTCAGGTCCCGGGGATGGGGCGTATCCGGCAGAGCCTCGATCAGCCGTCCCAATGTCTGGATGCGGCGCTCCATGTCCCGGTCCAGCTGTTCAAACATGGTGCGGTTTGTCTCCGCGGCCAGCAGGCGCTTTTTCACATCGCCCTCCTCACGCAGCAGGGTGTTGACCGCCTCCAGACGGGCCTGCACAGCCAGGATTTCCTTGCGCAGCCGGTTGAGCTGGGAGAGGTCCTCCTGCCATACCGCCACACCGCCATGAATGGGGACTGCGTGAAGCTGGGTGTCGCTGTCCCGCAGCAGCGGATGGGTCATATCCATGGAGATCCTCCGCCAGATGGAGCGGGAGACGGGAGGCGCGCCCCGGGAGGACAGGACGGTGCGGCCCTGCTCATCCAGCAGCGTCAGCCCAATGGGAGTGGCGGTGAACAGGCGCTGATACTGAAGATTGACCGGGATAAACCCCGCGTGGAGGGCCGACTCAAAAAACAGGGCGGACAGCACGCAGATGTTCACGGTAAGATCGCTCTCCCACGCCAGAGGCACCCGCCTGATGTAAGCAATGATGTAGGCCAGAAGCCCCGCGCAGAACAGCAGCGGAACCACCCTGCCGGCCCAGTAGGGGCTATACCGCCCCTTGTGGAGCAGCTTCCCGACTGCGCAGGCCAGGAACAGGAGGGATAACGCCATTACGCCCCAGTATCCCGGACCGTACCGGTAGTCTGAGGCCCAGTCCCCGACCGGGTCAAAACGAAACACCAGCTGGTGGAGATCGTTTGTGAGTACCAATAGCACAGAGAGGGCATAGCAGGCCAGAGGCGGCCACAGAGGGCGCAGCGGCTTTTTCTCACCCTCCGGATGGTCCAGGATCACGGCCAGATACAGCAGCGTTACCGGAAGGGCAAGCTGAAAGATGTAATAGCCGTACCAGCACATCCGGCACAGAAGCCCATCTGCTGTCAGCTGATATTTGAACAGGCGCAGCAGCAGCCATCCCACCATCAGCCAGCCCATGACCCCGACTACTCGGCGGACATCCCGGCGGATCATCCGATGGGATACCGTCCCCTTCCATAACAGGATGGCGGCGGCGATGAGCAGGGCGGATAAAATATGCTCCCGGAGATCTGCTGTGGTATAGCGCCGGATGTGGAGCACCTGCCGGCGCAGGTCCCGGCTGCTATCCCCGGTCAGTTCCAGAAACCAGCCGTAGTCCTCCTCGCTCAGGGTACGGGCCGACCGGTAATCGCTGGGAAAATCAGCCGGTCTCTCTCCGTCCGCCAGGGGCAGCCCTGCTGACAGAAGGGTTTCATCCAGCCCCGGCTCCAGCGTCAGAGGGACATCGGAGAGCAGCCCCATACGGCAGGACAGCGTGCCCTCCGCCGGCACGATGATCTCGTAATTTCCTCCGTTCCGGTTCCACGCGGCAGCCTCGCAGTCCAGACAGATCAGAATGGGGGCGTCCGGCGCCTCCAGCCGGAATTTTCCGTTCTGGCCAAGGTGTTCCAGCAGCTCCAGCGCGTCACGCTTGGAGGGCGCCTCCCGGTCCAGCCCGTAGGACAGGGCGCCCAGAGCCAGCATATTGCGGATCGCGGAGCTGCTGCTGATGCCGATGGGAACCGGGCTGTCCCAGAGGCTGTTCCAGCCGGTGACGGCGGCGTCCGTCCGGCTGCGGTCCACCGCCAGGATCACGGTGGCCGTGACATGGGGATACCAATACCGGCCGATGCCCCGCTCCAGCGCCGGGATGGCCTGTACATCAAAGCAGGCCACGGCGCTGCCCCGGCTCACCTCCGAGTAGAGGGTATCCTCTGCCGTCTGAAGGGAATACCCGGGGAGGAAGGGAACGAGAGCCGCGCTGTATGCCTCAGCGCCCTCCGCTCCGGCGATCAGACGGTCCCCTGCGTCCACTGTGCCGCACCCAGCCAAGATCAGGCACAGCAGGAGGAGCGGCAGCCAACGCCCCTTCATGGAGCCACCGGCTCCCCGGACTCCTCCATCCGGCCGGCACACTCCCGGCACAGATCCATCTCATCGCAGATGAGGAAACAGGCGTCGCAGACCAGCCGCCGGCAGATGGGGCATTGGCTGAACCGCTCCCTGGCCTCCTGACTGGCCGCCTGCATGGCCCGCTGCTTCTCCGGCTGATAGATGGCGTCATAGAGTTCCTTCTTCTCCCGGTGTTCCGCCGCCTGCAGCGCTTTGGAAAAGGGGATGATGCTGCTGTACCAAAATTCTCCGCACACCTCGCAGCGGATGGAAAAGCAGAAATACTGGGGCGTGGACCGGTCCTCTAAGTGGCTGGACAAGAGATTCGTCATATTCCGCACCTCCTCGTTTCTACTCCTATTATAGCAGGAGTAAGGGGGAGAGTATATGGTCCGTCGGATACTTTTTCCCACTTTTTCGCAAAGGTATCCATTGGATAATAGAAAAAGCGCACAAAACCAGAGGACTGGTTTTGTGCGCTTTGCTGTGATGGAGAAACTTGTCTTAGCAAAGCTCCTGAAGCCTTCCGCAGCGGCGGAGCAGATCGATGTAGAGCATCAGCTCATCCCGGGAGGCCACCCCCAGTTTCTCGTAGATGCTCCGGTTGTGCTTGCGGACCGTACTCATGCTGATAAAGGCCAGGTCCGGGATCTCCGCGATCTCGTGCCCGGCGATGTAGTAGCGCAGGATATTCCGCTCCGCCTCGGTCAGCAGATCCTTCCGCTCCACAAACTGGTCGAACAGTTCCGCAATGTTGGGAGGAAGCTCTCCCTGCTCCAGCCGCTGATTCCGCGCCCGGGCATTGAGGAACTCCGCCAGCTCATCCAGCTCCGAGATTCCCGAGGACATCCCCTGTTCCGGCCCCTCCGCCTGCTGGAACCGTTTCAGACTGTCGGTGATGGGCCGGACAAATCGCCGGGACAGGAAGGAGGACAGGGCCAGCAGCACCAGGAGCAGTCCCAGGGCCGCAATGATCCAGGTCTGCTGGACGCCGGCTGTGTAGGCGGCATAGCTCTCCTGGGGGATCAGGATGGCAACGGCCCAGACGGTGTCCTCCGGTTTCCCTCTGGAGATGGGTATGGTCTGGTGCAGGCCGATATACCGTCCAGCGCCTGTGTCGTATTCGTTATAGTATCGCCCCTGATGGATGGCCAGAGTCTCCTGACCGTCCAGGTAGGTGCCGTTGACGCTGCCCACCAATCCATCCGACAGCAGCAGACGGCTGTCCTGGACCGGAGCCAGCACGGTGACAGCGGAGCCGAACTTTCCCTCCAGGGTGGGATAGGAAAACTGGAAATACAGGGCGCTGAGCTCTACCCCGCACACGCCGTACACCGTTCCGTCGCTCCCCACAATGGGGACACACAGCAGCATAGCGGATTCCCAGGTATCCTTTAGATCGATCCGGCGGGACCAGAAATAGCGGTCGGCAGGCCGGCTCAGCGGCGCATCCATCAGCTCCCGGCAGCCCGGGATCTGATCGATGTCAAATTCCAGATTCCATCGGTTGTGCAGCTCCAGATCCTTTTGATGGGCGATGTCCGGGATGCCGCGGAAGTAGACCACTGTGGGTGTGACCGGACTGCTGGCGCTGAGGTTGGAGTAGCGCAGATGGATGCCGCTTCTGGAGTGGTCCGCCCCCTCCAGGCCGGTGTTGGTGGTGGCGTCCAGGATCGCATAGGCGCCATTGCAGTTGGCCGTCTGGAGGGTGGTGCTGATCAGCGGGTACATGACCTCCTGCAGCTTCAGCAGCCGCTCCGGATCATCGTTGACCTCCTGCAGCGAAATGCCCTCCTGTACCAGCACCCCCTCGATCTCCCGGCTGAGCTCCTTGGAGAGATTCAGGCTCTGGGCGGTCAGATGGTCCAGTTGGCTGACCAGCGTATCTCCTGTGTTGCTCAGGTGGAGCTCCATTACCTCATGGAGCTGCTCATCATCCCGGGAGAAGGCCCCAGCGATGGACAGCAGAAGGATCACCGCCGCGAAGACCACCAGGATCATGGACACCCAGTAGAGCATCAGCTTTCGCCGCATCCCTACGCTCTGCTTTTTGGCAAAGGCGTTCAACGCCCGGAGTTCTTTCAGTCTGTTGCGCACGGTGGTTCCTCCTCTCTTACAGGTTATCGCTCCATGATCTCCCGGAAGGACTGGAGCTGGTCCGCACTGATCTGCTCCAGTCCGGTCTCTTCGGCCTCCAGATAATCCCGGCGGCCCATGGCCAGCTGGGCCCGCACATGGTCCTCCAGCATGGTTTCCAGGCTCAGGTAGCTCTCCAACTGGGGCGGCACATAGAATTTATAGTTTTGCTGGGTATTCAGATAGGCCTGATAGAGAGAGGCATATTTGGCGCTCTCCAGACCTTCAATGGCCTTTGGCAGCTCCGTTTCGAATGCAGCCTGGGTCACCGGCATGTAGCCAGTCCGGGTCGCGAACTCCACATTGTGCTCCGGCTCGGTGAGCCATTTGAGGAAGGTCACCGCGGCCCGCTCCCGCTCCGGGGTGGAGCGGACGGCACAGAAGCCCGCGCCCCGCTGCATCACCAGCTTTTCTCCGTTTTCAAACACCGGGCAGGGCCGGGAGATGATGGTGATGTCCTCAGTGGTGTTGTCCGGATAGGTCACCACATCGCTGTAATAGAGGATGCTGGCAGAGGAGGCCACGCTGACGATGCTGTCGCCGGTGCGGATAGACTCGGTGGCGTACCCGCCCTTGAGCCAGACACCGCCCCGCAGGGCGGCCCGGGCCAGGGGTTCCCACGCCGTCTGGAAGGCGGGGCCGAAGGCCAGCACATCCCCCCGGAAGAAGTCCTCGCCCAGGGACTGGGCTCCTACCTGGAAGTAGTCGAAGTAGTAGTCGTGAACGAACATGGACTTGGCATCCCCCGGAATATCCGGCGTCTGGTCGTCGGTCCAGTCCGCGTAGATCTCCGCAGCCCTGTAAAGCCCCTCCCATGTATCCAGATCCTCGATCGTTACACCGGTAGCCTGGGAGAAGCGGTCGAAGATGGTCTGGTTGATGAACATGACCTCTGTGGATTTGGCCACCGGCAGCACCACCAGACGGTCATTGACCGTCCCCTCCTCCAGAAAGGCTGGGAGGAAGGCGGACAGCTCCTCCTGGCTGAAATAGTCCCGGTAGTCCACCAAAATGCTGTCGTCGGGCAGGGCCATCACCGTCTTGGGATAGGAGATGAAGAGGTCGGGCAACTCCGAGGCACCCGGCTCTCCGTTGGCGGCGGCCAGCACCAGCTCGTGGATGGTGTTGGTGTTGGACACGGAGGTGACCTGCACATTGATCCGCTGCTCCTTTCCCACCGTCTGGTTGAACGCATCGATGAGGTCGTTGAGCGGGGAATCTGTCTGACCGCCATAGACATGCCAGACCGTAATGGTGGTCGGTGTCTCTTCTTTTTGGGCCGTGTCGGAACAGCCCGCGCAGCAGTAGGCCAGCAAGATACCTGCCAGCAAAAACGCCGCAATTCTTCGTACCTTCACATCGCATCACCTCGTTTTCATTATATCTGCTGAGGGTAAAAAAAGCCAGTTGAAACAGGATACTTTATTGAATTCATTTCGTGGAGTATCCATTTCCATTCAGTATAACATGGATTCCATAAACCTGCACTATCCGCAGCGGGTAATTTTCATCGTTCAGGTTTTTCTTTTGATATCATGCTATATCTCCCTTCCTATATCTCCCTTCTTTCATTCTAAATTCAAAATCGCATCCCCGTATTTGGCCTAAAGCAGAGCGCAGATAATCAATTGGAACGCCTCATCTGTGACCAGTTCCGGGGAAGCGAGATTGTCAATGGTAATATTGCGGCTGCCGACTGCAATGCCTTTCGCCGCCTGGTAAACGCTGTATAGCTCCGGCTGGATGCCGGAAAGGGAAATGGACGAAAAGTCAAATCCGTATTCATCGAAATGCCAGATGACTCTGCTCCATATGTCATCATAGGCGAGCTTTTTTCCCTTCCTCTTTCTAATTATCCTGAAAGTTATGTGATTGGCGGTTCCAAAACCGAAGCTGGCCGGAATCGCATTATTCCTATTCGCCCGGAAGGCCGGGAACACTTTTCTTATTTCGCCGAATCAGCAACCGGTCCTTTGCTCTTATCCGGCTATTCTGGGCAACGGCTCCCTGATAATTTTCGCAAAAGAGACCATTACCCTCTTTTGGAAAAACTCCATATCAAAAGAAAAACTCCACACGCCACCCGTCACACCTATACTTCCCGAGCCATCAAGGAGGGATTGGCCCCAGAAGTTCTTCAGGAAATTTTAGGCCATGCCGACTACTCCACCACAGTAAATATTTATAATCACTTTGGTCCAGGCTGTAAATGTCGCTGCCGTTGCTAACGCATTACTAACAAATCAAAATTGACAGAAAATGAAAAAAAGCCCTTGAGCCATTACAGCTCAAGGGCTTTGACTGGTGGACGCTAAGGGACTTGAACCCCTGACCCCCTGCACGTCAAGCAGGTGCTCTAGCCAGCTGAGCTAAGCGTCCGGGTCAATCAGCTTTTTCATTATACAAGCCGCGCACCTGTTTGTCAATAGTTTTTTCTCTTTTCTCCCCTTTTTTCTGTTTTCCTCCCGGGAAACAGATCGCGTCTTGACTTTTCTCTCCTTTTCAGGCTACTCTGCAATTAAAAAAGGTCCGTTTTTAAAAAGGAGGGTTCTCATGAACATTCATCAAAATCTACGGCAGCTGCGGCAGATGACAGGCCTGACTCAACAGCAAGCGGCGGAACAAGTGGGGATTACCCGCCAGGCCCTATCCGGATATGAATCGGGCCGCCGCCAGCCCGACCTGGAAATGCTGGAACGGCTGGCCGATCTATACCATACCGACCTGATGGCCATACTCTATGGCAGCACCCGCCAGCAAAAACTGGCCCGCCAGATCAAAACAACAGCCTTGCTGCTTTTTGGTTTCCTGGTGGGAACAACTTTGCTTCGCTGCGGTTTGACCCTGGCCATAAACCAGCTGCTTCCCCCTGCTTCTCGGTCTCCGGGCACCATCCGAAACCTGCGCTTTCCCCTTCTCTCCTTTTGCTCCGCTCTGGGCGGTCTGGCTCAGGCTATGTCTCTTGTGGGATGCGTGATCCTGGGTGTTCTTCTATTCAAAGCTTCCCGTTTGCCTTCTCCCCTTACCTGGGCACTTTACGGGGCCGTGCTGTGGGGATGCCTTCTGCTGTGCGCCCTGATTCCCGCCCTGCTGGACCCCCTCTACCAGCCAGCCGATTACCTGCTGCCCCTCCTGAATGTTTTTGCTCCCTTCGTCCTTTTGCTTCTCTTCCTCATCATTTTTTGGCTGCATCAAAACAAAAGAAAACAATGACAAAAGCCTCTTGCGGCATCACCGCAAGAGGCTTTCTCTTTGCATATGTACTTTTTAGCCTTTCAGCTTTTTGTACAGCGCTTTCACATCCTCCATGCGAGTGGGGATGTCGATGGACTGGGGACACTGCGAGCAGCACTTGCGGCAGGCCACGCAGTGATGCGCCTGTTTGCTGTCTCCCACAGCTTCGTAATCGGCCAGGAACTGAGCCTTGTTCTCGGTGACGCAGTACTGGTTGTAGATCTTGAAGACGGCGGGGATGTCCACTCCGGCGGGACAATCCATGCAATAGCGGCAGCCGGTGCAGGGCACGGTCTTGCTCTGCTTATACACATCGGCCACCTTGAACAAAAGCTCTCTTTCGCTTTCGGTAAGGGGCTTAAAATCGTCCACCGTGGCCACATTGTCCTTCATGTGCTCCATGGTGGTCATGCCGCTGAGCACCACCAGCACATTGGGCAGGCTGGCGGCAAAACGCAGGGCCCAGGAAGCAGGTGTAGCATTGGGATCGGCCTTTTTCAGCATCTCGACGCCTTCGGGGCACAGGGTGTGCAGAGCGCCGCCGCGCACAGGCTCCATTACCACAACAGGCAGGCCGTGCTCTTCCAGGATCTCATATTCCCGCTTGGCATTCTGCATATCCCAGTCATAGTAGTTCAGCTGGATCTGGGCAAAATCCCAGTCATAGGCGTTTACGATCTCTTCCAACATTTCGATGGTGCCGTGGAAGGAGAAGCCCAGATGCTTGATGCGGCCGGCTTCCTTTTCCTTCTGGAGGGTCTCGAAGATATGGTTCTTCTTGATGATCTCCAGGCGGTCATGGTTGAGGGCATGGCACAGATAATAGTCAAAATACTCCACCTGGCACTTATTCAGCTGCTCCTCAAAATATTTCAGGGTATCCTCCGGCTTTTCCACCAGCCAGACCGGCATTTTGCTGGCCAGATGGAAGCTCTCCCGGGGATATTTCTTCATGGCCTCGCCCACGAACAGCTCGCTTTTGCCCTCGTGATAGGGATAAGCAGTGTCAAAATAGTTGACCCCGTGGGAATAGGCATAGTCGATCATCTCCTGGGCCTTTTCCTTGTCGATGTCGGATTTCTCCGAATCGATCTTGGGCAGACGCATCAGACCAAAGCCCAGCAGGGAAACCTTATCGTCGGTGTCTTTATAATTCCGCATGGCAATCATTTGAGGTTCCTCCTTTTTCACAGGCGGGATTCATCCCGCATTTTTATTATCTTTATTGTAACGCCTGGAGTGGGGTGGAAGTCAACATTTTTTTGTTTCTCCTTGACAATTTCTTTGGGGAATCCACAATAAACTTGTTGGGGAAATCCCCCAAACCCCTGAACGATTTCAGAGAAATCGGCTGCGCTCCTGCGGAGCTGAACATCACTCCATCTTGAAAAGTGCGTCAGGGATTTTTCGGCTCACGGAGTTCAGGCATATCCGGTTTTTCCTCATATCCGTCGATCGCCACTTTCCGAAGGTAAGCGCTCATATTCTCTATACCAAGCTGCGCCATCCTCGCCTTTATCAAGCCGAGTTCTCTTTCATCTACGAAAAATTTGACCTGTATCGGTCGCTTGCGATCTGCTTTATTCGGCATAGGTGTCTCTCTCACTCATAACTGACAAAATCCTGCTCAACCAGCGCATAATCAACCGATGATTGAAGCCGACCGAGCTGGTCTTTCCATGAATCGATATTGGTTCGTACCTTGCGGAATCCAAGTGATTCGTAAACGTGCTGCGCTCTTGTGTTCGTCAAGTTCGTATCGAGGATGATTTTGGCATAGCCGTTTCTGAACAGCCAATTGATCAGCATACTCAAAACCTTTCTGCCAACACCACGGTTCTGACAATCGGTTTCGCAGATCTTAATGCCAATTTCTACAACTCCATCTGACACATTGTGGTAATTGCACTCGCCAATCAGACGGTCGCTTTCCTCAACGACCAGAAGACCGTTTCTAAGTCCTTTTACAACTTCTTCCTCGGTCGTTCCCAGGCCGTTGGGAAAGCCTGCGTGTGCCATCACAGCACCATCATTCCACCAAGCGGCAAGCTGCTTCGCATCGGCAACCTCGGCTTGGCGGATTGTTAGATTTTTATGTTGTATTCTCACTTGGTTACTCCTTCCCTTGCCTCCCGGCCGTTAGTGTGTACACACATTGTATCACAAGGATAGCTCTGTTTTCAATACGATACCCAGAATTTATCGCCCTAAAATATAACTTTTCCACGAATATAAGCTGATTTTCAGTTTCCCCAGTGTCGAACATACTCTGCATCGAAATACCCACCTATCGACTTTACGGTTTTGAGGGGTATTTTGTACGACCGTAAATATACGCACTCCCCAGCGAACGGTATCCGCTATGCAGCGATTCGCTGTTTCACAAAAGAACCACGCAGAGGCGATAACTATTTCACCCTTTTTACTGTCCTTACCTTACAGAACAGAAAATAGGCGATTTTCAGCCCTTAGCTGTACAAAAACAGGCAGCACCCAACCGAAGTTGAGTGCCGCCTGTTTTGTTGTCCAATCCTGCTTGGCAGATGCCGATTTTGTAGTTTTCTCAGATTACTGTCTTATCGGCACACGGCAAAAGGGCTTCTTTTTTTGTGTCTCTATGCCAGGGTGCCATCGGGATCGTGGGCCACAGAGGCCTCCAGAATGTTGCCGTAGGCCCAGTGGCTTTCGTCCACATCCTGGAAGGGATTCCGGGAGATCAGCTCCGCCAGATGCCCTTCCTCCGGGATGCGGCCCAGGGCACCGTTGATCATTTTTACCGCTTCGGCTCTTGTCACCGGCTGGTCCGGACGGAAGGTGCCGTCCTCATAACCGGCCACAAAGCCCTTTCCGGCGCCAAACGCCACCGCCTGATAGGCCCAGTGGGTTTCCGGCACATCAACGAAAGAGGCGCTGCCCGTCTCACCAGGGAAATAGGCCGCCAGAATCTTCATCAGTTCGGCCCGGGTCACCGGCTGATCGGGACGAAAAGTGCCGTCCTCATAGCCCCCTACAATGTTGTATTTCCGGGCAAACCCCACATAAGAAGCATACCAGCTATCCCCGGCCACATCGGAAAAGGAAACCGGATAGCTCTCCTCCTCCTGGTAAAGGGCCTGGCCGTTTTCATCCACCGTCAGCCGGGCCAACATAGCCACCGCCTCGGCCCGGCTGAGGGAGTCCCCCGGCCGGAACAGCCCCTCGGCGCCCTGGATATAGGCGCCGTGGTCTGTCCGATTGAGCACAGGCTTCACGGTCTCTTCCGGCTCCTCCGGAGTGTCCGGTTCATCCGGCCGGGCGTATTCCTTCTGATACAGTGTCACAATCTCCGGGTTCCGCACCATCAGCTGATAGCGGAAATGCACTTCACCGGACACCTGGGGAATGGTCTTGTTGAGGGCCAGCATATCCTCCAGGGCCTTGACGCCATACCAGGGAGAAGAGGGACTGCTGTTGCCGGCCCGGTAATCGGCCATGCCCACATACAGCCGCACATCGGTGCCGTCCACCACATCGGCCCACCAGCGGACCAGGGTGTCATAGTCGGCGGCCTTGTGGCCGATGTACCAATAGATCTGGGGACAGATGTAATCAATGTATTCTTCCTTTACCCACTTGCGGCTGTCGGCATAGGCATTGAAATAGGTTTCATTGCCATTGGTGGCCGAGCCTTCGGGCAGACTGTTCCGGTTGGCCCATACACCGGCCGGGCTGATGCCATAGGACAATTCAGGATCGATGGCATGGAGACGCTCTCCCAGCTCTTTCACCAGCCGGTTCACATTGTCTCTTCTCCAGTCTCCCAGATCGGAAAAGTCCCCGCCGTACTTCTGGAAAGCCGCAGCATCATCAAAGTCCTGGCCAGGATAGAAGTAATCGTCCATGTGCAGTCCATCGATGTCATAGTTCCGGGCCAGCTCCTCGGCCCCCTGAATCACCAGTTCCCGCACCTCCGGAAGACCAGGATTCAGATAGTTGTTCCCCTCGTGCTGCACCAGCCATTCCGGATGCTGCTTGGCCGGAGAAGAAGCCGACAGACTCTGGTATTCGCTGTCGCCGCTTTTGGTCACCCGGAAGGGGTTGATCCAGGCGTGGAGCTCCAGTCCCAGCTCGTGGGCCTTCTCTACCCAATAGGCCAGCGGGTCAAAATCTCCCTGGGGAGCCTGGTCCTGGCTGCCTGTGAGATAGCGGCTCCAGGGGAAGATCTCCGAAGGATACAGCGCGTCACAGGAGGGGCGCACCTGCAGAATGACTGCATTCATCCCCATATCCACGCAATTTTGCAAAATGGAATCGGCCTGGCTCTTCAAAGCGGCCGGGTCGGTGGTGGCTTTGGTGGGATAGTCCAAATTGTACACAGTGGACACCCAAACAGCCTTCATATCCTCCCGGGCGGGATTCTGGCTTTTTTCGGTTTTTACACCGGCGCCGCAGGCCCCCATCAGCAGGATGACCCCTGCCAACAGACCGGCCCACAGCCGTTTTCGCAAATGTTTCATATTCTTTCTCCCATCCTATGTTGTTTTGTTCTGTTTTTCCGGCAAAAAGCCGGAGACCGGCTGCGTTATGGCCGACCAAAGCCATTATACCACAACCAGTCCCCGGTTGTGGTATCTTCTGCCTGCTTACAGGGCTGCCACATCGGCGGCCAGCGCCTGGGCGTGCTCCAGGGGCGTGGCCCAGCTGGTGCAGAAACGCACGGCGTGGTGGTTTTCGTCCACCTTTCCAAAATCGGCAAAGGCATATTTTCCGCTGAGTTTTTTCATCACATTCTCGGGCAAAATGGGGAATTGCTGGTTTGTGGGAGAATCGCAGAAGAAGGGGAAGCCCTTGTCTGCAAAGGCCTTGCGGATGATGGCAGCGGCCTCATTGGCATGCTTTCCCATCTCCTCATACAGCCCGTCTTCCAGCATGGTCTCAAACTGGACGCCCAGCAGCCGTCCCTTGGCCAAAAGGCCGCCCTTCTGCTTGATGAAATAGCGGAAATCCTCCTTGAGGGCCGGAGCCGCGATCACCAGGGCCTCCCCGAAGAGCGCCCCCACCTTGGTGCCGCCGATATAAAAGGCATCGCACAGCCGGGCCAGATCGGCCATGGTCACATCGGTGCCAGGCGCGGTGATGCCATAACCCAGTCTTGCTCCATCTACATAGAGGAACAGGTTCTTTTCCCGGCACACGGCGCTGATGGCTTCCAACTCGGCCTTGGTATACAGCGTACCCAACTCGGTGGGATGGGAGATGTACACCATCTTGGGCTGCACCATATGCTCCTGGGTCTCGTCGTTATAATGATCCTCCACCAGCTTGCGCACCTGCTCGGCAGTCAGTTTGCCCTCTTTGCAGCCGGGAATGGCCAGCACCTTGTGGCCGGTGGCCTCGATGGCGCCGCTTTCATGCACATTCACATGGCCGGTCTCGGCGGCGATCACACCCTGATGGGGCCGCAAGGCCGCGGAGATCACCGTCAGATTGGTCTGGGTACCCCCCACCAGAAAGTGCACATCCACATCCTCCCGGCCACATTTCCCCCGGATAAGCTGGGCGGCCCGCTGGCAATGGGGATCTTCCCCATACCCTGCCGTCTGTTCCATGTTGGTCTCCATCAGGTGTTCCATCACCCGGGGATGAGCCCCTTCGGAATAGTCACAGTTGAAACGGATCATCTTTCCTCTCTCCTTTTCCTAATTCTCTTCTTTTTTATGGAAATGTTTGCGCCAATAATATTGGGCATTCCGATAGTCTGTCACCAGATCCCGGTCCTCCAGCTCCAGATGCTCTTCCACCTGGCCGTCCTTCATATACCGGCCGCTGGAATGGACCACCTGAACGCTGTCCATCACTTCATCGGTCATCTGCATAAAGGCAGGGCCTTCCCAGCCGCATTCCTCAAAGAGCAGATTCATCAGGAAATAGGGGCCGATGTCCGGGCCTTCCCCGGAAAAGTCATTGTCCAGCACTTCCTTGGCCGCGTCATTGGCCCAGATAAGGTACCGGGTGGAATAGTAATTCAAAAACCCTTCCTTGGTGGACAGATCCATATTGATGCCCAAGGCGTCGTAGATCTCTCCGTCATCTCCCATCCAGGGATTGTGATCCCCAAAGAGCACAATGACCACCGGCTCTTCTTCCTCCCGGAAATAATCGAAGAAGGCCGCCAGATTCTGATTGGTGTTCCAGATGGAGCCCAGATAGTTTTCCAGAATGCACTGCTGACTGTCGGTGAGCTTGCCGTCGCTGTTATCAATAAAGATGTCCTTGGGGCTCCACCAATACTGCTCGCTGTCATAGGGGCCGTGGCCCTGATAACTCACATTAAAAGAAAAATAGGGTTTGCCGGTTTCCTTGTTTTCTTCGTAGAAATTGATGATCTCCGGGAAGAGCACTTCGTCCAAGGCCACTTCCCCGCCGGTGAACTGCTCATAATAATTTTCCACAAAGTAATAGTTTTCAAACCCCAGAGACTGGTTGATGTTTTCCCGGTTGTAGAACCACTTAAAACAAGGATGGCTGCCCTCCACCGTGTAGCCCTCGTCCCGGAAATACCAGGGGTAGGCATTGGTGTTGGTGCGGAAGTTGTTCAGCTGGGAGTAACCGGTGAGGAAGCACCGCTCGGTGTCCACCGTTCCCCCTGCGAAGATGTTGGTCACCAGATTGCCGGAAATGCCTTCTTCCTCCAGCTTGTGGTATTCCTCGTAGGCATCATAGGCCAGGTTCACTTCTTCAAACTTGCTGAAATCGTTGTAGGCCTCCAGCATGATGGAGATCACATTGACCTTTTTGTCCTCGGGGATGTGGGCATCCTCATAGCCTTCCATGATGGCCTGGGCGGTATCCTCGTCATAGCCCTCCGGCGGCCGGTCAATGGCGTCGGTGATGCTGTGCAGGAAGGGATAGACAAAGCCTCTGGAAATATAGACCTGGGTATCCGACCAGGGGCTGATGCGTTCCGAGTTGTCGGTGGCTGCATCGTAGCTGTACAGATTGTCGTCGGCATATTTGCCGCTGACCAGGAACGCGAGAATGAGCACGGCCAGGGCGCCGCCTGTACGCACCAGGGGATGGGGCTTGCCCCGCAGGAAAAAGAAAAACAGCACCGTCACCGCCAGCACGCCGGCCACAGAGAGCCACATCCCGGCGGTGGGAATGATTTCATACTGTCCCGCCATGTTCTGGGCTTCCCGCACCAGAAGCACATCGGCAAACAGCAATGGGTCATTGCGCAGACTCAGTTTGAACCAGTTGACAAAAGTGCCGCCTAAAATGACAATGCTCTGAAGCAAAAAGGCCAGCCAGGCCCGCCCCAGAAGAAAATACAGCAGCGCCCCCAGCAAAAGCACCGGAAGTGCATTGAGGAAGATGAGAAGGGGAAATTCAAAATAGCTCTCAAACATCTCCCCGCCGTATTCCGAGGCGGCAAAGGCCAGGCTGATCACGACCACTCCAAAGGTGGCCGCCCCGTAAAGCAGACCGGTATACACCCAAAAAAGCACCTTTTTCCAGGTGCTCCAGCTTTCCAAGGGCTTTTTCTGAAAAACGAACCACTGCTTCCAGCCGGGGGAAGCATCTTCTCCCCTCTGCCAGGCCGTGGACACAAGGCTGAATAATTTCATGAGGGAAACGATCCCTTCCTTTCTCTTCTTTGTTACCAATCGAATTGCTGCCGGGGCGCTTTGGGCAGAGGAGTATCCTCCTGCTGGGTCTGCTCAAACGAGAGCGTCTGTACTTTGCGGAAAAAGTCATACACCGGCTGCAGCTTTTTAAAATCCTTTTCCAGCTTCTGCGCCAGCTGGGGCGAAAAGAGGATCTCCGCCTCCTCCGGCGAGCAGGTATGGGCCACCGCCACATTCTTCTGATCCAGCCACAGCTTTTCCCGGCCCTGGGCCTGGGGGAATTTGCTCCGCTTGTACCGATCCCCTTCCAAAAGGAAATAGCCATTCTTCCCCACAGCTTTGTCGGCCTTATAAAAATCCGGGTCCTGACGCAAAATCAGCCCCCGCAAAGTGTCCATATCCCGTGGGCTGGCCCGGTAATAACCGCAGCCCCAGCGGACAAAGCGGGGGGAAAACTCAAAATAAAAAGCCGGCGGCCCCTGATAGAGCTTCTTTTCCCGCAGGAAAACGCACCAGCACACATCCCGGAAAGTGGATTTATCCTTTGTAAAGCGAGTATCCCGATAGATCCGGGAGATGGAACGGCCCACTTTGGGCTCGGCGATCAGGCTGTCGTCCAGCTTCCAGACCCCGGGTTGCAGCTCCAGAACCAGCTGACGCATGGGGTCCAGCACCAGCCGGTCGTAGTCCTTCCGATGCTCCCGGAACCATTCTTTGCTGTCCCGCAGCTTGTTTTCCATCAAAAAATCCAGCGCTTCCTTGGAAAAAGCCACTCTTTTTCCTCCTTCGACAACATACTGTGATTTTTATTTTCCCCCTTCCCCCGGAATTTGTCAAGAAAAAGACACAGTCAAAACAGTTCCTTCTTGCCTTTTTTCACAAAACTTCCTATAATCTTCATAGAATATTCAGAATTTCGTCGGGGATTTGTCCTTGCATTCCCCCTTCTCAAGCTGTATTATTGTTATTAGTACAGTCTCTCCCACAGAAAGGAGTGTTGGGCATGAAACTGCGCCAGAAATTAACGCACCTGGCCTCCCAGAATATGCGCCGAGTCTGCTTCTATCTTTTTCCCCTTTTTTTGAATCTGGTGCTCTATTGCAACCTGACTCCCTCCCCATCGCTGGCCCCGCGCACACCCCGCTTTTCCTTTGATCTGCCAGGGGTGCTTCGTTTTCTGCTGGCGCTGCTGCTGATCTTCATAGGCTATGTGCTGTTGACCATTCTGACCCGCCGTCCGTGGCTGGCCGCTTTGGGGCTGTCCGTGCCCCTTTATGTGATCTCCATGGTGGACTACTATAAATATTACGCCCTGGGTACCCGCATCTCCCTGGACGATGTCATCATGGTCTTCAGCCTGCATGACCTTTGGACGCCCCAGGGCGCTGCGGGAAATGGGATGTTCTTCAGTCCCCTTCTGTTGGTCACATTCCCCCTTCTGTGCCTGTATATCCACTTTCTTCGGGTGCTGCGGGTGGGAGACGCAGTGCGTTTCCATGGCCGCCGGGTCATCTGCGGCGCCTTGGCCATGTGGTGCCTGCTCACTTTTTCCACAAACAGCCTGGCCTATCAGATCTTTGACCCCCAGCTGCAAGCCTACAGTGTAGTGCCCTCTTCCCGCTCCAATGCGCCTCGTCTCACCTCCATCGACTGCCTGATCGGCTCGGTCTATTACGACGAATTCACCGACGAGCGGGCCACAGAGGACAATGTACAGCGCCTGCTCTCGGCCTATGAGCCTCAGGCCGGCACCGGTGTGCGCCCCGACATTCTGGTGGTGATGAGCGAATCCTATTTCGATCTGCGCCGGGTGGATGGCCTGGAGGTGGACGACTCCCTTTACCAGAACTTCCGGCGGATGCAGTCCCAGGGGTGCTACGGCCGGGTGGTGGTGCCCGCCTTCGGCGGCGGCACGGCCTCTTCCGAGTTTGAGGTACTCAGCGGCACATCCAACGCCGCTTTGCAGGGCACTCGCTCCCCCTATGCCGGTATCTCTTCCTGGGATACCCTTCCCTCCTTCCGGGAGTATTTCGGGAACGAAGGATATGACTGCACCTATGTGCACCCCTTCAAAGGCTCGTTTTACAACCGGGCCAACGCCTTTGCCGCCATGGGCTTTGACCGGGTGCTGTTCCAGGAAGACCTGACGGTGCCGGTGGAGGAATATTCCCGGGATATCCACATCAGCGATGCAACCCTGACCCAGCAGCTCATCGCCCTTCTGGAAGAAGAAACCGATGATCCCCAGTTTATCTGGGCCACTTCCATGCAGAACCACTCTCCCTATGTGACCATGGAAGAAAACGATCCCTGGCTCATTGATGCGCCGGAGGGTGTGCTCAGCGAAGGGGAGCTGGATGGGCTGCGGGCCTATGCCGTGGGCATCCGGGATACCGACCAGGCCCTGGGCCAGCTTCTGGACTATATCGACAGCCGGGAAAAGCCCACCGCCCTGTTGTTCTTCGGCGACCATCAGCCTTTGCTGGAAGGATATAAAAAGCTCAACGGCATCGAGACCGATACGCTGTATGAGGACCTTTCCAATCTGACCACCGACTATGCCATCTACACCAATTATCAGGCGCCCCTCACCTCCATTGATGGCAGCGATACACGGCGCACCGACCGTCCGTTCAGCGCCTGCTATCTGATGGATGTCTACCTTACCGCCCTGGGCATGCCCAAGGATTCCTATCTGTCCTTCCTGGACGATGCCTTCCGTCACCTGCCGGTGTATTCTCTGCTGATCACCCAAGAAGAGGGCGAGAAAAAAGATGTGCGTCGGTGCCGGGATGCTTTGGACATCCTCTCCTATGACCGGGCCATGGGCGAGCATTATTCTTCTCAAATACAATAAATAACGGAAAGGCTCCCTTTCAGGGAGACGGGTTTTGTTTTATGGATGTTTTGTATGCTTCTCCCCGTTTGGAGTTTTCCCTGTGGGATCAGCAGGACCCCCAGCTGGCCCACACCCTGTGGGGAAATCCTCAAGTCACCCATTTTCTCACAACCGATGGAATCATGACCCCGGAGCAGATCGATGAGCGTCTGAAAAAGGAAACCGAACAATACCAGCGCTGCGGCCATCAGTATCACCCGGTGTTTCTCCGGGAAGGCGGGGCCTTTATCGGCGTGTGCGGTCTGCGTCCCTATGGCATGGGAGCGGACATCTTCGAGCTGGGCGTCCATCTGCTTCCCGATTACTGGCATGCAGGCTATGCCCAGGAGGCGGCCCGCCGCACCATCGACCGGGCTTTTTCCCAGTTGGGATGCCAGGCCGTATTTGCCGGTCATCATCCCAAAAACACCGCTTCCCGGGCACTGCTCCTTCGTCTGGGGTTTGTGTATGACCACGACGAATTCTATTCCCCCACCGGCCTGTATCACCTCTCCTACTTCCTGTGGCGTTCGGCCTATCAGGGGAAATAATTCCCAGCTCCCAATTTGACAGAATAAAAAAAGTGGCCAATGGCCACTTTTTTTATTCTGTCACCGGATCGCCCGGCACAATATTCTGATTTTTCTTGTGAATACTCCGTGTGGTACTCTGGTTCAGACCCACCGATGCCGCAATCGTTATCATCTCGGCCAGAGGCATGGCCAGCCAGAGCCCTGCCATTCCCCACACTTTTGGCAGCCAAAGGAGAAAAACGATCAACAGCAAAAAGGACCGCAGCAGGGTGACCACAGCCGACCAATGCCCCTTTCCATAAGAAGTGAGACGAATGGCTGTGAAAATGTTCAGACCGGCCACCAGATATCCCAGGCCATACAGCCTCATCCCCTCCAGGGCCAGGGTCCAAACGGCAGTTCCCCGCTGTGCAAAACAGGATACCGCCAAGGGTGCAGATAGGGAGGCCAGCCCATACAGCAGCGGCGGGGCCACAGCAAAGAACCGATAGCTGTACCGCTCCAGTTTTCTGCACACCTGGATGTTGCCCTGTCCATATCCATGGCTGAGCAGCGGTGCAATGCCCATGGAATATCCGAAATACAGGCCAATAAAGAGAAACTGCAAATACATAATAATGGAGACCGCCGCAATACCGTCTTCTCCGGTCAGCGCCAGGGCCGTACGGTTAAACACCACGGTTGTGATGGCAATCGCCAACTGACTGACGCATTCCGATGCTCCGTTGACGGCGCATCGGATTCCTTCCTTGATTTCCATCCCCCGCCATACGGGCCGCAGCTGCCGCCGCTGTTCGGGATGCCCTGTCCGTTCTTTCCGGCGGGCAGCTCGATATATGGAAAAGCGGCGGTATCTCAACGATACCGCCGCCGTCCGGCCCTCACCGGGGTCGGTTCCAATTCATGCAGAGATACGAAAAATCCGAACCCTTTGCCAACAGCAAACAGGTTCGGATTTTTGTGTTTTGGTGGAGATAAGCGGGATCGAACCGCTGACCTCTTGAATGCCATTCAAGCGCTCTCCCGAACCATGTTTTCTATGCCCCCATTCAGACTCTGCCGTGTGGTGTACGCCCCCACACACTTTGAATCTTAGGTTAGTAAGATTTTAATCTGGAGGGGGCGAATTGCTAATGGTCAAGAAGGTACCGGCTTCTCCATGGATGATAGAGAAACTGGTGTTTTCCTATGCTGGGATATCAATGGGATCTTCATCAAGCTCACTCAGACCGCCGAAGAATTGCCCAACGCTGATATTCAGCTTTATTTTGAGTTTGTAGCCTTTGAATACATCGACACGCTCAATCAAGTGCGACACAATCATCTTTTTTGCCGCCATAGTAGCGTTTTTATATGCCGATGACCACTCCAGCAGCTCGTCATATTGATTTTCCATTCTGGTCAGCTGGCTTGCTGCGTTTTTAAGTTCCCGGTCGGCCTTGTGGTAGGTTTCCTTAAGCTGAATGCACTCATGTTTCTTTTCCTCTATTACGCTGTTGAGCAGCTCGGGAGAAAACGAGCTTTCGCCGGTAATGGCTTTAATTACTTCGCCTTTGAGCTTGCGTAAATCCTCCTCAGCCTTTTCGTAGTCACGCTTCATCTTCTGCAAGAGAGCCTTTTGAGCGTTTTGACTGTTTCGAAAATTACTTCCAAGAATCTCTGACTTGTCCATTTTTTTCATTTTCGAAAAGAGAGAAAGAATGACGGCTTCCACCATTTTGTCCAGCCTTTCAACCGTATAACCGGTCTGACCATCACAGTCTCCATGCGTTCTGCTCTTAGTCTGGCAGGTGTAGCGTGTACGCACGGTATCCGTACCGTCACGCTTTTTTCTCCCTTTGCCGCTGGTCGTCACACAAAGCCTTGCGCCGCAATGTCCACAGAACACCATGCCGGATAAAAGCGAGTTTCCTCTGGTATTAAGTGGTGCGGAGCGAATCACTTCATTCTTGCGAGAGCGAGCTGCCAGCATGTTTTTTACCTTGGCAAATCTCTCCGCAGAAATGATGATAAGGTCTTTCCGCTGCGCCCATGCGTCGCCATTCTGGAGGATTCCTGTGTATAGGTTGTTTTTCAGTATCCCCTGAATGGAGGAAGGGTGCCAGTTCATCCTGGAACGGTTTTTGATGCCCTTTTCATTGAGCAAATTGGCAATTCGTTGCGCTCCATAGCCCCACAATTCCGCCCACTCGAAGATCTGTCTGACAATCTGCGCTTCCTCATCGTTTATAGCAAGGTCATTCACGGGCTGTTTTTTCTTGTTAAGGCGACCTGTAGGTTTGTCAAACATATTGGACAGTGACCTCAGCGGGAGCCATCCAGCGGAGGGGTCTCATGGGCAAGTTGTTGGAGCGGCGGTTGTGGACGGCAAACTGCTTTGCAAAGTCATCCAAGGAATAGAACGAGTGGCAAGAGTAGAAGCGTTTCTGATCCTCGCGGTGGCTGCGCTCGACCTTTCCGTTGTGGCGCGGTGTGTAAGGACGGATCAGTTTATGCCGGATATTCAGTTCAGCGGCCGTTTTTTCAAATAGCGTCGGCAAATTACGCTTGCTGCCCGAAAAACGGTTGGTAAACTCAAAACCGTTGTCTGT
>NZ_JAHLPO010000007.1:0-127245 GCF_018917925.1 Intestinimonas sp. MSJ-38 | reverse complement strand
CTACGACCAGCTTCTTGAATTCCGGCGTGTATCGTTTGTTTGGTTTTCCTCTTGACATAATAAATCACCCCATCTGTTAGATAGTATATCATACTGTCTAACAAATGGGGTGCAGTTCAAAAGTGCAGGGGGTTTTTTCAGGGAAAGATGTATTTGGTGTTATCGGTTGATTTTTTTCTGATCGGTACGCTCTAGGATATAATCTACGCTTACTTGGTGAAAATCCGCCAAAGCACAGAGTACCTGGGGAGGGATCATCCGTTGGCCGCTTTCGTAGTAGGCGTAAGTGCGCTGGGAAAATCCAAGGGCTTCGCCTATCTCTTGTTGGGTCATATCCAGATCCTCCCGCAGATCCCGGATCCTTCGATATTGCCACATAGGAATCACCAAAACCAGTATAGCCCAAAATATTCTAGAAAATCCCTTATTAGAACGGATTGTTCTTGGGTGAGTTTTCTATCAGAGGAAAGATAAACCAAAAAAATCCGGGGGTAAAAAGGGCTCGCGGGTAAAGGAAAAACAGAAATTTTCCCAGGAAAAAGAAAGGGCGATATGCTCTCCAGGAGGCAGAAACAGGCCGATGTAGCACCGCCTGTTTCCCCGGTCCCGTGTCGGGACGCCCGTTCCTGTCTCCGGCGGAGTGCCTCCGCCAGCCCCTTGCAAAAACTCGAAAAAGTGGCCTAAGCCACTTTTTCGACACGCTCTCTGCCCCTTCTCCCAAGGAGAAGGGGCAGGGTGGGCTTTGACCGAGTTTGTTTACTGCTCCAGCCTGGCTTTGACAAGATGATCCCCGGCCAGCACGCCGGCGAAAAGATATTTGCCCTCGCTGTTGGTTTTGGCATCGGCCACCGGAGTTTCGCCGTCGGTGACAACACCTGTCAGGGTGGATGGGGGCGGGGGCGCCACCGAAAGCTGCAAGTCAATGTTGGCTTCCTCCATGCCGCTGAGGGAGAAGCTGGTGCTGTACTGCAGGGACAGCAGATCCTGTTTGATATCCGCCGTGGAAAAAACCTCCTGAATGGAAAAATGGGCATAGGGAGATGGGGTTTCCCATCGCCCCATGCCCATGGTATGCTCCGAGGAGGAAAAGGGGACGGCGCAAAAAAATCCCCCCGGCCTTGGGGCCGGGGGGAGGCGCCTGTGAAAAGGGGATCACAGGCCGGTTTTCAGATGACATCAAGCGGAGACCGCAGGAAAAATCTTGTTCAAAGCGGCGAAGAGCTGCTCGCCGTCAAAGGGCTTATAGACAAAACCCGCGGCGCCGATGCGTACGGCTTCGTCGATGGTGTCGTCGTAGGCCAGGGAAGAGACCATGAGTACATGGGCTTTGGGGTCCTTCTGCAAAAGCAGGCGGGCGGCTTCCAGCCCATCCATGCCGGGCATCAGAATGTCCATGGTCACAAGGTCCGGGGAGAGTTTGTCATACAGTTCCAGGGCTTCTTCGCCGGACTGACAGCATCCCACTACTTCATAATCGGAATCGGCCAGAATCTTTTGCAGCTGCAGCTGAGCAATGCGGGAATCGTCCACAACCAAAATCTTTTTAGGCATGGGAGGATCACACTCCTTTATCTGAAAAATAGTTGCGTTACAACGCTTTGAGGAGGGGAAGAGGGTAATGGATCAGCTGAAGCCCCTCCTGGCGGCAGCTGGTATAGAACAGGACGCGACACGGTTCCGGCACAGGAGCCACAGGCCCGCAGCGGAACTGCGGGATACGGAACCGGGTGGAAAGCCCGGCGCTTTGGTGCAGCCCGGCGGATACATTTCCGCAGAGCACATTGAAAAATTCTTTGGCGGTGTCTTCCATGTCCTGGGGGGTTACATCGTTGGCATCCAGCACCTGCTGGGCCAGGTGAAGCAGAAACTCCGTGTCCATACACAGGATCAGGCTGCCTTGATAGTCGCCTTCAAAAGTGGTATAGACCGTGCACATATCCTCAGATGATTCCGATTGCTGGGAGAAAAGACGCACCAGCCCCATGTGATGGGTGATCTTTCGCAGCGCCTGATCTGAGATGGACAGAAATTCCTGTTCCGTGAGAGCGTTTGCCAAATCGGAATCTCCTTTCAAAATAAAATATTGGGTCTGACTCTAAGAAGAAATGCCATGGGGCGGAGCAGGAAAACCAACATATTTTTATACTATCATCATACACGAATCAAGGGTCAATCGTCAAGCCCGATGGCACAGGGAGCGGTGTATTTTGTCACCTGAAAAAACTCCCTGCCGATGGTAACCGTTGTCACCGGATAGCAGGCATCGCACAGCAAATGCCGGTGGGCGGGAGCCGCTTCTTTTTCCGGGTGGAGATGCTCGGCGCCGGCCTGGCGGTTCAGCTTCATCTGCACCACTTTCAAAGCCAGACGCTGGGAATGGATCTGCTTTTTTACCTCGGGCGTCTGGGGCTTTCCCTCCAGGGTTTCCAGAAGGGCCAGGGCCTTGTTTTCCTCGGCCTGGAGCTGGGCCCGCTCAAATTCCTCGTTGGGACTGCCGCCCAGGAAAATGGAGGTGGGGCGCTCATTTTTGGAGCCCACCGTCTGGGCCGATACCGTCTGGGCGGCGTGGATGCTGCCGCCCACGATGACGCCCCGGCCGGTGCAGGCATAAATGCAGTCGTCACTGTACACATTGGAATCCACGATGCAGTCGGCATAGATGCTCTCGCCGGCATAGGCGTTGCAGCGCTCCATGTATTTGGCGAAGATGCTTTTGTAGGCCCGGATGTCCGCTTCCCCCTGGCCCTGGACGCCCCGGGAGAGCACCAGGTTTTCACCGGCTTCCAGGCGGCAGCCCTCCACCACGCCGTCGATCTGCACATTGCCGGTGGCCCGCAGGATGGACCCTGCGCTCATATCCCCGTGGATATACACATCGCCCAGGAAGCTCACCGCTCCGTCTTCGGCGGTCACATCACCTGAGATCTCCAGCACCGGCTGCACCAAAAAGCTTTTGCCGGAAAACTGCACATGGCCATTGCGGGCGGCCAGAAGGGACAGGCCATCGGAGGAAAGGCGGGTGCCGCGGCCCCCTTCCAGGGAAGGGGAGCTGGTGGGGGGAGGGGCCAGGGTGCGTCCCCGCACCGTCCGGCCGGGCTGACCGGCAACGGCCGGGTGGAGACGGCACAGGGTCTCTCCCTCCTTCACCTTCCGCACCAGATTGAGAGTCACATAGTTGGCGTCCTCCAGGTTTCCCGACAGAAAGGGGGTGAGGGTGCGGGGGAACAGTTCTTCCACCCAGCCGTCCCGGCCCGGAGAAGGGGTGCGGCCCATGGCCACAGGGAAGGGGGTGAAATACCGGCCCTCCATGTGGGGCAGGCGGCAGAGAAATTCCAGGTCGATCCCCTGGGTGACCCCTTTTTCGATGAGGGCCTGGAGCAGATCGTTGGAGGACAGCTCATGGCCCTGGCCCACCGGGGGCAGGAGAAAGATCCAGGCCACCATATCCTCGTGGGACAGGTGGACCACCGCCTGCCCGTCCAGGTTTTCCCCGGCATAGAGGGGGGAATGCTCCAACAGACGGCTGAGCCGGGCGAAGGCGGCCCGGGTGAGGGCGGCCTGGAACCGGCCTCCTTCCAGGGGCACATTGCTTTTGGCCTCCAGCGCCTGCCAGGGGCCGGAGGGCAAGGTGATCTCCAAAGATTCCGGCTGCTGGCCCTGCCACATACCCTGCAGGGCACACAAGGGACTGTGGGCGGCAAAGCCCATGGAAAAGGCCAGAAGCCGCATGGTTTCTGGGGGCGTGTCCTCTGCTTCCAGGCGGAAGTACTGAGGATGCCAGTGCTCCATTGGTTCCATTGATTTCACTTCCTTTGACGCCGGGAAAACCCCGGGCTATGCACAGAGAGAAAGAGAATAAAAGAGGGAATTTGTCACAAAAATAGACCTATTTTCCATATCGTCCTGTTTTTCCAGGAGATAAGCAGCCGGAAGAAAAATTTCCCCGGAGGTTTTACCTCCGGGGAAATGGGTCTCAGTTCTATTTTTTCTTTTGGGCCGAGGAGCAACAGTGGCAGCAGCCCTTTCCGGCGTCACAGCCGATGCAGGGGGAGCCGCTTTTTTTGGCTTTGTATACAGACCGGGCGGCCAGGGCCACCAGGGCCAAAATCACTCCCAGCAAAATAAGGTCCATAGGGGACATCTTTGAAAACCTCCTTTTTCAGAAAGGGCTTGCAGCGCAGCCGTATCAGTCGCCGGCGTTCAGAGCGTAGTCTCTGGACAGCTGTCGGTCGGTGCGGCGGATGAGAAGGGCGAATACCATCACGATGGCCAGCACGGCGATGAGCCCGGGGACGAAGCCCTGGCCAAAGGCGCCGGTGGTGACCAATGTGCCGATCTGGTAGACCAGGAAGGCCACCACATAGCCTGTGGCAAACTGAAGGCCGATGCCTCCCAGCAGCCATTTTTTGTCCCGGATCTCCGAGTTCATGGCGCCGATGGCGGCAAAGCAGGGCGGGGTGAACAGGTTGAACATCAGGTAGGCCAGAGCGGCGGCCTGGCTCAGGCCGAAGATGGCGGCCACCTGATCGGCCCCGTGGGTGAGCACCAGTTCATCCACATTGATGAAGTTGGTGATGCCGTAAACCACGGCCAGTGTGCCCACCACATTCTCCTTGGCGATAAAGCCGGTGACAGCGGCGGCGGCCAGCTGCCACACCCCAAAGCCCAGGGGAATGAGCAAAACGGCGATGGGACTGGCGATGGAGGCCAGGATGGAGGAGCTCTCCATGCCTTCTTCCACCAATGTAAAATGCCAAGTGAAGTTCTGCATCAGCTGTACCAGCGTGTTGCACAGCAGGATGATGGTGCCGGCCTTGACGATGTAGGCCTTGCCCCGGGAGAGCATGGCCAGGGTGGCCCGCTTCAGGCTGGGGATTTTGTACTGGGGCAGCTCGATGAGGAAGAAGGACTTCCGGTTTTTGTAACCGGTGATCTTGCCGATGAGCAGGGCTCCCAGGAAGATCAGCAGGATGCCTGCAAAATACATCAGTGTGCCCACCCAGGAGGCGTCATGGAAAAAGACACCGGCAAACAAAGCGATCACCGGCAGTTTGGCGCCGCAGGGCATAAAGGGGGTGAGCATGGCGGTGGCCTTCCGCTCTCTTTCATTGCGGATGGTGCGGCAGGCCATGACGCCGGGGATGGCGCAGCCGGTGCCGATGACAAAGGGGATCACCGATTTGCCCGAAAGGCCCACTTTCTTGAAGATGGGGTCGAGAACCACGCTGACTCTGGCCATATAGCCGCAGTCCTCCAGCAGGGCGATGAGAAAGTACATCACCATCACCAGGGGCAAGAAGCCCAGTACAGCGCCCACGCCGCCGATGATGCCGTCCACCAGCAGGGCCTGGAGCAGGGGGGAGCTGCCTTCGATCCAGCCGCTCACCGTGCCCTTGAAGGAGTCGATCCAGCCGGCCAGGGTATCGCCCAGGAAGGGGCCTACCCAGGCCTGGGAGATCTGGAACACCAGGAACATCACCACAGCAAAAATGGGGATACCCGCCCATTTATTGGTGAGCACATTGTCGATCTGGTCCTGGCTGTTTTTCTCCCGGGTGAGGGTCTTGCGTGTTTCCACGCGGGAGACGATGGTGTTCACAAAGGCGAAGCGGGCCCGGTCGGCCTGTTCCACCGCCTTTTTGCTGGTCAGGTCCACATTTCCCTGGGAATAGGGAGCCTTCTGGCCTTGTCCCAGCAGGGAGGCCGCCTGAGAAACCGCTTCTTTGAGCCCGGTGTGCCCCGAGGAGGTGGACACCGTCTCCACCACCGAACAACCCAGCAGCTCACTGAGCTTTTTGGTATCGATCCGGTTGCCTGCCTTTTCGTTCAGATCGCTTTTATTCAGTGCCACCACCAAAGGGATGCCCAGTTCCAGCAGCTGGGTGGTAAAGAACAGGCTGCGGCTGAGGTTGGTGGCGTCCACGATGTTGATGATGGCATCGGGGTGCTCATGCTTCACATAGGAGCTGGTGATGCTTTCCTCCGAGGTGAAGGGGGACATGGAATAGGCCCCCGGCAAGTCCACCGCCGTCAGCTCCGGGGAGCCGGAATAAAAGGCTTTTTTGATGGGGCTTTCCTTCTTTTCCACGGTGACCCCCGCCCAGTTGCCGATCCGCTCGTTGCGGCCGGTGAGGGCGTTGTACATGGTGGTCTTGCCGCTGTTGGGATTGCCCGTCAGCGCGATTCTCATATTCTTTATTCCTCCTCTATACCCGGCCTCTGGTCGGGTGATATGCATTGTGATTAGCATACGCTAACTTCGTGGGGAAAGAAAAGGCGGAATTAGCGAAAGCTAACCGCCTTTCAAAAAAAAACGGTCAAATCTGGATGGCTTCGGCCAGCTGGGTGTCCATGTTGTACCGGCCGTCCTTGATGGAGACCACGCAGCCGCCCTCCCGGTGGGAGATGACGGTGATGGGCTCGCCACTGAAACAGCCCAGGGAAAACAGGAAACTGTCCAGTTCCTCATCGTCGGTAAGGATCTCTTTGACGATGTATTCCACGCCTTCCTGTGCATGGGTGAGATTCATGGGGGATTCCTCCTTTGCAATTGGTTAGTCAGTACTAACCGTGCATTACTATACCATTGCCCAGGGCCTTTGTCAAGGGGGAGGGGAATTTTTTTCCGGGGTTGACAAATGTGGACTAAAAGAGTATAGTATTCCATGTCAAGAGGAACGAAACACTTTTCACACATATAGACATATAGGAGGAAACTACAATGGATCTGAAGGGAACACGCACAGAGAAGAATTTGTTGGCCGCTTTTTCCGGTGAGTCCATGGCCCGGAACAAATACCTGTTTTTCGCCGACAAGGCCAAGCAGGAAGGGGAAGAGGAAGTGGCCCAGTTGTTTGAGATGATGGCCCGCAATGAAGGCGTCCACGGCAAACTGCTGTACCAGAGCATGAAGCAGGTCGGCACCAGCAGCGAGAACCTGCAGGAGGCCATGGAAGGGGAATATGGCGAGTGGAGCAGCATGTATCCTGCTTTCGCTCAGGTGGCCCGGGAAGAGGGCTTCTCCCACATCGGCACCCTGTTTGATGAGATCGCCAAGATCGAAAAGGATCACGAGTTCCGCTTCCTGGGTGCGCTGGCCAAGCTGAAGGCCAAGAATAAAGCAGCTGCTCCCGCACCGGTGGAGCCTGCGGAAAGCAAGATGATCTCGGTGGCCGGTTACCGCTGCCAGTTCTGCGGCGCCACTTATGAAAAGGCTCCCGATGTGTGCCATGTGTGCCAGGCCATTGGTTCCTTCGAGCCTACCACTATCCAGAAGAATGTGGAAGGCTAAAAAGTACATTATATTAAGAATAGAAAAACCTATATAACGAAAAGGGTCGTCTGCTCTACCCCTATCAATCCGCAAAAAGCCGCGACCTGTGCGTGGCTTTTTGCACTTCTCAAGGGGCGAGTGTGCGCCAAAGGCGTGCATACAGCCCCTTGCAAAAACTCGAAAAAGTGGCCTAAGCCACTTTTTCGACACACAAAAAACCGCCCTCCAAAGAGGGCGGTTTTGATGTCAGGGGGTATCGCTGAGGCCGGTGAGATAGTCCAGAGAAACCTGATAAAACTGAGCCAGACGGACAGCGGCCTCTAGAGGCAATGGCCGAAGACCCCGTTCATATTTGGAATATAGGGATTGATCGCATTGCAGGATATCGGCCACCTGCTTTTGGGTCAGGTCGGCATCCTCCCGCAAATCCCGGATACGGAGATTCATAAATTATCACCGTACCCACTATAACAAAGGACAAATGGTACTATTGACAAAATGGACTATTTGTCCTAAAATTTTATAAAAAAGAGGTGATGGCATTGAGCGATTACGCCGATTATAAAACCATGTACTATACCATGATGCAGGCCAGCGAGAAGGCCATCCGTATTCTTATCGAGGCCCAGCGCCAGTGTGAGGAGACCTATCTCAACCAAAGAGAACCTTCTTTGACCCTTTTGCCCATCAAGGACACCGGCCCGGAAGAAAAACAGGAAAAATAACAGGGGAACGGGAAAATGCCCCGTTCCCCTTGCTTTTATGGGGAAAGTGTGCTATCCTTCAGTTAGCATAAACTAACTAAAGGAGGCTGCTTGTATGACTGTTTGGGAAAAGGATGTTTCTCCCGGGGAGAAAAAATGGGTGGAGATCCCGGTGCCCGGAGGCGAAGTGCTGCGGGGGATGTGTCTGCGCGGAGCGTCTTCCGGCCCCCGGCTGGTGGTCACCGCCGGTGTTCATGGGTGTGAATATGTGGGGGTAGAAGCACTTCGCCGTCTGATCAAAGAGCTGGAGCCGGGAGAGATGAAGGGCAGCGTTTTTCTGTTGCCCTTGGCCAATCCTCAGGGCTTTTATGCCGGGGCCAAACAGGTGGTGCCGGAAGATAAGGTCAATCTGAACCGGGCTTTCCCCGGCTCGCCCCAGGGCAGCGCCGCCTTCCGTCTGGCCTGGGCTCTGGAGCAGACTCTTTATCCGGGAGCGGATTTTTTGGCCGATCTTCACAGCGGCGATTGCAATGAGAGTTTGCAGCCATTGGTCTTTTTCCCGCGGGAAGGGGAAAAAGAAGTGTGCCGGGCCGCCCGTCAGGCCGCTCAGGTGCTGAATGTGCCCTATCGGGTAGCTTCCACTGCCAAAAATGGCCTGTATAGCTGGGCAGTACAGCAGAAGATTCCCGCGCTCCTTATTGAGCGGGGATGCCAGGGGCTTTGGAGTGAGGAGGAAGTGAAGGCCTGCCAGGAGGATGTGCTGGGCTTGCTTTGCCACCTGGGAATCTGCTCCGGCCCCGTTCCCGCGCCGCTGCAGAGGGAGATCACAAAAGCCTGGTATGTGGAAGGGGAGGAAGAGGGCTTCTGGTATCCCCAGGTGCAGGCCGGGGACATGGTGAAAAAAGGGCAGCTGCTGGGCGTGGTGGAAAATCTGGAAGGCTCGGTCATCTGCCGGGTACAGGCGGAATCTGATGGAGTGGTGCTCTATCACACCACCGCTCTGGGCGTGGGGAAAAACGAGCCTTTGATCGCCTATGGAACCTGGGATGAGAAACAAACCCAATGACAAACAGCCCTCCGGCATTTCTGCCGGAGGGCTGTTTTTTCATCCCATTTTTTCAAATCGGGCAGAAAGGGCAGCCAGTTGGCTGCGGGTGAGGGAACTTTGAGGGGAGAGAAGGTTGGGGGAGACCCCTTCCATCAGCCCTTGCTCCACACTCCAGGACAAAGGCTCCCGGGCCCATTGGCTTACCTGGCTTTCGTCGGCAAACCCGGCAAGGGCGTCCCCCTGGCTTTGTCCTCCGGCGAAACGGCAGAAGAAGGCGGCCATTTCCTGCCTTGTCACCGGGCTTTCCGGATGGAACAGGCCCGCTTCATCCCCTTGGGCAATGCCATTTTCCTGGGCCCAGGCGCAGGGGGCGGCATACCAGGCGTCCTCTGCCACATCGGAGAAGGAAGCGCGAGACACCCCAGGGCTTCCGGCCAGGCGGTAAAGCGCCGTTACCGCCATGGCCCGGTTGACCGTTTGCTGGGGGAAGAAGAACTGTCCGTCCCCTTCCAGCAGGCCTTGGGCAGCGCACCAGGACACATCTTCATAATACCAGGCCTCTTCGGCCACATCGGCAAAACTGGGAGCGGGGGAGAGGGGGCCGTCCGGGCCGGAAAGCTCCGGTTCCCAGGAGGCCGTCAGCTGGGTCTCTCCGGCGGGCAGGACATACAAAAGGGTATCCTGCCGGGCCCCCTTCTGGTACCGCTCTATTTTCAGCAGGCCTTTTTCCTCCCCGGTGAGGGTCAGGCTCTGTCCCAGGGGCAAATCCCGGAAAAATCCCAGCTCTTCGTCCTCTTGGAAAGCAGGAGAAAGAGGGGTTTCGCTGGAAAGACGCAGATAGGCGCACTGGGTGTCCAGGGCCTTTTTCCCCAGGGACAGCCAGCTCAGGTAATAGGCCATGATGTGGCTGTAAAACAGGCTGTCCTCTCCCCGCAGGCTGCGGAGGGCCTGGCTCAGCGGGGCCAGATCACCCTGGAGGGAGGAAAGAAAGACAAAGGCGGCCTGGGTCTGATCGGCGGCGCCGCCCAGAATGTCGGACAGATACTGGAAATATTCCGCCAGAGTGATCTGCCGGGGGATCAGCGAACCCAGGGTGAACTGCCGCTGGATGTAGTCCGCAGGGAAAGGGGCCAGCGCTTCCAAAAGAGCAATGAGCCGGTCGGTGTTACGGCATCCTTCTGCATCGGGAAGGGAGAGGCCGGTGAGATCCTGGTACAAGGGCGCCGCTTCCTCCTGCATCTGGGCGTAATCGGCCCGGGAGCTTTGGGAGGGCAGGAACCGGTCCTGACCATAGCGGCCATAGCCCCAGGCGGCCAGGGGCAGCCGGGGGATGGGGTCCTGGGGACTGATGATGTTGAAGATGCCTGGGGTTTCTTCGGTGATGGCCTCTTTTTGCACTGTGGCCGGGGTGGCGAAGGTGCAGCAATACACCGGCTGGCCTTCTTCCGTCAGGCGCTGGGCGGCCAGATTGGCCACCGCGGCCCCACGGCTGTGGCCGGTGAGAAAGAACAGGGGTTCATCATCTGAGAGGGTGGCAAGGTAGCTGTCCAGCTGCTCCATCATTTCATCCCGGGCCAGGGCAAAGCCCTGGTGCTCCGTCCCTTCGCCGATGCGGAAATTGCTCCGCCACTGGGCGCTGCCGTCGGTGCCCTGGATGACGACGGCCACCAGGGTTTTGTCCGTGTCCGCCAGCTTTTTACAGCCGAAGGCATAGGCCACCTGATCTTCCGCCTCTTTTTCCTCCGGGGCATAGTGGCAGAGCTCCACCTGCTCAAAGCCCAGGCCGGTCAGGGCGTTGGTCAGCTCTTCCCCCTGGCCCTGGGAATAGGCGGCGGCAGAAAGAACCATAGATGCCTGGGCCAGGCCCTGCTGGTATTGGGAAGGCTCCTGGGCAAACCAGCTGTCCTCCCAGGAAAGGGCAACCTGAGCGGATGTCCCTGTTCCGGTCTGAATGGTCACCTGGATCTCCTGCTTTTCGCTCTGGGCCCAGGCAGGGGCCGGGGCCAGAGACACCGCCAGAAGCAGCGCCAGCAAAACACAAAGGATCTTTTTCCCTCTCATAGCCATGCCTCCTTGCTTTTTCTTACAGTATAGCACAAGGGGAATGACAAAAAAAGAGGCCCGAGGGGCTGCCGAGCGTGTCGAAAAAGTGGCTTAGGCCACTTTTTCGAGTTTTTGCAAGGGGCTGTTCACCCGCCCCCGGCGCTTCGGCAAGACGGAGATTTTCAACCCGTGGTCGGTGGTCAACTACTTCAGCAACGAGTGTGAGCCGAGGCCCTTCTGGGTCTCCACCGGCAGCAACGATATTATCGGGGAAGTGCTTGCCCAGGCGGACGAGGAGATTTATAACCGTCTGATCTCCCTGGTCAACGGCGAGACCTTCACCACCTTCATCGACACCGGCGTGATCTATCCGCAGATCAAGAGCAATCCCTCCACCATTTACAGCTTCCTGCTGGTGACCGGCTATCTGAAGGCGCTGAAAACCACGCCCTCCTTCAGCGGCGATTTTATGTGCGAGGTCTCCCTGCCCAACCGGGAGATCTCTCTGGTGTATAACAAGGAGATCTTGCAGCGGCTGGAGAATCTGATCCCGCCGTCCACGGCGATTTCCGTTCAGGAGGCCATCTTCTCCGGCGATAACGCACGGCTGAAAGCGCAGATCCAGACGCTGCTGACCCAATCGGTCAGCTCCTTCGATACTGCCGGAGAGAACTTCTACCACGGCTTTATGCTGGGGCTGTGCGCCCTGCTGGGCGGTGCTTTCGTGACCTCCAAACGGGAATCGGGCGACGGGCACTATGACATTCAGCTGAAGCCCACGCAAAAGGGTCTTCCGGGCATCCTGATCGAGCTGAAAGCGGAGAAAAATTGCAGCGACGAGCAGCTGAAAAAGCTGTCCGAGACGGCCTTGCAGCAGATCAATAAGAAGAAAAAGCACACGGTTTTGCCCGTGTGCTTTTCTGTTTGAAAGAAGCAATCTGCATTGAGTATCTTTTGGTGTATGAATTCCAAAGAAGCCCATATAATCTTTTTTGAAGGTAAAAATATAGTATATCCAGCGGAAACGAAACTTCGAAATAAATTTAAACAAAAATGTTGTTTAAATCGGTTTCTGTGCTATAATAAATAAAGATGGAAGCAAAGGAGGAAGTGTTGGATGAAACTGTTGAGGATTCGTGCATCAAACTATAAAAATTGCTGCGATGATTTTACAATCGATCTTGTGGCAAAATCCAAGAAAACCAGTGAAGATAAAGAATACGAGCTGCAGGAAATTGCAGAAGAACTGTATGTGTTTAATACGATAGCCTTTGTTGGAAAAAATGCATCCGGCAAAACTTCTGCAATTGAGCTGATGGAATGCGGTTATTCCATTCTCAGTGAATTCCGTTTGGAAAATAAACACTATGATTATGATAATGTAAAATTGGAAATCATGTTCTATCATGAGGGCTGCATTTATAAATACAATACCATTTTGAAAGCAGATCCGAATTTGGGAAGCAAGGCCAATTTTACAGAGCAGCACATCTATCGAAAAAAGTACTACAAATCCAATGTGAATAAAATTTATTCTGACGAAGGATTTGAAGAGATCAAGGATTTGGGAGAACTTCCGGAAGACACATCCATTGTGTTCTTTGTGCTCAAAAAGAAGGCCAACCGCGCAGTTTACTTCAATTGCGAGGGTGAGGGTGCAGACACATATCGCCTGGTGTTCAAAGCGATGAAGACCTATGAAATATCGAAAGAAGTTCTGGCCAAGGTCATTAAGATTTTCGATGACAAAATTCAGAGCTTGGAGATGATGGATGAAAAGAATTATAAGCTCGTCTATCAGGACCGTGTCAAAGAACTCTCTGATTCTGAATTGGTCTATATGCTTTCCAGTGGTACAACGAAGGGCGTTCTGCTCTATATTTTTGTGGTTGCGGCGCTGGAAAATGGGTTTGATCTGCTGATCGATGAAGTGGAAAATCATTTTCACAAAACTTTGGTGGAAAATATGATCAGCCTATTCAAGGATAAGACGGTGAATAAGAAATCGGCTACACTGATATTCACAACCCATTATTGTGAAGTTCTGGACTTGTTTAATCGCCAGGATAACATTTGGATCGCCAAATCGGACCGCAAAATTCATCTGGAGAATATGTATGAAACCTATAACATCAGAGCAGAGCTTTTGAAAAGCCGACAGTTTTACAACGATGTTTTTCATACTTCCGTGAATTATGAAGATCTCATGGCCTTGAAAAAGGAGCTAATGAGATGAAATATCTGATTATGTGTGAAGGACCAAATGAACTTGCGATCATAAAAATGCTGTTGGAACATGATAAGCTGATATTTACAGAAGATGATTTGCTGAACTTGGTTCCCTATCATGCAAGGCAGATCGGAAAAAGTTCTGCTGTAAAAGCTGCACTCAATCTGTATCATGGGGATGTCCATGTTTTGAGAATCGGCGACAAATTAAGTGACCAACTGAAGATCCCCAAAGAATACAAAGGCAAAATTAAGGATGTGAAGAAGTACTGCACAAAACCGGAGCTGGAGATGCTGCTTATTATCTCGGAAGGTTTGGATGCTGACTTCGAAAAGGAGAAGTCCAAAAAGAGTCCCAAAATCTTTAGCAAAGAACATATAGTGTATCATAGGACTCGTTACGACAACAGCACGGATTTTTACCGCAACTATTACGGAGACCGGATTGATCTGCTGGTGGATGCGATAAAACGATATAAACAGCTGAAAGGAAAACATGAGAGGGACGAGGGTTATCTGGCGGATCTGCTGAAATAGAAGCTGATTTGTGTAAGACACATCCAGGTATTGTAGGAAAAGGGCACGAAACTAGTGATGGTCTTTGTCCATCAGCATTTTTAGCTGGAGGTGTGGATCTCCGATGTCAATCGGATGACTCGGGGCCGCTGAGTGGAGCTTGGGAACACCTGTTCTCTGATCGTAGAATTGACCAAGAACCCCGCATCACACCGATTTTGCGGTGCAAAGGCCTGTGGGAAGCTACCTGTGGGATGGGGATAAGATGGTGGCTTCGGTGAAAGCGGTGGCCGAGCAATTGTTGGGGCGGACAAAGAGATAAGAAATAAGCACAATACAGGCTTTATAGATTTGATGTCCCCGGACAAAAATGACGAAAAATTGAGTGGGATTCAATATGCCATAAGCCGGCGGTTTTGGCTATATACCAAGAATTAAATTATGGTTATGGAGGTTGGATGAATGTTCTAATGGTTGTTACGGGCAAAGCGCCTCGCTTTAAAAGGGGCAAATTCCTATTCTGTGACTGTGCGGGGCGCCTGGTGATTTGCGGAACACCTGACCATCTATGAAGGCATGAGAAGGGGGGAGAGGTACATGATGTACCTCTCCCCTTTGTGCTAAAAAGGGAAATATTGTATCTGAGAATGGCACATGATATACTGGATTCAAGCTGTTTGCATATATCTACAGTTTCTCTGGGCGTATAAAATAATCCCAAATACGCGGCCGGGTGAAGAAATTGGAATAGATAGTCCGTTTTATTGTACTCTTCTTCTGCAATAATCAAAATATGGATACAAAACAAAGGGGGAGAAAGATGAAATCTTCTTATCTGGCTCACATTTCAGACCAGGGGGAGACACAGTCTGTTTTGGAGCATTTGCGCGGTACAGCTGCTTTGGCCCAAAGCTTTGCCAGGCCGTTTGGCGGTGATGAACAGGCCTTCCTTGCCGGAATGACCCATGACATCGGAAAGTATTCCCAGGCATTCCAGAAACATTTGCATGGGGCCCCCATGCAGGTGGATCACTCCACAGCCGGAGCGGTGGAATGCTGGCGGCGCAGGCAGATTCTCGCTTCCTTCGCCGTGGCCGGGCACCACGGTGGCCTTCCTGATGGCGGAAGCCAGACGGATAGTGGGGATCAGGCCACTTTGTGGGGGCGCATCAAAAGGGCCGGAAGTCTGGAACCCTATGGGGCCTGGGAGCAGGAGGTGACCTGGCCCCATGCAGGCGTTCCGGATTTTCTCCGGAAACAATCGGGGCCGGAGCTGATGTTTTTTCTCCGGATGCTCTATTCCTGTCTGGTGGATGCCGATTTTCTGGATACCGAGGCCTTTATGGAGGGGCAGGGAAGAGAAAATAGCACAACCACCATAAAGCAACTGTGGGACAGTCTTCAGGAGTACATATCAGGCTGGTTTCCACCCCGCGGAGAGCTGAATGCCCAGCGTTGCAAGATCCTGAAGCGGTGCATGGAAGAAGGAGAGGCACAGGCGCCGGGACTGTTTTCCCTCACTGTGCCAACAGGTGGAGGAAAAACCGTGGCCTCCCTTGCCTTTGCTTTGTCTCACGCAAAAAAGCACGGTCTGCGTCGGGTGATCTATGTCATCCCCTATACCTCCATCATTGAACAGACGGCAGAAGTGTTCCGGGAGATCCTGGGGGAGGAGAATGTATTGGAGCACCATTCCAATGTGCTCTATGATATGGAGGAAGCCAATCCCCATACCATCCGCCTGGCCAAGGCCACGGAAAACTGGGATATTCCGGTAGTGGTGACAACGGCGGTGCAGTTTTTTGAATCGCTGTATGCCTGCCGCTCTTCTCAGTGTCGCAAGCTCCACAACATCGCGGACAGCGTGGTGATCCTTGACGAGGGCCAAATGCTGCCTGTTCCTTATCTGCGGCCCTGCATTTGGGCTATTTCCCAGTTGGTGGATCATTACGGTGTCTCCGCTGTTTTCTGTACAGCCACACAGCCGGCCCTGGAAAAGATATTCCAGGAATTTCTCCCCCAGCTTCCCATGCGGGAGCTGTGCCCGCCGGATACCTGCCAATGGGAGGTGTTCCGCCGGGTGCGGTTTCAGAAGGTGGGCTCTTTGACCTGGGATGAGCTGGCTGCACAGCTCAACACCCACAGCCAGGTCCTGTGCATTGCCAATACCAGAAAGGCGACCCAGGAGGTATTCGAACGGCTGGATGGAGAAGGCAGCTTCCATCTGTCCACGCTGATGTGTCCCCGGCATCGGAAGGAGCAGCTCAGGGAGATCAGGCGCCGTCTAAAAGAGGGGCTTTGCTGCCGGGTGGTGTCCACTTCTCTCATTGAGGCCGGTGTGGATGTGGACTTCCCCACAGTGTTCCGGGAGCAGGCTGGGCTGGATTCTGTTTTGCAGGCCGCCGGACGGTGCAACCGGGAAGGTCGGCGACCCTTGGAGGAGAGTGTGGTTTACATCTTTGAGGGGGAGGGGAAAACATCGCCGCTTTTTTCTGCGGCCATTGGCGCAGGGAAGGCGGCCATGTCCCGCCATGACGATATGACCTCTCAGGAGGCCATCCACGATTATTTTTCTGAATTACTGGATCTGAAGGGGAGAGAGGCCCAGGATAAAGAAGGAATCCTGTCCCTTATCCAATCCCAGTTTTTCCCCTTCCGCGTGGTGGACCGGAAGTTTCATCTCATCGACAGCCCCACCCGGACGGTGTATATCCCGTGGAAAGAAGGCGCAGAGCTGCTGGAACGGCTGCGCGCCGGTGAGGGAGGGCGAAAGCTGCTGCGGATGTTGGGACAGTATGGGGTATCTGTTTATGAAAAGCACTTTGCTGCATTGGAGGCAGCGGGGGATCTGGAGGTTCTGGAAAACGGCGCAGCCATTCTGCGAAACCCGGATCTGTACCGGGAGGACACCGGCCTATCTCTGGAGGCTGACAGCGGGAAGGGATTGTTTATTTAAAAGACCGTGGGGAAGCGTAAACACTGAATTAGAAAAGATATATCGACTTGCGTATAGCTGCGTGATAGATTGAAATCAGACCAGAACGAAAATCAGAAAGGAGTGACGCGTATGCCTATCAAGCTGGAAGTCTGGGGGAATTATGCCCTGTTTACCCGGCCGGAGATGAAGGTGGAGCGGGTCAGCTATGATGTGATGATCCCTTCGGCTGCCCGGGGATTGATCGAGGCCATTTATTGGCACCCGGGAATACATTGGTCTATTGATCGTATTCATGTCTGTGCTCCCATCCGCTTTACCAATCTGCGGCGCAATGAGGTGAAATCCACCATTCCCGCCCGCACTGCTCGTACGGTGATGGAGCGTGGGAAAGGAGAGCTGTATCTCAGCACTTCGGATGATATCCAGCAGCGGGCTGCCTTGCTGCTGCGGGATGTGCGGTATGTGATCGAGGCCCATTTCGAAATGACGGAGCAGGCGGCGCCGGGGGACAACCCGGGAAAATTCCAGGACATCGTCAAACGGCGGATCAGGAAAGGACAGTTCTATCATCAGCCCTACTTCGGCTGCCGGGAGTTTTCCGCTCAGTTCCGCCCGTGGGAAGGTGTCCCGGATGTCCCGGAGGAACTGAAGGGAGAGCGGGACCTGGGGTGGATGCTCTATGACATGGATTATACCGATCCGGAGAATATCACTCCCCTCTTTTTCCGGGGGATCCTCCGGGATGGTGTACTGGAGGTTCCGCCCTGGGATAGCGAGGAGGTGCGGCGATGATCTTGCAGGCGCTGACGGAATATTACCGCACGCTGGAAAACAGCGGTCAGATCTCCCCCCTTGGCTGGGGAGAGGCCAAAGTTTCCTATGCTTTGTGCATCGGCCCGGAGGGAGCGCTGGAACAGGTGGTTTCCCTGCAGACAGAGCAGAAGAAAGGGAAAAAGACCGTGCTACGCCCTCAGATCATGAGGCTGCCTGCGCCGGTGAAACGCACCGTGGGGATCGTTCCCAATTTTCTTTGTGACAACGCAAGCTATCTGTTGGGCGCAGACAACAAGGGAAAGCCCCAGCGGACCCTGGAATGTTTCCAGGCGTGCAAGGCTCTTCATGAGGAGCTGCTGGATGGGGTAGACAGCCCGGCTGCCCAAGCGGTGCTGGCCTTTTTCCGCACATGGCAACCGGAACAGGCCGCCGGTCATCCCGCACTGGCCGACTGCTGGGAGGAGCTTATGGCGGGAGGCAATCTGGTGTTCCGGCATGACGGCGCCTTTGTCCATGAGGATGCGCTGGTCCGGCGGGCATGGGACGGTCACTATCGGGCCGAAGGGGATGGGCTGCAGATGATTTGCCTGGTCACAGGAGAACATGGAACGGTGGAGAGCACCCATCCTTCTGTGAAAAATGTGTATGGGGCTCAGTCCAGTGGAGCTGCTTTGGTATCCTTCAACGCTCCGGCATTTTGCTCCTATGGAAAAGAGCAGAATTACAATGCTCCCACCAGCAAATACGCCGCTTTTGCCTATACCACCGCCTTGAACCACCTTCTCTCGGACCGGGAGCATGTCTACCGGATGGGGGATACCACTGTGGTCTGCTGGGCCAGATGCGGCGGAGATGTCTATCAGAATACGATGGGCTGGATGTTCTTCGGACAGGAGCCGGCCTATACATTGTCGGATCTGCAAAGCGCACTGAAAGGTCTGTGCAGTGGAAATGCGGTGGAACTGGATGGAGCGCGGCTGGACCCGGATATGGATTTCTACATTTTGGGGCTTTCTCCCAATGCAGCCCGCCTTTCGGTACGCTTTTTCCTGCGCAACAGCTTCGGAGCCTTTCTCCGCAACGCCCAGGCTCACCAGCAGCGGCTGGAAATTGTAAAGCCCGCCTATGACAAATTTGACACCATTCCCATGTGGAAACTGCTGGACGAGACGGTCAATCAGAACAGCCGGGACAAGACCCCGGCCCCCAACATGGCTGGCGAGGTGCTTCGCTCTGTTCTCACCGATACCCGTTATCCGGCCACCTTGCTCAATGGTGTGGCCCTGCGCATCCGGGCAGAACACAGTGTGACCCGAGGCCGGGCGGCCATTCTCAAAGCATATTATCTGAAAAATACACATCCCGATGTACCAAAGGAGGTTTTGACTGTGTCACTCAATCCGGACAGCACCAATGTTCCTTACAACCTGGGGCGGCTGTTTTCCGTGCTGGAAGCCGTTCAGTCCAGCGCCAACCCCGGCATCAATACCACCATCAAGGACAAGTATTTCAATTCCGCTTCGGCCACTCCGGCCGTAGTGTTTCCGGTGCTGGTGAATCTGGCCCAGAAGCATCTGAAAAAGCTGGATGGCGGCCTGCGCACTTATTACGATAAGCAGATCACAGGCTTGCTTTCCAAACTGGGAGAAAGATATCCTTCCCGCCTGAATCTGCCCCAGCAGGGTTCTTTCCAGCTGGGCTATTACCACCAGACCCAGAGCCGTTTTGAAAAAAAGGAGGAAAAGTAATATGTCTGAGCCCATTAAGAACCGCTATGAATTTGTCATTCTTTTCGATGTGGAAAACGGCAATCCCAATGGCGATCCCGACGCCGGCAATATGCCCCGGGTGGACCCGGAAACTGGTCTGGGCATCGTGACGGATGTGTGTCTCAAGCGGAAGATCCGCAACTATGTGGAGACGGTGAAGGAAGAGGCCACCGGCTGGCGCATCTATGTGAAGGACGGGGTGCCTTTGAACCGCAGTGACGGAGAGGCTTATGCCGAACTGGATATCACAGAGAAAAATGTGAAGGAAAAAAAGAAGGCCGACCCCGATCTGGACCGGAAGATCCGGGACTGGATGTGTAAGAATTTTTATGATATTCGCACTTTCGGCGCCGTGATGACCACCTTTGTCAAGGCCGCCTTGAACTGCGGTCAGGTGCGGGGGCCGGTGCAGCTGGGGTTTGCCCGCAGCATAGAGCCGGTGGTGCCGCAGGAGGTCACTATCACTCGTGTGGCCATTACCACCGAAGCGGATGCTGAAAAGAAGGGAACAGAAATGGGCCGGAAGTACATCGTTCCCTATGGCCTCTACCGCTGTGAAGGTTATATTTCCGCCAATCTGGCCCGCAAAACCACCGGTTTTTCGGAAGAGGACCTGTCTCTGCTGTGGGAGGCCATCCTCAATATGTTTGAGCATGACCACTCCGCAGCCCGGGGTAAAATGGCCGTGCGGGAGCTGATTGTTTTCAAGCATGACAGCGAGTTGGGCTGCGCCCCGGCCTGGAAGCTCTTTGATGCAGTGAAAGTCGGCCGGAAGGACCCGGATAATACGGCGCCTGCCCGTTCCTATCAGGATTACACCGTTTCGGTGGACGAAGATTCGCTGCCTGACGGCATCACCTGTCAGCGCATGGGGTGATCTATCGGGAGGAGGACTTCCTCCAGCTGTCCGGCCTGCAGCATTTTGCCTTTTGCCGAAGGCAGTGGGCACTCATTCATATTGAGCAGCAGTGGAGGGAAAATCTGCGCACAGTGGAGGGAGATCTGCTCCATCGCCGGGCTCACGATGAACAGGCCCGGGAACGCCGGGGGGATATACTGATCCTGCGGGGATTGTCTGTGGCATCCGCTGCTTTGGGGATCTCCGGAAAATGCGATGTGGTGGAGTTTCGTGCAGATCCCGGCGGCATCTCCCTTCGGGGAGAAGAGGGGCTGTGGGTTCCTTTTCCGGTTGAGTACAAGCGGGGCTCGCCCAAGCCTCATCGGGCCGACGAGCTGCAGCTGTGCGCCCAGGCCATGTGCCTGGAGGAAATGCTCTGCTGTACGGTTTCGGAAGGAGCTATTTTCTACAGCGAGACCCGGCGGCGAACATCGGTGTCCTTTTCCAGGGAATTGCGGGAGCAGGTAAAGGCAATGCTGGAGGAGATGCATCAGCTTTACCGTCGGGGATACACGCCCAAGGTCCGGCGTTCCAGATCCTGCAATGCCTGTTCCTTGAAGGAGCTTTGTCTGCCGGCCCTGATGAAGGAAAACGATGTGAATGCTTATCTGCGTCAGGCCATGGAGGTGGAGCCGTGAGACATCTGCTCAATACATTGTTTGTGACTTCGGAGGACATCTATCTTTCCCTGGATGGAGAAAATGTGGTGGCCAGCCGGGAAAAGGAGGCGGTGGCCCGTTATCCTCTCCACACATTGACTGCCATCCTCACCTTTGCCTATCCCGGCGCTTCTCTCGCTTTGATGGGGGCTTGTGCCCAGCGGGGAATCTCCTTGTCCTTTTGCACACCTGGAGGAAAATTTCTGGCTCGAGTCACCGGTGAAGCCAATGGAAATGTATTGCTGCGCCGCACACAATACCGCATGGCAGACGACCCGGTACAAAGCTGCGGCATCGCACGGGCCATGGTGTTCGGAAAGGTCCACAATGCCCGCTGGAGCATTGAGCGTACCCGTCGTGATCATGGGCTTCGGGTGGATGATCAGCGGCTGGGAGAGGTATCCGGTCAGCTGAAGACCATGCTGTCCCAGTTGCTGCAGGAGACCGATCTGGACAGCCTGCGGGGGATGGAAGGAGCCAGTGCAGCTGCTTATTTTGGCGTATTCGATCAGATGATCCTGGGGGACCGGTCGGTGTTCCATTTTGAGACACGCAGCCGCCGGCCGCCGCTGGATCCGGTGAACGCTCTGCTCTCCTTTGCTTACAGTTTACTGTCTCATGACTGCGCAGGGGCTCTGGAAAGTGTGGGCCTGGACTCTTATGTGGGCTTTCTCCACCGGGATCGGCCGGGCCGCAGCTCCCTGGCTCTGGATCTGATGGAGGAATTTCGTCCTTGTATGGCGGACCGGTTCGTGTTGACCTGTATCAACAACCGGATCTTTCAGAAAACCGATTTTGTTTATCGGGAAAATGGCGGTGTGCTGCTCAGCGAGAGTGGAAGGCGAACCTTTCTCCAGCGGTGGCAGGAGCGAAAGAAAGACAGCTTGACCCATCCATTTTTGGGAGAGAAGGTGCCATGGGGCCTGGTGCCCTATTTGCAGGCATTGCTTCTGGCCCGGTTTCTGCGAGGCGATTTGGAGGCATATCCGCCATTTTTATGGAAGTGAGGATGTTATGCTGGTATTGATCACATATGATGTCAACACAGAAGATGCCGCAGGGCGCAGACGATTGCGGCAGATCGCCAGGCAATGTGTCAACTATGGCCAGCGGGTCCAGTGCTCAGTGTTTGAGTGTCTGCTGGACACAGCCCAGTGTAAACTGCTTCAGGCTAAACTTTTATCCATTATGGACCCGGAGAAGGATAGTTTGCGTTTTTATTACCTGGGGAAACGATATGAAAACAAGGCAGAGCATTTCGGATGCAAACCTTCCTATCAGCCGGAAGAACCATTGATTTTATAATGGTGCGAAGAGGAAGCGATCACGCATGGCCTGGGAGGTTCGCACCAGAATGAGACCCTTTGCCGGGGAATGATAAAGATTCCACTTGAAATCTTACTCTTGGATAAGCTAAAATTTATTTAAGTTCTATCAATTTGCAGAGGTGCTGTTGTGCAAATCTGCTGTCGCTCCCCCCACGGGGAGCGTGGATTGAAATAAAGGGCATCGTGATGGGAAGATGTCCGATGATCACGTCGCTCCCCCCACGGGGAGCGTGGATTGAAATCCGCATGGCCTGGTCCAGGTCGATCTCCTGCCCTGCGTCGCTCCCCCCACGGGGAGCGTGGATTGAAATACTTTGGTATGCAGCCCCGCCTCATCCTGGGGCAGGGTCGCTCCCCCCACGGGGAGCGTGGATTGAAATATTTTGCGCTGGATGTGTGCGCGACAGCGGAAAAGTCGCTCCCCCCACGGGGAGCGTGGATTGAAATAAATTGGCCGAAGGCGCAGGACAAAATATAGATCAGGTCGCTCCCCCCACGGGGAGCGTGGATTGAAATCCATGTTTTTTTTACTCAGCTGAGAGCTTCCAAGTCGCTCCCCCCACGGGGAGCGTGGATTGAAATCCACACACCTCTGCAAGGGGGTGGCATGATGGGGGTCGCTCCCCCCACGGGGAGCGTGGATTGAAATACGACAACGCCCAGACGGCCCAGTGGATCATCGGTCGCTCCCCCCACGGGGAGCGTGGATTGAAATCGGAGGGAAGAGCCAGGATTACACCGGGCTGTTTGTCGCTCCCCCCACGGGGAGCGTGGATTGAAATCCAGTAGTCTATTCATATTGACGAGCGCAGCCAAGTCGCTCCCCCCACGGGGAGCGTGGATTGAAATAATAAAATGCGCATGGAATCCGGCATGAGCCTGGAGTCGCTCCCCCCACGGGGAGCGTGGATTGAAATAGATTAGCCATGATCGTCGCCTTGCCGGCGTCGACGGTCGCTCCCCCCACGGGGAGCGTGGATTGAAATGGGTAGGTTGAATAAAGAATCACTGCAATAGGAATGAGCCTATTTACCCCAATTGCCCTTCTCCAAAACGGAGAAGGGCAATTTTCTGAGCATTTTCCGCAACAGGATGAGGAAGAAGGTAGGTATTACAGCATTTCTCGTTCATGCTTATGCCTTACGACCTTCGATCTGCCTGTTCCATTCCTTTGCTGTTGTGCCTCATCCAGGTTCATTTCTTTGAAGATGGCGGTTTTTCCATCCAGCCCATCCAAATCAGACTGTCAGGCCCTTGCATCATCTGCTGCAATCGCATCCTGACAAAGAAAATAGTTAAACAACTAGAAATTATTGATAAAAATTTTGTCGAGATATATAATGAAAAAAACTTCATGATTTTTGGTATCAATATGCAGTTGTGGAAAGGGGAGCTTATGAATATTCAAGAAATTCAGCACCAACTTCATCTGTTTCATCAAAAGGCAAGTGTTGTAAAAGAACAGCTGACAGATTTGTTGGTAACTGTTTCCGATGGTCGGGTTCCTTCCGTAAGTGATATGTCTGCTCTTTGTGATGATGTGACATTTCTTCGTACCCAATACCAGGGGATTTATGGAGCGGCTAAAGAATTGACCACACCCCAGGAGCTGCCCGAAATGGGCAAAAGCGTGGATTTGTATGTCCAAGCTGCAGAAAACAGCAGGGGCCGTGTGCTTCGGCAGCAGATGAAAGAGGCGGAAGCAATCCTTACCCGGTTTGCAGCGGTTCAATCCACATTGGATATGTATGCTATGGCACTAAAGCCCTATCAGGATGCGGCCTCCCAGATGCTGGCCCAAATCAGCGAGGAGACAATCGGCGATTTCCGAGCGTTCCGATTGCAGCGATGTGGTCATTGAACTGATCGATCTTCGGAACGAAAACGCCCGGCAGATGCAGCCCGGCCGGTTTATTCTGGATCGCTTTGCTACGCCTACCATCAGCCGGGGCTATCGTGAAAAATCCAAGGTGACGGTACAGGATTACATATCGGCAAAAGATATTATCAAAAACCGGATCGTCTGGATCAAGGGGATCGATCCGGATGTCGCAGGAGAGTGGATCCGGTTTTGCCGCGGTTTTTCCCAGAGATCGGCAGCCCAGGGGCTTTTTGTGCTGGAAGTAAATGAGAACACCTCTGTGACGGAAACAAATCTGTTGCGAGTGATCAATTTTTCCGATTGTGTCAGCAATTATGATGTGCAGCTGTTCAATAGCTTTGTATTGGGAAACCAGAAACAATACTCCGATGGGTGGAAAAAATATATTGCAGTCTGTACGGCAGCCATCTGCGGCGTTGATGCAGAAATTTCCCAGACAATGCTGCAAAGCCTGGATTTTCGGGTGGAATCGCCGCTGGAGGGCATCAGGCAGATCGATCAGATGCCCGATTTCATGCGCCGGGGAGAAAATGGCTCCAACCATGTCCTGTGGCATTACAGAAATGGAGATATGGCCCTGCTGGAGCATCGTTTGTGGTCCGCTCAGGTGCAGGTGTTGTTTCCTATGATCGAACTGGAACGGGTGGAACTGATCGGGCGGTATGAAAGGCAGATTCGGGAAGTGCTGGCAAGTGGCGGGATCACCCAGTATAACCAGATTCTTCAAGAGCCCATGGATGTGGAACTGGGAACATTAAGCTATTTGATGGGAGCGAAAATGGAGGATGGCTTTTATACGCTTTACATCCCCAGTGAAGAGGATCGGAAGAGGATCCGGTTTTTGCACACCTGCCGCAATCAGCTGGCTCACGCATCCTGCTGCACACCGGAGCAGGTGGAGCAGCTGTTGAAATAGCACACAGCAGCTGTGTTGGCAACGAAAAGGGCTTGCTGCCTGTATATTGCGGGCGGCAAGCCCTTTTGCTTTGGTGGTTTTAGTGAAAGTCGCAGCCGGGGAGTGTAAAGAAAATATATAGCAAAAATACCTTCAAAGAGAAGCTCTGCGTTTTTACAGAATAGCTTGTAAAGCAAGTCCTTATCAGTAGGGGAAAACCGGGCCACATCTTTTGTGACACAGGAGTATTTGGTGCACCAACAGAAGGCTTATAGGATTTCTTGGCTTCAGGAACAGAGGCTGCTTATGGAAAAGTACAGGATGCCAGAAAACTTATGTATCTGTGAATGTGGATGTGGATCAAAAAGGATGTGTGTATCCACGGTACATTCGGTGGGAAAACGGCCTGGTTTTTCCTATTGATCGGATCATCTATAAATGCCGCGCCGCCTCTCAAAAGGTGGGCGGTGGTGGAATACGATACACTGTGCTGATCTGTGGAAAGGAGCCCTATCTGTTTCAGGAAGGAAACAAGTGGTTTGTGGAAGCAAAGGAAAACAGGAATTGAATGGGCTGAAAGCGAAAGAAAACTTCATCAAGGATATGATCTGAGATGGATATCCTGATTGATATTTTGCAATCAGTCCTTGCCGGATTTTGGAATTCCAGGTATACTGAATATATAATACATCTACGAAGCAAAGATGGGAAGAGTGGATTTTATGTTATCTCCTGGCCTTTATGAACAAATCATCAATACCGCCCTGAAACATGAGCTTTCGGAGGTTCCTGACGCCCGCAAATCAGTTGCACCTATTGACAAGGCGGAAGCCTCCAAGGTGTTGGCGCAGTATCTGGCAGATGTGGTGCAGAAGGGCCTGGATAATGTGGTGGATAATGGTGGGGACCTTTCCAAACAGATCGGTTTGGTCAATCAGATTGTGGATCTCATCCAGAACATAACCGGGGAAACTGACTTTGCTGTGCTGGGCGTTGATCAGCGGGCGGAGCAGCTTCTTGCGCTTTTGCGGGAGCAGGACCCACGGTTGGCGGTGGGCAAAACGGCTGCTGATCTGAGCCGGCCAGAGACTTCTATTGCCCAGAGCAGTCTGTTTACGGGAGCCATCCATGAGCCCCAGATGTACACGGAGCTCAAGAAAGAAATTGTCTCTGCCGACCGTATCGATCACCTGTTTCTCTCTATTCAGACCTTTCACTCCCAGGATTTTGCTTCCAAGACCGCCTCGGATTTTTATGACTGCATTATTGTGGACGAGTTCCACCATGCTGCGGCCCCTACTTATCAAAAGCTTCTGGTTTACTACCAGCCTCAAATTCTGTTGGGGTTGACAGCTACTCCGGAGCGTATGGATGGTAAAAGTATTTTGCCGTACTTCAACAATCGGATTGCTGCGGAAATTCGACTGCCGGAGGCCATTGACCGCAAGCTGCTGTGTCCATTTCAGTATTTCGGTGTGACCGATACGGTGGATCTGAATACTCTAAAGTGGAGTGCCGGCGGCTATGACAAGGGAGAGTTGTCCAATATTTACACGCTGAGCGGTGCGATAGCCAATCGTCGTGCCGATATGGCAGTGTCTTCGCTTTTGAAATATGTGACGGATATTGACGAAGTCAGAGGCCTGGGTTTTTGTGTCTCTGTCGATCACGCAGAATTCATGAGCCGTTATTTCGACAGCCACGGTATTCCCTCCATCTTCCTGACTGGAAAATCCTCTGAGGAGGAGAGGAAAACTGCCAAAGCGAGGCTGGTGAATGGAGAGATTCGCTTCATCTTTGTGGTGGACATCTATAATGAGGGCGTGGACATCCCGGAGGTCAATACGGTACTGTTTCTGCGCCCCACGGAGTCCCTGACGATTTTTCTTCAGCAGCTGGGCCGTGGTCTGCGGCTTGCGGAAGGGAAAGAATGTCTGACAGTGTTGGACTTTATCGGCCAGGCCAACAAGCGGTATAACTTTGAGGACAAGTTTGCGGCCTTGCTGAGCAATACCACCCGCAGCGTGACCCGGGAGATCAAGGATGGATTTGTTTCGGTACCCAAGGGTTGCTATATACAGCTGGAGAAGAAGGCTGCTCAGTATGTCCTGGACAATATCAAAAGTTCGATTGAGCGTAAATCTGGCTTGCTGGACCGAATTTCTACTTTTGAGGAAGATACCGGGAAACCTTTGACATTGGTGAGCTTCCTGGACCACTATCACTTGGATACCCGGGCTATTTATGGGAAGAAAACCACCTTCTATGATTTGTGTGCAAAGGTTGGTTTAAAAGAATTCTCAGACGATCCATTGCATGATGCTGCATTTAAAATCCTCCTTCGGCTGAGTACACTGGATTCTCAGCGTCTGATTCGTTATCTGCTGAAACAACTTCCGCAAGCAGAGAAATTACAGTGGGAAGAGTTGCCGGAACTGGAGCAACTTATGCTTAAAATGTTCTATTCCACAGTGTGGGGACGGCCGCCGGAAAAGCTTGGTTTTGGGAATTATCTGGAGGGTATTTGTGCTTTCCGGGAAAATGAAGCTTTGTATCAAGAAACAATGGAGCTGCTCACTGTATGTCTGGATAGGATTTCTGTGGTAGGGAAACCAGTGAATCTGGATTTTCCTTGTCCTTTGGATGTTCACTGTTCCTATACCCGTGCACAAATTCTTGCGGCATTGGACTTCGTTGAAGACTATTCCGTGTCCGAAGGAGTCAAGCACCTGAGGGAAAAGAATACGGATATTTTCTTTACTACTCTCAACAAAGCCGATAAATACTATTCGCCAACAACGGCCTATCATGATTACTCCATCAATGAATGGCTATTTCATTGGCAAAGCCAGAGCACAACTTCGGAGACATCGCCCACTGGCAAGCGGTATATCTCAAAGAAAAAGGGGAGTGGCCATGCGCTCTTGTTTGTCCGGGAGCAGAAGTCTGACATCTATGGAGCGCAGCCATTTGTATTTTTAGGTCCGGTCTATTATGTCAAACATGAAGGCTCTCGTCCTATGAATGTTACCTGGAGGCTGGAGCAGCCAATTCCTGCCAAGTTCCTGAAGAAGACAAATAAGTTGGTGGTGGGGTAAGTAAAAGCTATGAAGAGTGCTGCAGATCTTTTTGAAAATACTGCCCTGCGAGAAGAAGCATCACAATTTTGATCCATAACTCTGCATGGATAAATGGTTTTTTGGAGGGAAAACAATGGAAAACTTATCCTTATTTGATATGACGGAAAGCGGACAGCAGCAAATTAACATTCAGCCATCGGCATCTCTTGATGTTGTCAAAATGATATTCGACGGGGCGGAGTCCTGCACTTGGCAAGAATTGTTTTCTGGATTTGATACGCTGCATGCGATTACATATTCCTCCGGCATCGACTTTGTCTATCAGCTGATTGACCTCTTTGAGCAAGCAGAGATTCTGTTCGGCTGCGACGAGGTGATTTCCCACTCTCTGCAAGAGGTTATGGCCTATCAGTGCAAAATGGTCGAACGCATGCGGGACACCGCCAGCAAAATGAAACTGGATCTGGTTTCCCGGATCGGGAATGGCAGCTTGCGATTTTTCGTGGCTCGCAGTGTGCTATCTCATGAGAAGCTCTATTTATTATCTTCTCAGGATGGGCGTAAACGGGTGATTATGGGGTCTGCCAACCTGTCCCGTTCGGCATTTGGAGGATATCAGCGGGAGAATATCTGCTATGTGGACGGTGATGCAGCCTATGATTGGTACTGGGACTGTTACTGCCAGCTTCGGGAAGACTGCACCGACCAGATTGCAAAGGAGACACTGCTCTTTGCCGATGATGGGACCAATTTGGAGGAACTTCCCATTGCGAGAACTGTCAAGGTAAAGAAGGCACTGGTACTGCAACCAGCGGAGGAAGCCAAGGAGGAAGTCCGGTTTGTCCTGGATGTAAAAAATCTGGCTGGAAAATTTGCTTCCTCCGTACCAAAGCCGGATAAAAAAGGAAAGCTAATACTTTCGCCGGATAAAATCAAATCCATCCGCCGCCAGGTTGTGGCGGCTCAGACTCAGGAAAAGGAACTACAAAGCGAGTATCCGCAGTTGGAAGTATTTCCTGACGAGATGATGGTACGACTCAACGGTGTCAACCTGGATTTGCATCCATCCGCCGCAGAAATCCAGAAAGATGTTTCTCTTTTTCTAAAATACATGGACGGTTATGAGAAATTTCATGGTAATGTGACGGGAATGCAGCGGAGGTACTTTGAGTTTGCTAACTGGTTTTTCTGTTCTCCTTTTATGGCTTGCATGCGGGATATGGCGGTGTGCTACAATCAAAATTTGCTTCCTTATCCAGTGTTTGGCTTGGTATATGGCCAGAGTAAAGCAGGAAAGACCAGCTTTCTGGAAACCCTGCTGAAAATGATGATCGGCCAAAAAACAAAAATTTCTGCGCCTGAATTTACCCGCTCCAGCATTGAAGGGTTAAAGCGTACTGTAAAAGGCGCACCAATTATTGTGGATGACTTGACCAATACTCGATTTAATCAACACGCGATCGAAACCATCAAAAATGACGATTTTGGTGTTGCGGACAAACTTCTGCACTACCCGGCAGTGGTTATCAGTGCCAATGAAGATGTGAAAGCGGTGGCACCGGAGGTGATTCGCCGCACGGTAATTTGCCGTGTGCAAGCTGGACTTACGAACACGGAGGTTATGCGCAGCAGCGTGGTGCGTACTGTGCAGAAAGAAGTTGGAACGGCGTTGTATCGGGAATATCTGCGGCGAATGCTGGGGATTGTTTCAGAGTTGCTGGAAGAAATGAAAAGCGACGAGTCCGAAAGTGCTCCAGATATCTTGGCTGAATCATCCCGTGTTCTGGAGGAAATTTTCCGGGAATATGCGGAAGCACCCTGGCCCAACTACATACGTCAGCTTACCCTGGAGGACTATTTCAGTGAAAAGGTAACCGGCAGCTATGCTATCAAAACCATCCGCAATGCATGGAACACCAGCCGTTCTTCTTTTGAGCTTTCGGAACGAAATAATGAGATTCGCTATAATGCAGGAGCGCCTTGGGAAGCGGACCGTATCTTAAAAGAGCTTCCCGAGACCCTGGAACCCCATAAATCGAGGGAGTGGGTTGTAATGAATCTGGATGAAGCGAGGTCATTTTTTGATATTCCCTTTAAAAAGTCCTGGCTTGATCGTCTCCAGAAGAGGTGAGGAGATGAGACAATACCACAAGCTGGTGCGCGATCGTATCCCGGAGATTATCGAAGCAGACGGGAAAAGCTGCATCTGTGAAACACTCTCTGATGAGGACTACATATCCCTTTTGGATCGGAAATTAAATGAAGAGCTGGCTGAGTATCAGGAGAGTAAGTCCCTTGAGGAACTGGCTGACCTTTTGGAGGTTATGCAGGCTGTTGTAAAAGCCCGTGGCTGGACATTGGAAGAGCTGGAGCAGGTGCGGGCAGACAAAGCGGCCAAGCGGGGCGGTGGACAGTTTTCATAACAACGCCAATAATATTATGATCGTATGTCCTAACCATCACGCAATTATTCACGACTTGAATCCGACATTCGACTTTGTACAAAAGCAGTTTCACTATCCCAATGGATATGTTGAAGGCTTAGCCATCAATCTTCATTTGTGAACCGAGGTGATACCCATGCAAACCTACCGCTCTGTCTCTGGCAGCAGTGCCGAGGATCTGTTCATTGAACTGTTTTCTGATACCTTTGGCGCTGAGAAAGCCGGCTATCTATACTCCCAGTACCCTTTCTCCGACATCTACCAGAACAGCCGGTTTGCTGACTTTCTGATTGAAAACGGCGGACGGAAGGTGGCCATTGAGATCGATGACGAGGCTTCCCACAATCCCAAGTTGGTCTCCCGGAACAAGTTCTACGACGACCTGCTCAAGCAGAACAGCATGATCTGCCTGGGCTGGGATGTATACCGCTGGGCGGTGCGGCAGATACAGCAGCAGCCGGAAACCGTGAAAGATGAACTGAGGGTATTCCTGGGCCAACATCCCAGCTTCAAGGAAATTGAGGACTATCTCCCCACTCAGCGGGGCAAGTCCCTGGATGGCTCTCAGCTGGAACTGAAGGAGCACCAGAAGCAGGCTCTGGCAGCTCTGGAAGAGATGCGCTGCAATTTTGAGACCATCGCCCTGCTCTACCACGCCACCGGCACCGGCAAAACGGTGACCGCCGTCATGGACGCCAAACGGTTCGGCAAACGGACGCTGTTCCTTGCCCACACAGTGGAGCTGGTGGATCAGGCCACCAAGACCTTCCGGGAGCTGTGGCCCAGGGCCACAGTAGGACGCTATGTGGAGAATGTGAAGCAGAGCGACGCTTTCGTGGTCTGCGGAAGCATTCAGAGTGTTGCTCTGAATCTGGAGCGGTTCAAACCGGACGATTTCGGCTACATCATTGTGGACGAGGCCCACCACGCCTCTGCTGATACATATCAGAAGGTCCTGTCCTATTTTACACCGGAATTTACTTTGGGGCTGACGGCCACACCGGAGAGGGCCGATGACAAGAATATTCTGGACATTTTCAAAAATACCGCCCATAAACTGGATATCCAGACCGCCGTAGAGATTGGCGAGCTGGTGCCGGTGCGGTGCATTCGCATCCATACCAACATCGATCTGACCAAAGTGCGGTTCAACAGCGTCCAGTACAACATCCGGGACCTGGAGAGCAAGATTTATGTGCCGGAGCGCAACCAACTCATCGTGGACACCTGGCTCCAGTATGTGAAGAACAAGCGGACCGTCATCTTCTGCGCCTCCGTTAAACACGCCCAGGAGATCGCCGGACGGCTCAATGATGCGGGTGTGGCCGCCGAGGCGGTGTCCGGTGAGATCAAGGCCAGTGACCGCCGGGAGGTACTAGCCCGGTTTGAAAAGGGCGAAACCAAAGTGCTGTGCGCCTGTGACCTGCTCAATGAGGGCTGGGACTGCCCGGCCACCGAGGTGCTGTTTATGGCCCGGCCCACCATGTCCAAGGTGCTCTATACCCAGCAGCTGGGACGAGGTATGCGGCTGGCCCCGGGCAAGGAGAGCCTGATGGTGTTTGACTTTGTAGATAACGCCAGCCAGTACAATATGCCTTATTCTATGCACCGTTTGTTCCGACTGAAGGAGTACAAACCCGGCGCCCTGGTGTTGGGAACCAAGAAGCAGAAAACAGCCGAGCAGGGCCTCTACGACCGGGGCGAGCGCCCGGAAGCCCTCACCGACTGGCCGGTGGATGCCCTGGACTACGAACTGGTAGATATCTTCAACTGGCAGGAGGAAGCCGCCGATATGATCTCACAGATGGAGTTTGTCCGCCGGGTGGATGTGCAGACAGAGACCCTCGAGCGATATGTCAGGGAGGGCCTGCTGGTTCCCGATCTGGTGGTACCCATGAGCGAGCACAGGACCTTCAAGTATTTCAAAGAGGAGACACTTCAAAAATATGCCCAGCAATATGGCTGGACGCTGATCGACGACTCCAATCGTAAGGACCTGTTTCTGGATATGGTGCGGCAGATGGACATGAGTTACTCCTATAAACCGGTTCTTCTCAAGGCGGTGCTGCTGTTTGCTGATGATAAGGGTCGGGTGAAGCTCAGTGATATCGTGACCTGCTTCCGGGAGTTCTACGAGGCCCGTCGGGCAGCTGGGCTGGTGGTAGAGAAGGCCAACAGCATCTACGCCAAGGGCGGCTACACCGACACCCAGGCCCAGAGGAATATCCTGTCCAACCCCTTCAAGCGGTTTGAAGATATGCAGATGCTCCACCACACCAAAACCCTGGGCGTGATTCAGGTGGACGAGTCTGTCTGGAAGAAACTGACCCGGGAGGAAAAGCAGGAAATGGAGCGGATCTGTGATGAGAAGCTGGAGAGGTATTTTCAGCGTTTGAATAAATAAAACAAAATTATGATAAGAATGGATGGTGACGATCTTGGCAATTTCCCAAGTAATCTGGTCGTTGGACGACAAAGTCCAACTTCAGCCGGCAGAACTGGTCAATGAAAAAGAACTGGAAGATCTGCTTGCAGAACATATTGAAATTTTGAATCCGGACTGGCTATTGATCGGACAACAAGTGCGTACGGCGGCAGGGAAGTATATCGACCTGTTGTGCATGGACCACGATGGCGATCTGGTTGTGGTAGAACTGAAGAAAGATCTGACACCGCGGGAGGTTACGGCGCAGGCCATAGACTATGCTTCCTGTATGGCGGAGCTGACATTGGAAAAACTGGCAGAGCAGTACTTGCAGTTTTCCGGCGGCAAGGTTACGATCAATGAAGCCTATCAAAAGAAGTACGGAAAACAGGAGTTGAATGGGCTGAAAGCGAAAGAAAACTTCATCAAGGATAAAAAGAGTTGCCGATATGGAATCTGTCCATATCGGCAACTCTGCTGTTTGATGATGAGGAGGTAAGATTTTAATTGAGAAAAAACGAATCGATGCCTTCCACAGATGAAAGGATCTCTGCTTTGGAACAGCGACTCTTTTTCGTGTAGTTCGTCGGCCAACTTTGCAATAGCTTCCACGATTTTACCAGATGCAACTCCATGCATTGATGCGGCGGAAGCGCGTATGTATTTTTCATATAACTGAAAGACAAAGACACTGTACTGAGCACCCTCAAGGAGAACGGCGTACTGGCATATTGTCCTCCTTATCCCGCTGTCCGGCTGCGGGATTCCTTCTCCAGCGCGGTGTACCACCGATTCAGCATGGTTTCCAGGCTGGTTTTTCCTTTTCGATCAAAAAAAGTAAGGAACTTGTCCAGCAACTCAGGAAACGAATTCTTACCGATATTTGTCAGGTCCTGATTGAGATAGACCATCCGCAGGATACGGCCCTGCCGGTCCAGAGGGTTCTTTTTCAGCAGTTCCTTTTCAAAGCAGAAGCGCAGGAACACCACATTCTCGTCGTAGAAGTCCTCCACCACTGCTGCGCCAGTCTTCTGCTCAACAGCGGTGTTCCGCTGAAGCAAATCCAGGAATGGCTCGGTCACTCGGATTTCAGCACGACCGCCAATATTTATGCCCATCTCGACTATTCTTCCAAACTCACTTCGGCGCATGCCATGGAAAGAAATTTTCAGCTGGAAGTAGAGAAAGGGTAGAACTGGGGGAGAACTCCATAAAAAAATAAGGGAATGAAAGGAAGAAAAACAAGAAAAAAGACAAAAAATAGTGGGCCGAATTTCGAAACTTTTTGTCCGGGGAAATGCCACTTTTCCTGCAAAAGGGCATGAAAAAAGCCACTCGCAAAAGCGAATGGCTTTCTGGCGCAGCGGGTGGGATTCGAACCCACGTGGGATTGCTCCCAAACTGATTTCGAGTCTTTTATGCAACTGTGACGGGGGTGCCCGTTTTGGGGTCGTTTCTGTAAGCCCCGTACCCGCCGAAAGCCGCTTGAAATCAGGCTTTTTCGCTCAGAAAGCCTTGCGGGACGGGCTTTTTTGGAAGTGGGTTCAAATCGGCATTTTTCCCGATTTTGGAGAGAAATGCGGGAAGATAGGAGAGAAAAACCGGGAGACGGCCATACACCGCAGGATAGAGCTTCCAACCGACGAAAACTTATTTTTGAGGTGTTACAAATGGATGTATTTCCCGTCAACTGGGACAGCGTTCCCGAGGTGATGAACAAGGAGCAATTCTTCCGAATATGCCACATCAGCAAGTCCACGGCGCTGCACCTGCTCAAAAGCGGCAAGGTGCCCTGCGAGTGCTCCGGCAAAAAGACACGGTGCTATAAAATTCGCAAAGAGGATGTGAAAGCCTATCTGGAGAAGCGGGCGATTTTTCCAGAACTCTATTCTGCGCCGAAGGGATGGTACGGCACCCACTATGTGGCGAGGCTCTCCAAGGAGCTGCCGGAGGACACGCTGCGGCAGATGCACGGCTACTATGAAAAGCTGCTGCGCAAATACCCGGATGTGGTCACAGTAAAGGATGTGGTGGCCCTGACCGGCTACACCCTGACCACCGTCCACAACTGGTGCAGCCGTGGGTCACTGAAAGCCTTCCAGAAGGGGCTGAAGTTCTGTATCCCGAAAATCTTTCTCGTGGACTTCTTCTGCTCCCTGACCTTCCGCTCCATCACCCGCAAAAGCCTCTGGCATATTCAGACGCTGAATGAATTCAGCAGGAAGATGAAGAAATAATGTGCGATTCTGAAATTCGCACACTCGCACCTGTCTTTCGGTTTAGGTAGACTGTAACCGAAAGACGGGTGCATTTTGCATTGCAGACCTGCCGGGGAAATTTTGAGTGGGAGGATCACATATGGAATCGCTATTTGAGCAGTTGGGCGGCACTTACACAAGGCAGGGCGACTATTGCCTACCCAATGTTTGCTTACCGCCCGAAGAAGAACGCCCTATCGGCATTTACGGCCAGCGGCGGCGAGCCTATCTGAAGGAACATCACCGGGTGCTGTATTATAACCTGCTGACCGCCGGGACGCTGGACGGGCACCTTGCAGACATCGAGGAGCAAGCGCAGGAACTCTTTCTTCGGCTGGTAGAACAATACGCAGACACCGAGGGCGTGACGGAGGCCTTGAAAGCCGATGACCCGATGGCGTGGGTGCGAAAGATGAACGGCATCCGACATCGGGCAAACGAGGTCGTGATGCAGGAGATTGTATATGGGTAACGAACCAGCGGAGGTCGATGACCTCCGCTTATTTTATATACAGCTCTGACCGAACGAAAAAGAACAATGTTCGGAACAATATCAAAAATTTCCGGAACAATGTCATTGTTTTATCGGAACTATATCAAACTAAATTTGATATTGTTCCGAACTTTATCAGAGCAAGAGGTCAGAAGCTTTCCGGTACAAGCGCCAGTTTGTTGATTGATTCGTGTGCCCGCACTAGCGCATCATAAACTGCCAAAACATCTTCGGAGTCCCAAGTTCGCAGAGATTTTTCATCAATCACACCGGCACTTTCCTGAATGATCTTCGCAAGCTGTTCTTCATCTGCAACGGCGACAACAGCTTGAACCGCTGCATTGCTCTGTGCCTTTTTCAGATTTAGAATAAGGCTATCGATGGAACCTTTAGACTGTACCTCAAAAACATAAATTGCTTTCCCCATATTGCCGATTTTAGCTTCCCAGACAGCATCCACAACTGCGCCTGTCGCAATCTTTACTTCAGAGCGGCTGTCAAAGCCAAGCAGCTTTCCTATGTCCACCAGCTTGTCTTTGATTTCATCGTGAAGCGATCTTGAATCTCTGGCAGAAACGGGCTCCTGAGAAATAGAAATTGCATCTGTGGTGGGGACATCCTTTTCTGCGAGAGGGAGAATTTCATCCCACAGGAAATAGTCAACAGCCAGCAAGTCCGAATCAGCAGCGCCTGCTTTTTTCAGACTGGATGCAATTTCCTTTGCAACCGCACACACTTCAGTATATTTCTTTCCGGTGTATTGGTAGTTGTACTTGGGCATATTCGGAATCCCCAAGTAACCGTAACAAAGAATGGTTGTCTTGTTGAATACGATGTACTCCTGCGGATTCATATAGGAAAGCAGTTCACTGATTGTAGCAGGTCCCATACCTTTTACAGATTTCAGAAAAATATCCCACCGCTTCTCTACAGAGGCAGATCCGTACAACAGGTCGGCTAACTGCTTTTTAAGCGTAGAAAAGCCATTATCTTCAATCAGCTTATCGACAACATATTTTTTGTTTCCCCACATCAGCACTGCCCAAAGTTTGCTAATATACTCAAGAAAATCTTCTTCAGTCATTGCCAAGAGCTTATCTTTGGTGAAGGATTGGTAATATGCTTTTCGTTCTTTCCGTTCATTCCAGTTTTCTTCATAATATGCCGCATTGGTGGATTGCTTTTTTATAAACGCCTGAATTGCTATAGAAAGCTTCTGTGTGTCCATACTCACTCCTCCATATTATCCGTCCAAAGCTCGCACTGCGTCATAACAGTTTGAACAGCATCGTCCATCCCTTCGGGCGGATACTTATGTTTTTTCAAAAGGCGTTTAATCAGCATGCGCATTCTTGCCCTTGCCTGTTCACGCCTGTTCCAGTCAATCGTGCGGTTCTTGCGAAGGGTTTCAGCAAGTTCCTTGGTAATGGCGATCAATTCATCATTTTCATAAAAATCTTTGATTGCCTGTGGCTTTGTCAGCGCATCGTAGAATGCTAACTCATCCGCCGTGAGGCCAAGTTCTTTGCCTTCGTTGTGCGCAGCGGCGATCTGCTTGGCAAGCTTCATCATCTCATCAATGACCTGCTCATTTGTCAGCATACCGTTCAGATAGGCGTTCATCGCCCGCTGCATAATCTCGCTGAATTTTTCGGATTTGACCACATTTGTCCTGCGGTAAATCTGAACCTGCTCGGCGATCAATTTTTTCAGCAATTCTACGGCGAGATTCTTTTCCTTCATCTTGGAGATTTCTTCAAGGAACTTCGGATCAAACAGAGAAAATTCGGAGTTAACATCAGAAAACAGATTGATGACGCCGTCACTCTTGATGCTCTGCTTCAAAAGCTCATTGATCCTGGCATTCATCTCCGGGAGAGAAATCTTTTGCCCACCGCCCTGATTAGTCAGCCGAATGACAAGGACACGGACAGACTCGAAGAAGGCTGCTTCGAAGCGCATCGGCTCATCTACCAAGGAAGAACAGAGTGACAGTGCTTGGTGAAGCATCAGTGCCTCTTTGAGGAAAGTATCCCGTTCCTTCTCCAACTCCCGACCCATTATGAAGTTCACAGCGCCGCTGATTGTTTTTGCCCGCTCAAGATCCGTGCCGGACATAAACTTTGAGTAGTCGTAGTGATGGAACAGATCTTGGCATATAGAGAGCTTTTCGAGGAACTTGGGATATGCAACCTTTGCGACATCGGTATCGCCATAGTTCTTTTTATCCCGTACCGTATAGTCGTTCATTGCCTGCTTCAAGGCGGAAGCGATACCTACATAGTCGACGACAAGACCGCCTTCCTTATCACGGAAGACTCGATTGACACGGGCAATGGCCTGCATCAGGTTGTAGCCCTGCATCGGTTTGTAGACATACATTGTTGCAAGGGATGGTACATCAAAGCCCGTCAGCCACATATCTACGACAATAGCAATTTTCAGGGGACTGTCATTATCCTTGAATTTCTGTGCCAGTTCGTCTTTGTGGTGCTTGTTTCCAATGATTTTACGCCATTCTTCCGGGTCTTTGTTGCTCTCGGTCATTACAACGGCGACTTTTTCCGTCCAAGCCGGACGCAGTTCGAGAATGCGGTTGTATATCTTCATAGCAATGGCACGAGAATATGCAACAATCATCGCTTTACCCGTGAGCAGGTTCGCACGGTTATTTTCGTAGTGGTCAAGAATGTCGCAGACTAACGAATTGATCGTCTGGTCGTTGCCCAGGACAGCCTCCATCTGGCCAAGTTGTTTTTTGCTCTGCTCGATAACCTGCGGATCGGCGTTATTGGCCATAATATCATATTCAGCATCAATGAGGCGCAAGGTGGCTTCATCCAAATGCAGTTTGATAACACGGCTTTCATAGTAGACCGGGCGTGTTGCACCATCCTCGACAGCCTGCGTCATATCGTAGATGTCAATGTAATCGCCGAACACCTCACGGGTGCTGCGATCTTTGGAAGAAATCGGCGTGCCGGTAAAGCCGATGTATGTAGCATTGGGCAAGCTGTTGCGGATAATGCGAGCCGTGCCAACAACACGCTTGGCGACTTCTTCGCCATCCTCGTTTGTTGTGATTTTGATTTTTTCCGCAAGTCCGTACTGCCCACGATGTGCTTCATCTGCCATCACGACAATATTGCGGCGCTCAGAAAGCGGCTCGTGGGATTCCTCAAACTTCTGCATTGTAGTAAAGATAATCCCGTTTGCCTGTCTGCCGGCAAGCAGCGACTTCAAATGCTCTCTACTTTCTGCGTGGATAGGTTCCTGCCGCAGAAATTTTTTGCATTTGGCAAACTGGCCGTAAAGCTGATCGTCAAGGTCGTTGCGGTCGGTAAGCACAACGATCGTGGGACTGTCCAAGGCATCTTGCAGTAGATGCGCATAAAAAACCATAGATAACGACTTTCCGCTGCCCTGTGTATGCCAAAAAACACCGCCCTTGCCGTCGGTCACGGTTGCGTGCTTGGTAGATTCGACGGCCTTTCTTACTGCAAAATATTGATGGTATCCGGCAAGAATTTTGTAGCTCTTGATACCCTCGTTTGAAAAGCAGATAAAGTTCTTGATAATATCCAACAAGCGATCTTTTTGGAACAACCCTTCAAAGAAGGTGTCAAACTGTGCATACTGGGTATTTTCATAACTGCCGTCTTTTGTTTTCCACTCCATAAAACGATCTTCACCTGAGGTGATCGTTCCTGCCTTGGAAGTAGATTGATCGCTCATCACACAGATGGCGTTGTAAATGAACATCGACGGAATTTCCTGCATATAATTCCGAAGCTGCCGATAGGCCTCAGAAGCGTCTGTTTCCTCACGGGAGGGGGATTTTAGTTCAACAAGAACAACAGGCAAGCCGTTAAGAAAGAGAATAATATCCGGACGCTTGTTGCTGTTCTCAATGAAGGTCCATTGATTGGCAACGATAAAGGAGTTGTTTTCGGGGTGGGAATAGTCAGCGAGATACACAATGCCGGAACGCTCCTCGCCTTTTTCTAAGTAGCGGACCGGAATGCCGCTTTGCAGGTACTCCATAAATTCGGCGTTCTTCTGCGCAAGCTCGCCATTTTCAAAGTTGCGCAGCTTGAATAAAGCGTCGTTAATGGCGTCAGCAGGTAAGCCCTTGTTCAGACGATACAAAGACTCCTCCAATACAGTATCATAGAGCGGGCTCTTAAAGTCCCGTTCCACATCTGGGCCATAAACATACTCATAGCCCAAATCGTTTTTGAAAAGCTCGATTATAGCGTTTTCATAATCAGCTTCTGTGTTATATCCCGGCATATTTACTCCCCACCTTTTATATTGGTTGCAGTATAATCATTTACTGCTTGTCTCAGGCAAGTGGTAATCTGTACAGCTTTTTCTTTTGCTTCTTTTTTATCCTTGAGCTTTACAAAATAATAACCTGAGATAGACATTCGAAGCTTGCTTATGATTGCATCTCGTTTATACCAATCAACAGCGAAATTGCTTTGAATGATTCCTTTTAGATCTTCAATTTCTTCTGGCTTGGCTATACCACTCAAAAGATTAGACAGATTAGAGAGAATATAGGTGTTCAAGGATTCATCGTCAAGATTTTGAGGCGTACTATCTGCTTTTGCATGTGTGTCATACTTCTCAAAATCGGCAACTGCTTGTACATTTCCGCTATTTATATATTTGATATAACTGAGCTGGTGCTCCAATTCAGGAAACAGGGTTGCTTCGTTAATGTTGTACAGGTCAAGCTCTTTCAGGATTTCTTCCTTATTTTCACCACGAATGAAGAAGAATTCTTTTTCAAATGCATTCCGCAGATCGCCCCTCGATTTGGATATAACTGATTTTGCTATATCAGCGACGCCTGAAACAGAAAAGAGACTGGCTAAGAGGAATACACCGCTTTGCTTTCTTAATCGCTCATTCGTATATGTAGGAGTGACCATATAGTTTTCCTGAACAATCTTTGCAAACTCTTGAAACCCGTTTTGCGTGGACCACTTTTTCCTTGTTTCTTCGTCGATTATATGATCCCGCTTTAATCTGGCAAGGACATTCGCAACCGTGTTTTCTTTTGAAAGATCGTAATTTGCTAATGCGGAGACGATTTGAACTTCAAGATCCGTTGGCAAAGAGGGATAGTAGTTTCGGGTGTAGTAAATCACTCCGTATGGCTCGTGTTTTTCCTCACCGTCATCGTCAATATAAGATTCCTCGCCGTGACATTTACAAGCAAAGTACAGCGCTACCAGCGGGTTTGTGGTCAGATCCAGCAGTCTTGTACACATACCATAGTGTTGATACTTTGTCATAATGTCAAAAGTCGTATGAAATTCTTTGAATTCTGCCGGGATTTTTTGCAAAGGAATCTGCATAAGCCGGTGCTCTATACTAAGCATATTGTTTCTAAATATGCTCGGCTCAATATCCCAGAATTCTGCATCTTGCCCGCGAAAATATAGCTCAGTGGAGGTACCGTCATCAGATTCCTTCAGTGCTTTTACAGCGCTGATAAATGAACTGACAGAATCAATCTCGGTCAGCTCGCCAACTTCTAGTTCTTTATAAGCCAATGTGTTACCTCCTCTTTAGCGCAGCAACTATAGTATGTGCCATTGTATTCTCAATGAATGAGTTGTTTTTGTGTATGGGATAGGTAAATGATAATTTAGAGCAGCAAGCAAAAGCGCTCTATAAAGACTGGTTCTTAGATTTTTCTCCATTTTCAAGCGATGGCACACTGCCTGATGGATGGAGAATCGGAACCGTTGGTGATATTATCCAACTCCACGACTCCAAACGAGTTCCGCTTTCAGGCACCGAAAGGAGCAAAATGGCGAAATTATACCCATACTATGGGGCAACTTCGCTTATGGACTATGTCGACAACTACTTGTTTGACGGGATTTATCTACTGCTTGGTGAGGATGGAACTGTTGTTGATAATCTGGGCTTCCCAATTCTGCAATATGTTTATGGCCGGTTTTGGGTAAACAATCACGCACACATAATCACTGGTAAAGAAGGATTTTCTGTCGAAGAACTCTACCTGTTTTTCGGCTTGACCAATATAAAGTCCATAGTAACAGGCGCTGTTCAGCAGAAAGTCAGTCAGCAAAACTTAAAGAAAGTCCCGGCAATTATTCCTTCAAGCACTGCGCTTTCTTCTTTTGACGAACTCATTCAGCCAATCTTTTCTCAGATACGAAATTTACGAGATGAGAATGCTCGATTAACTTCACTGAGAGATATTTTGTTGCCTAAACTGATGTCTGGCGAGTTGGATGTATCTGCCATCGAGCTTTAAGCCGCTAAATTATCATTTATTTTTCTATTTGCATTGATCTTATCATCCAAAGATTTCAGAATTTCGGATATGGCTTTCTGCGCTTCTAAGTCTGGAACTTTGACTAACAGCTTTTGAAGAACATCCGTCTGGACCCTTTGCCTGCCCGATGAGCCAACCATAGATTTGATTGCAGGTTCCCTTACTATGGGACTGGTAACAAGGTAGTAAAGAAAGTCAGGATCACATCCGCCTTTTGCTCTGAACACAATGTACTCGGTGGAACCAAATCCGACCTCACCAGTTTCAAGTACGCTAATTTTTGCGGTTTTACCATTTTCGAGACACGGTGTGATGCGAGCCATTATAGTGTCTCCGTTGCGAAATTTTGTGCCACCAGAATATGGTTCTAATTCAAATCCGGGCACATCTCTACAAAATGGCTGCAATTTATCCATTGAAATCTTTTTTGATATACTTCCTTTTTTAAGTAACTCACGAGGATTGAATTCGGCAATCTCGTCTAACCTTTTTTCGAACCATTCGGCCACTTCATTCACCATCCTATCCAATATATTTTCTGTGTGCCAGTTTTACATTGCTCTGCTTGACCATTGCGTATTGCAAAGTCGTATCAATCCGCTTGTGCCCCAGCAACTGTTGAAGCTGCTCAATGGGCATACCCTTGTCTATTGCCATCGTCGCCAGCGTTCGACGGAATTTGTGCGGATGCACTTTGTGTACGCCCAACTGCCTGCCCAATTCCCGCAATCTTGTTTCGACACCGCCTATGGATAGGCGGTTGAAAGGTGCTTTCAGAGAAACGATCAGTGCCGGATTATCATCGCTGCGGCTTTCCAAATAGTCTTGCAGGTGCAGCTTCGTTCGGGCGTCAAAGTAGACCATTCGCTCTTTGTCTCCTTTACCGAACACCACACACTCCCGCTCTGTAAAATCCACATCATCACGGTTCAGAAGCACCATTTCTCCGACACGCATTCCGGTTGAAGCAAGCAGGTCGATCATTGCCAAATCACGCATTTCAGAACAGCTATCCCGCATCAGCTCAAGGGTTTCGTCTGAGTAGGTTTCCTTGATGTTTGACACTGTCTTGACTTTATGTATCCGGCGAACGGGACTTTTAAGAATATAATCCTCATCTTCCAACCAAGAGAAAAACGACGAAAGGATGCGCCGAATGTTATCTATGGTTACTCGGCTGGAATGGCGTTCCCTTTGGTAATTCGTCAGGTACTGGCGAATATCCTCTGTTACGATCTCTTTGATTGGCTTCCCGATACCGTCAAGCATTGCCTGTGTGGTGGCCTGGTAGTATTTCAGCGACTTTTCAGAACAACCTTCAATGCGCTTGGCGGCAAGGAAAAGAGCTAAAAGATCTTGCTCTTGCTTCTCGGCTTTGCCATCGGAAAGGCTAATGTCATAATCCCACAGGGCGTGCAGCAAAACCTCTTGTAGCTTTTCGGTTTGCGCGTTGTTCAGATATGGGAGCATACCTTGCACAACAGCAGCGATTATTTTTTGCTTCATAGTTGAACTCTCCTTTTTATTGAGAACAACTATGGAGTGGTGTATCCTCGTTTTCACCCCCGCCACTCGCAAGGGCTATTGATGAGTAGGTAAATGATAATTTAGCGGCTTAAAGCTCGATGGCAGATACATCCAACTCGCCAGACATCAGTTTGGGCAAAAGAGCATCCCGGAGTGCTGTAAGTCGTGTGTTTTCAAGGCGCGAGCATTCCATTTGGGTTAATGCTGGTATAGCAATACTATTAAACTTCGCCAATTCATCAGCCGAAGGCAAATAAATTGGATAGGTCATAATCTGCTGTTTATCGCCACGAGGCATCTTTGTTCCCTTAGCGCCAGCAGCCATAAAGTCGAAGAAATGGTCAGCATATAAAGTGCTGAACAGAAACGCTGATAACGCTGACTCCTTGGGGCAGAAGCAAAGAACATCGGTAGAGCATCCGCAGTCAAATTGGCAGTATACGATTTTCTTAAAATATGGGCGAATATTAGAGATGAGTACATCGCCTTTTCTGCACTTCGTGGTCTGCGCAATAGTAGGCAAAGTCGCTGCATCAACGGCACCTTTTTTATCAGACTGCATATTTTCTGTAGAATAGTAATTGCTGTTATTCAAATCTAAAACGGGAACTTTATCCTTTGAATAACTGCAAATGTCTGCTAATACCCCTGCCGTAACATCTGATCTTGTAGAACTGAAGCGATTTTGATAAACAGACTGAATTATATCCGCTAAATTATCATTTATCGCTGTGTTTAGAAAGATTTTTGCCTCGATACTGTCCAAAATACTTGCAATTTTATTTTGATATTCAATAGACGGAAGTTCTATTTCTTGTTGGGCTAGCACTTTCACCGACAGACCGGGTTGTGCCGATTGCCCAGACAGGCGGCCTAATTGCATTCTTGAAAGCAGATAAGCTAAATAACGAATATTGCTTTTATCATTTGCGCAAACCACAACGGCGTGTTCCGTCATATACGCCTTGCCCGAAAAGTACCGAACATTCCCGCAGAATGCGCCTTGGCGGCCGATAATTGCGCACTCACCGTCAAAGTTAAAATGGTTAGTAAAACCTCTTTGACCATTTCCGCCAAACACGGGATATTCCCCTTCTGAACTAATTTCGCTGGCTTTGATGTTTTTTCCACTGCTAAGTCGTGAACAGACATCTGATAGATTATATTTCATACCCAATTGCCCCCAGTTTCTTGCGGATTTCATCCTCCAGCTCGTGGGACTTTTTGAACATCTCCGAAAGTTCAGAAGTCAAACGGGTCATCTTCTCCTCGAAGGGTTCGCCGTCATCCTCAACTTCTTCGATGCCCACATATCGGCCCGGAGTCAGGATAAAGTCCTGCTTTTCGATCGCCTGAAGGCCTGCCACAGCACAGAAGCCCTTTACATCTTCCAATGTCCCTTCTTGGAATGCTTCGAAGGTATCTGCTAATTTTTGAATGTCCTCGTCGGTGAAATCTCTGTGCTTTTTATCAACCATATGTCCCATCTTTCGGGCGTCAATAAAAAGCGTCTTGCCCTTTTGCTTTTTATTCTTGCTGATAAACCAGAGGGTGACGGGAATGGTCACGCTATAAAAAAGCTGTGTCGGCAGAGCTACAATTCCCTCCACAAGGTCAGCCTGAATGATGCGTTTTCTGATTTCCCCCTCACCGCTGGTTTGAGTGGACAGCGCACCATTTGCAAGAACAAGACCTATCTTGCCGTTGGGGGCGAGGTGGTGGATCATATGTTGAATCCACGCATAGTTGGCGTTACCGGCGGGGGGCGTACCAAACTGCCAACGCACATCGTCCTTCAGCTTTTCCTGTCCCCAGTTGGAGAGATTAAACGGTGGATTTGCCATAATGAAATCTGCTTTCAGCGTGGGGTGGAGGTCATTAAAGAAAGTGTCTGCCTGATACGGTCCGAAGTTGGCGTCGATACCACGGATCGCCATATTCATCTTCGCCATTTTCCAAGTATCGGCGTTTGACTCTTGCCCATAGACTGAGATCTTCCCCCGGTTTCCTCGATGTGCTTCTATGAAATCGGCTGACTGAACGAACATACCGCCAGAACCACAGCAGGGATCGTACACACGGCAATTTTCGTAAGGCTTTAGAATTGCAACAATCGTTTTAACGATACTTTCCGGCGTGTAGAACTCGCCGCCCTTAACACCTTCGTATGCAGCAAACTGCTGAATGCAATACTGATATGTTTTACCAAGCAGATCCTTGTTTTCTTTGGTATCGCTCATATCCATATTGGTGAACAGGTCAACCACATCGCCCAAAACACGCTTGTCCAAATCTGGGCTTGCATAGTTTTTAGGCAGCACATTTTTCAGGCTTTTGTTCTCTGCTTCAATAGCCCGCATTGCATTGTCTATGAGTGCGCCAATTTCAGGAGTATGAGCGGCAGAAGCAATTTTACTCCACCGGGCATCCTCCGGTACGAAGAAAATGTTATCTTCGGCGTATGCATCACGATCATCCTCGAAACCGTCGCCCTCAGCAACAAGCTCCTGATAACGCTTTTCAAAAGCATTGGATATATAACGCAGGAAAATAAGTCCTACGATCACTTTTCGGTATTCTGCTGCGGGGATGTGCCCCCAAAGGACACACGCAGCGTCCCAGATTTGTTTTTCAAAGCCGATTGTGGCGTTGTTTCCGTTAGCCATATAAATATGTCCCTTTCTTCTTGCTATATCAGCTTATCATTCCGATGAATTCTAGTGTGGGAGAAATTAAATCTTTGCTTATAACCTTCCAGCCATGCACCATTAAAAATGCTAATCAATATTTCCTGGAATCAATGATTCTAAAGTGCTTGTCATTTGTTCAAATTCACGCTTTTCTTTCGCAGACATTTTGACAGGATACGCTCTTGCAATATCTTCAATGCTTTTCTTTATTTTGAAAGCTTCTGCGGGTTGCTTTAGAATTCTGAGCTCTGTTTTTATTGATTCTTTTGCGGATATTTCATTGATAATTTGTTTCATAAATTTGGAAATTTCGCTGTTTGCAGAATAATCAGCAGGCGCATAAAAGTTTATACGCCCATCACTAAACAACTGGTAAACTTTTCCTCTGTTATCTTTTTGGGGATCAAAAACACCGATAGAATAGCCGCCCTTGCTTTTTACTAATCGCATGCAAGGAATATCGGTTGCGCTATCGCCTATGTAAACTATATTTTCATAGGGAATTCTCAACAATTCATCAGGCATGCTGTCATTAACTCTTTCATCGTATTCTTCAAGAAAGCCTTTCGCAATACGGAATATAAATTGAGTCTTATTCGTGTAATTGATCGCTTGTGCTGGCCATTTTGCGACGCCATCTGCGGAATAAAGATATGTGGAGGCATATATTCGTTTAAAGTACTGAGCGATTTCGCTTCCCTCGATTATTTCTTTAAGTCCTGAAGAAATAATATAATGTTCCAGTTCAATTCCTTTCTTTTCGGCATATTCATTCATTCGCTTGAACCAAGTTTTGACGCCTTTATAAAGCTCTACATCCGCACCGATTTTTCTGAAGTACTCACGCTTAAGAGACTTCCGTTTGAACTCAGAATATCTTATCAATTCGTGCATCCACGCCAAATTCGTGTCCATTAGATTATCTTTTGCAAGTTTATTGGAGGACTGCCAAAACTCGCTTTTATCTATTCCAAAAGATGGAATGAGCGTAAATGTTTGCATATCATCGGGTGATAAGGTCTTGTCGAAATCATAGCAAATAGCCATTTTAGGTTTCTTGGCTCTGATTTCATCATTCATTTTTTCGTACAATTCCGTGCTTTCGCTCATTTTGCAAATGCCTCCTTTTAAATGTTGTATGTCCCGTTGTTATTATAGTTGTAACTGGGTTTTTAATGTAGGCTTACCAAGGGTCGTTTCCGGTCAAACTAGCACTTCCCATTTGCCGTATCGCTTGCCGCTCTCTCTGCGGATATAGTTTTTATCTTGCAGTGACTTCATAATTCGCTTTACAGTTGCGATTGACCGTCCCGTTGCGTTTACAAGCTCTCGCTGCTTGATTGCCGGGTTTTGTGCGACCAGTTCCAAAACCGCCAGTTCTTCCAGTGAGCAGTCCAAAGTATCAAATTGATACTTTGGAACTTTGGAATTGATACTTTGGGGATGGCTTTCCTCCACATAATCAATGTGCATATAACGATTCTTCAGCTCGTAATCCGTGCCTAAAAGAAGATTGCTGAAAAACATTTCCAAGAATTTTGTGGTGGCGTGAACGCCCTTTTGCAGATTCGTGTAGTTTGCTCGGACCAAGGCGTTGCGGAAGTACCACGAATTCTTTTCAAAGGCGTCGTTGTTTACACGGAAGCCGAAAGTTTTCATATATTTGATCATAAAGACGGCGGTGGCACGGGTGTTTCCTTCACCGAAGGGATGGATCTGCCAAATGTCGGAGGTGAATTTCGCCAGGTGCTTCACCGCCGCATCTACGGACAGGCCCTCATAGGAGAACTGTTTTTCAGTGGCAAAATCGTAATCCAGCGTATCCTTGATACTGTTCCAGTCCGCATAGATTACGGTGCCGCCGTTCAACACCCACTCTTTCTTGGTGATGTTGTACTGACGAATCTGCCCGGCGTGACTGAACACGCCATCAAACAGTCTGCGGTGGATGGAGAGCCACTCGGCAGGCGAGAATTGGAAGGCTTTTTCGCCCAACAACTTTGCGATCCTTGCAGAGACAATGTCCGCTTCTTTGGTTTCGTTCTCTATTTCGGTGCGGGTGGTGCGCTGCTCATAATAGCTATGAATGCGCTGCTGGGCTTCATCGATAGTGATTTTACCCTCGATGTGATCCTTTGCGGTATCCAGCAAATATTCAGAGGTTTTCAGCCCGTCAACCGCCTGCAAGCCGATAGCAGTTTGCCAAGCTTCGCTTTTTTCGGCTCTGTCCGGTTCGCCCTGCTTGATATATTCTTCCAGTTCAAATTGCCAATTCTGATCCGGCATATCTGCACCTCATTCCTTGCTCAAATCTTCCGCTTTGAATGTCGTGTACCCCTCGTAATAATAGCTTTGGTCGATGCCACTCAAATAGACTTCCCGGCTGTTTATCTCGTCGGTCAGCGCCGCTTTCAGAAGCACCTTGATCTCCACATCCTTGATGGGGCTGCGCTCCATTGCAAGGAGATAATCCTCTTTATCCACCTTGCTCCAGTCCATGACCTTACCGATTTCTGTTTTCAGGATGTGGTCAAGCCAGATGCGGGTGCTGCGCCCATTGCCCTCCCGAAAGGGGTGGGCAATATTCATTTCCACATATTTTTCGATGATCTCGTCAAAAGTGGACTGCGGCATCCTGTCGATGTTGGACAGTGCCGCCTCCAGATAGATCAGCGGCGCAAAGCGGAAATTACCCTTTGCCAGATTCACCGTGCGCAGCTTTCCGGCAAAGTCGTAAATATCTTCAAACAGATATTTGTGAATCGCCTGCAAAGTCGAGAATTTGCCCGCCGGCAGGGTGTCCAGCACACCGTTTTCGAACAGTTCTACCGCCTTTTTCTTGCTGATGCGTTCTTCTTCACGGGCAAGATCGGCGGAGCTTGTCAGCCCCAATTTATTTTCCAGTGCCATAATGCACCTCCAAAATAATTACTTATCCGCCGCCACGCCGGACTTCATCCAGGCGTCCACTTCGCTGACCTTGAATTTCCAAAGGCGGCCTATTTTTGCAGCGGGCATATTTCTTTTCTCTATCCAGGCGAGTACCGTATCACGGCTGACGCCGAGGTATTCGCAAATCTCTTTCATTGAGTACCAGCGTTCGATGGTCGGTTCCATTAAAATGTCCTCACTTTCAGGCGGTTTCCGATAGCTATAATTATACAATTTAAGTATATCACGGCGATGCCGATTTATCAAGGATTATTACGGATTTACGAGGGATTCAGAAGAAAATCTTATAATTAAAAGTGAAAGGTTTCCCCGCTCAGTTTACTGATTTGAGCGGAGAAACCTTTTTTTGCTACATATCTCTTTTTTCGGAAACGCTCCCACAAATGGTCTTGCAATTTTGAGAATAAGTGAGGACGGAAAAATTTTTGAGAATTTTCTCGAAAACACCCCCACAAAAGGCCCCCCTTATTCAGAGTAAGTGAAGGGAGAAATATTTTTGTGGGGAAATCTGAAAAGTACCCTGCCAAACGGCACCCCTTATTCAGAGTAAGTAGAAGGGTCCTTTTGAAAAATTGAGGGGACTTTTCAAATTACTTTGCCAAAATCTCGAAAAAGTTCCCAATTGGTTAGTAGGAAGGCCCTGAAAAATTTCCTTCAAAATCCTATTTGTTATTTGCCAGAAAAGTTCCCAGTTGATTAGTGGGAGGGGCGCTTAAAAATTTTCTTCAAAATTCTTTTTATTTTTGCCGGAAAAATTCCCAATTAAGTAGTAGAGGGGGACGCAGAAAAATTCTCAAAAGTTTTTTCGTTCAAATCCGAAAAAATTTCCCAGTTGGTTAGTGGAGAGGATTTCAAAGAAATTTTTCAAAATTCCTTCGTACAAATCAAAAAAATTTTCCCAGTTGATTAGTGAGGGGGTTAAAAAACACCCCTTCTCGCTGCCTACCTATTGAGGGGACTGTCTCCCTGTGCACCTTGAAAATTGAATCGCCGCCTCCAAAGGATATGCTTCCGGCAAGTGACGCCACGACTTCCCAAAAAAGGAACGAGCGCATCAAAGAAGCGATACGCCGTGGTGAGACTCCGGGGCAGGAACGATGCGGATGAGCGGCAGCAAACAAAAACCGCCGCAGAAATGCGGCTTCAGAACAGACAAAGGAGGTTCAAACCTATGAAGAAAGGAGAGCTCAGAGAGCTTTATCGGATGATGTTCCCGGAATATCCGGACATTGTGACCGTTAAAGAGCTTCGGGAGATGCTGGGCATCAGCCGCAAGCTGGCCTACAAGCTGATCGACTATGGGTACATCCACGCCGTGAAGATCGGCACGACGCTGAAGATCCCGAAAATCAGCGTCATCAACTATGTGATGGAGAAAGAGGTGAAAAAGGTTGGATGAGATCAAGCGCCTGACGCCCGCCCAAAGGGCACGCTGCAACCGGTTGATCCGGAGGCTGTGCGCCAACTATGATGGCGGCAACTGCCTGCCGCTGGACGACGGCGAGGGCTGCGTGTGCGTGCAGACGATTTCCTATTCGCTGCTGTGCAAGTATTTCCGGCGGGCGGTTCTGCCCACCAACAAGGCACTTTACGCCGACATTTACCGGCAGCGCACACGGCTCTGCGAACGGTGCGGAAAGCCCTTTGCACCCGGCAGCAACCGGCAGAAATACTGCCCGGAATGCGGGCGCTCCATCCGGCGCAAGCAGAAGGCGGACTCGGCCAGGCGGCGGCGCAGCGTCGAACATTAGGCACCGGGAAAGCCTTGATTTCCAAGGCTTTTGGGATAGCAAAGCGGGGGCGGGTGGCCGTTTCCATCCGCCCCCGCCAAAATCCACTTTTAACATTCTACAAAGGAGAATTCTATGGACAACAAATTGAAAACTGTGGACGCAGAGACCCTGCTGTCCACGCCGATGAGCAAGACGATGTTCATCGTAGACGGCCTTATTTCGCAGGGTGTCAATGTCATCAGCGGCGCCAGCAAGATCGGCAAAAGCTGGCTGATGCTGTGGCTGGGGCTGCAAGTGGCGCAGGGAAACTCTATTTGGGGGCTGCCTACACTGCAATGCGATGTGCTCTATCTGAGCCTTGAGGACACCCAGCGCCGCATCAAAGACCGGCTCTACAATCTTACCGACAGCGCCCCGGACAACCTGTATTTTGCCGTGACCTCCGGGCTGATCGGCGGCGGGCTGGAGGAGCAGATCACGGATTTCCTGACCGAGCATCCCGCCACCAAGCTGGTCATCATTGACACGCTGCAAAAGGTGCGGGACTCCAAAGGCAGCGCCGGAAAAGCAGGAATGTACGGCAACGATTACGATGACATTTCCTCCATCAAGCGCATTGCCGACGGCTTCAACATCGCCGTTTTGCTGGTGCATCACCTGCGAAAGCTGCAAGACAGCGACGACCCCTTTAACGATGTCAGCGGTTCCACCGGCATCATCGGCGCTGCGGACACCAACTTCATCCTGCGCCGTAAGCGCAGCGGAAACGCCGCTACGCTGCTGGTCAGCGGGCGGGATGTGGAATATCAGGAACTGACCTTGCAGTTTAACGACCTTGTCTGGGAGCTGGTGGAGCGCAAGAACAGCGAGGACATTCATAAGGCGGAACTGCCGAAATTTCTGTTTCGGGTGGTGGACTTTATGGAGTGCCGTACCGAATGGGTAGGCACGGCCACGGAGCTGCTGACCGAAATGAAAGAGCAGGAGGTCACGGCCAATATGGTCACAAAGTATCTCGGCCAGTTCGCCTATGAGGTGCTGGAGCCGCTGGGCATCGAGTATCGCACCAAGCGAACGGGAAAAAGCCGACTCATCAAATTTCTGCGCCGTGACGGCGATGACGCAAATGACGCCGGGATCGCTATATAAGGAAATCCCCGTCACAACCGTCATTGCCGTCACAAACCGAAGAAAGGGGGTGAACAAATGCGCAGCAAAAACTACGGAATCAATGTCCGTGTGACCGAGCAGGAGAAGCAGAAACTACTGGAAAATGCCCGGTTCTGTTCTCTGTCGCTGTCGGAATATCTGCGGCGGCTGGGGCTTGGGAAAGAGGTCAGAGCGGCCATCACGGAGCGGGATTACCGTCTGTTTCGGATGCTGAACGGTCTGAAAGCGGAGCTTCCACAGCTTCAGAAAGAGGAAATTCTGAGCAGACTGGAAGCAATTTTGAATGAATTAAAGTAAGCGAGAATTACGCCTGTGCAGTCTAAGCGAGCAGACTGTTTTTACTCCTGTCGGAGCCAAACAGTGCCCCTGCCGCCGATGCCTGCGTCATCCGAGCGAGCAGTGCGTTTTTACTCCCGGCAGGGCCGGAGCGCAAGAACACTCGTTAGGGCGTGCCCTAAAACCCCGAAAGAAAAAACTATGAAAGTGAGGACAACACAATGAGAAAATCGGATTTTACTTTACCCACGATGGACGATCTGTTCTCCACGCAGGCGGAGCGGGACGATGCCAAGCTGGAGCGGGTGCGGAATATTCCGCTGGCCGAGCTGCACCCGTTCAAGGGTCACCCCTTCAAGGTGCAGAACAACGAGGAGATGCAGCGGATGATCGAGAGCATCCGCAAGGTGGGGGCCATCACCCCGGCGCTGGCAAGACCGCTGCCGGACGGTGGCTATGAATTGATCTCTGGCCACCGGCGGCTGGCGGCGTGTCAGGTGCTGGACGTCGAGACGATGCCTGTCATCGTCCGGGAGCTGTCCGACGATGAAGCGGTGATCGCAATGGTGGATGCCAACTTGCAGCGTGAGACCATCCTGCCCAGCGAAAAGGCGTTTGCCTACAAGATGAAGCTGGATGCCATCAAGCATCAGGGCATCGCTTCTGTGCAAGTTGCAGAGAAGTTGCTTAGCGTAGAAAAAGTGGCAGACGATGCAGGTGAGAGTAAAGACCAAGTGCGAAGATATATCCGCCTGACCTACCTGATCCCAGAACTGCTTTCGATGGTGGATGACGGCAAGATCGCCTTTAATCCGGCAGTGGAGCTTTCCTACTTAGACTCGTATCAGCAGCGGGCGATGCTGGACGCGATGGCGCTGAACGACTGCGCCCCATCCCACGCCCAGAGCATCCGCCTGAAAAAGCTGGCGCAGGAGGGCTTACTGGATGACCAGATAGTCTACGCCGTGCTGGCGGAGACGAAACCAAACCAGCAGGAGCAGCTCAAATTCAAGCGGGAGGAGCTGCGGAAATACTTCCCCTCCGGCTACACCGAGGAACAGATGCGCCGGGACATCATCAAGGGGCTTGAATTGCTGAAGCGGCAGAGAGAACGGAACCGGGATGCCCGCTGATTCGTACCGATACGGCTACGATAAAACAATTCGCAGAATAGAGAGAACCCCAAACCGGTGGTATACTGATGCTGTCGGTTTGGAGTTCTGTTCTGCAAATAGAAAGACAGGAGGAAAACAAAATGGTAGCAGGACATCTGACTTTGAAAAACGGCAAGTATTATGCCGTGCTGAACTACAAAAACGCCGGAGGGCAGCGAAAAACGAAATGGATCTCGCTGGGACTTTCCGAAAAGGGAAATAAGCGCAAGGCCGAGGCGGAACTGGCAAGGCTCCGGGCGGAGTTTGAACCGCCCAAAGAGGCGGGCGACCTGAGCAGTGATATGCTGTTCGCCGACTATCTGCTGGAATGGCTGGAGATCGCCAAGGGAAGGCTGGCCCACGCAACCTACGGTGCCTATCAAGGACTGCTGAAAAGCACCATCGTCCCTTATTTTCGCAAGAAGAAATTGACACTGCGGGAACTGGAAGCCCGACATTTGCAGATGTTTTATTCCGAAATGCTCAGGCGGGTCACGCCCAATACCGTTATCCATTATCACGCCGTCATTCACTCGGCACTGAAATATGCAGTCAAGACCGATATGCTGATCCAGAATGTGGCGGACAAGGTGGACCGGCCCAGAAAGAACAGCTTTCAGCCGGTCTTTCTCTCGGCGGACGAGATGCAGAAGATGTTTGAAGCCCTTCGGGGAACCAAGCTGGAGCTGCCGGTGCTGGTGGCTGCCTTTTACGGACTTCGCCGTGGCGAGGTGGTGGGCTTGAAATGGGATGCCATCGACTTTGAGCAGGGCACCATTTCCGTAAAGCGCACCGTGACCTCAACGATCATCGACGGCAAGTATCAGGAGTTTGAGCAGCAATCCGCCAAGACCAAGTCCAGCCTGCGCACACTGCCGCTCATCGGCAGCTTTCGGGAATACTTTATGCAGGTGAAAGAGGCGCAGGAGCTGAACAAGCAGGTCTGCGGCAACTGCTACAACTATGAATACGATGGCTTTGTATTCGTGGATGAGTTGGGCGAGCGGATGCGGGTGGAATACCTGACCAACGCATTTCCGAAATTTCTGGAGAGTCACGGTTTGCGCCGGATGCGCTTTCACGATCTGCGTCACAGCTGTGCCAGCTTGCTGCTGGCCAACGGCGTCCCCCTCAAACACATTCAGGAGTGGTTGGGGCACAGCGACTTTACCACCACGGCGAACATCTACGCCCACTTGGATTACAAGTCCAAGATCACTTCGGCGCAGGCGATGGAGACAGGGCTTGCTCTGCCGGAGGGCGGCGACTTCAGCAGCCGCTGGAGTTCGATCAGTGCCGGGGAGAACAGCTGATTTTCTCCCTTGAAAACCGAAGATCGTGCAGGCTTATCCTTTGGGCAAAAATAAAAAAGCCTGTAATCGGCGTGATTACAGGCTTTTTGTGGCGGAGAGTTAGGGATTCGAACCCTAGAGACCTTTCGGTCTACAGCATTTCGAGTGCTGCACCTTCGACCACTCGGACAACTCTCCGTGTCTATTTTCGTCCGGTTTTCTTTCCAAAAATTTGCTCAAAAATTCGTTGGAGAGAAAACAGGAGAGACGGCAAAAAATATTCGATTTTGAGATTTTCTGTGTTGAGGAACATCAAGGAGAAGCGGGGGGACGAAAATCACAGGCCCTGCCGAAATTTCGAGTCAGCCCCGTTATGACCACTTCGATACCGCTGCATGGTGCTTTAACAGCATACCGGAAAAATCCCCGTTTGTCAAGGGGCAGAGGGCAGATGCAGCAAGGTGCGGTAGAGTGCGTCGTCCGCCTGGGTGAAGGTGTTGAACACCACCTTTTTCGGATAGGGCGAGTCTTTGAGAAAATCCAGCACCGTATGCACCGCGATGGCGGCGGCCTCCTCCGGCGGAAAGTGGAAGGCCCCGGTGGAAATGCAGCAGAAGGCCAGCGATTCCATCTGCTCCCGCTGGGCGATGCCCAGACAGGACAGATAGCTTTGCTTTAGTGCCTGCCTGTCCTTCTGGGTGAGGGTGCCGTGGACGATGGGCCCCACCACATGGATGACCCCCTCACAGGGCAGATTGAAGGCCGGAGTGAGCACCCCCACGCCGGTGGGCTGGGGATAGCCTTGTTTTTCCATGTATTCATGGCAATAGAGCCGTAGCTGCATCCCGGCATAGGTATGGATGGCGTTGTCGATGCAGTGGTGGCCCGGGGCAAAGCAGCCCAGAAGGGCAGAGTTTGCGGCGTTGACGATGGCGGACATCGGCAGGGTGGTGATGTCCCCACGCCAGAGCGCAGCCCGGGGAAACAGGGGAGAGGGAAGAAGGGCGGACAAGGAGGCCACGCCCCGCTCCGAAAGCCGCTCTTTGAGATAATCATCCTGGACCGCCAGAACTTCTTCCGGCACCGGTTTGGGCGGGCGCAGATTCATCAGGGCCCGCAGCAGTTTCCGCTGGCCTTCGGGGGAAGGGGGGATGGATTTGCCCTCATACCGCTTGTTTTCCCCCAAGAGAAAACGAAGCAAAAATTCCCGCCTTTGCTGCTGATCCATGAAAACCCCTCCTTTTTTCTGATGGTATCACAATCCCTTCCCCTTTGCAAATGGGGGATTTTTGTTGACGGGGTTTTCAGGGGGCAGTATAATATATAAATAATGAAGAAAAACAGCCGGAGGTGCACCATGGACGAGAAGAACATTCTGGACGAAATCCCCGATCTGTATGAGGGCAATGAAATGTGGAGAGGGAGCCAGTACTCCTTTTTCCGCCACGAAAAATGCGAGTTTTTTCCCTGCCACCAAACCGAGGACAAGGAGAACTTCAACTGCCTGTTCTGCTATTGCCCCCTCTATGCCCTGGGGGACAAGTGCGGCGGCAATTTCCAGTATACCTATGGGGGCATCAAGGATTGCAGCCAGTGCATGATCCCTCATAAAAAGGACAACTACGGCTACATCGTGGGCCGCTTCGGGGAGCTGGTCGAGCTGCTGCAAAAGCAGAAGGCCGCAGAGGAAAAGTCCAAGGCCCCGGAAAGCGAAAAGTAAATGGCCGGCGTCACAGTGGAAAAGCGGGAGGGGGAAATCCCCCTTTCCCGGCTGATGGATTTTTACGACCGGGAAAAATACTGGGGCTTCTGCCGGGCCTGTCCCCGGTATGGAGCCTTGTGGTCCTGCCCGCCTTATGAGGAAGGCGCCCTGCCGGATCTGGAGCAATTTTCCAAAATTCGGCTTTTTTGTCATGTGCTTCATTTTTCCCCGGAGCTGCGCCGGGAAGTTGCCTCGCCGGAAAAAGCCGGCGCTTTCATGGAAAGCTGCGCCGCCCAGTATGGCAAAGCCGCCCATGAGGAAATGCTCCGGCTGGAACAAAGCCATCCGGGCAGCCTGGGGCTGACCCATGGGGGCTGCCGTCTGTGCGCCCATTGCGCCCGGCCGGAGGGAAAACCCTGCCGTTTTCCGGAGAAAATGCGCCTTTCTCTGGAGAGCCTGGGCTTTTCGGTGGTGGACCTGGCCAGGGAAGTTCTGTGCCTTCCCATTTTCTTTTCCCAGGAGGGGCTGCCGCCCTATCAGGTGCTGCTCTGCGGTCTGTTTTTGTCCTGAAAGGGAAATTTTGGGCGAAAAAAGTGGGTTTTTGCAGGGAAAAGTCGACAAAATATCCTTGTCAAACCAGGGAAAATAGGCTATAATCTCATATAAAGATGAAAAACTTATGGCCAAGCCTTTGGCCGAAGATAAAACGGAGGGTCTGCTGTGGCGCTGATGGATAAGGTCCGGTCCTTTATGGGCTATGACGACGAGGATTACGAGGACGAGTACGAATACGAAGTGGAGGAGAACCGGGCTCTGGCGCCCCGGAAGGCGGAGCGTGCCCGGACGGAGGAGATGGCCATGCCTGCTCCGGCGGCTGCTTTCCAGATTACATCCATCCGCACCAATCGCTTTGAAGATGCCAGCCTGGTGGTGGACGAGCTGAAGGCCGGCCGCACGGTGGTGCTCAATGTGCAGGCCGCCACTGTGGAGGTCACCCGCCGCATGATCGATTTCATCAGCGGCGCCGCCTATGCCAGAGACGGGCACATCGCCCAGATCGCCACAGGCGCTTATCTGGTGGCTCCCTATAGCGTGGAGCTCACCGATGAGACCCAGGAGCAGCGGTATTTCTAAAAACAAATCAAGGAAAGAGCCATTCTGCCTGCAAAGCAGAATGGCTCTTTTTTGCAGACAGGGAGCAAAGAGCCCAGGCAGGGGCTTGCAAAAAAGGGGAAAGCCTTGTATAACAATAAAGAGACCGATGAATCAAAGAGGAAAAGGGTGGGGAAGATGGCAGATACCCATATCAAATACAACGACCATTCCATTATTTCGGCATTCAAGGACCACTATATCGTGCCGGATTACCAGCGGGAATATGTGTGGCAGGATGAACAGGTGGAGCAGCTGCTGGCCGATTTGCTGGACGCTTACCAGGAGGACAACAGGAAACCTTATTTTCTGGGGACCATTGTCACCTGCGATTCCGGCGGGCAGTTTGAGCTGATCGATGGGCAGCAGCGCCTGACCACTTTTTTCATCCTTCTGTGCGCCATCAAACAGATTTACATGGCCCAGGGGCAGCAGACCAGCGTGCTGGAAAACCTGATTTACAGCGCCACCATGAACAACGATGGGGATGTGATCAATTTATACCATCTTCAGCTGCAATATGAGGATGCGGGAAACTGCCTGGAGCTGATCGAAAAAGGGCAGGAAAAGCCCGGCCATCTGACCCAATCGGGCGAGCGGCTGTTCAACGCCTTTCAGACGGCCCAGAAATTCCTGGGGGAACAGTTTCCGGAAATCGCCGATCTGAAAAAGTTTGTGGTGTTTCTGCTGAACAAAACCAGCTTTGTGCGCATCGAGACCTACGACATCACCGATGCGCTGAAGATCTTTGAAACCATCAACCAGCGGGGCAAGGGCCTGGACCCCATGGATCTGCTGAAAAACATGGTGTTCCGTCAGGTGGAGCGGAGCAAATTCAAAGAGCTGAACATGAACTGGAAATACATCACCCGGGCGCTGGAGAAGATCGACGAAAAACCCCTCCGCTTCCTCCGGTATTTTATCATGGCCAATTACGACACATCCAAGGAGAAGGATGGCGTTCTCCGCGAGGATCAGATTTACAGCTGGCTCACCCGCAACAACGACCAGTGCCGTTACCGGGAAGCGCCCTTTGCCTTTGTGCAGAAAATGATGGAACAGGTGGACCTGTATGTGAAATGCAGGATGCCCGATGATCTTTCCCGGGGAAATGTGCATCTGAAAAACATCCCTCTGCTGGCGGGCAAATCCTATAAGCTCCATCTGATGCTGATGCTGGCGGCTTCCAACATGGAGGAGGAGGCTTTTGCCCAGTGGAAAGCGGTGGTGGAATCGGTGATCTATTACGGGGTCATCAACCGGGTGGCCACCAATGTGACCGAGCACATCTTTGCCCAGTGGTGCCGGAGCCTGCGGCACATCGTCACGCCCCAACAGCTGGATGAATTTGTGCAGGAGACCGTTCTGCCGGAGGTGCGGGACTGGAAGCAGGACAACCATTCCAATTTCCTCCGCCTGGGACTGAACAGTATGCAGCAATACCGCATCAAGTTTATCCTGGGAAAAATCACCGCCTATGTGGACGGGCTGCGGCTGGGCAAGACCACGGCAGAGGATCTGACGGTCTACACCCAGACGGCGGTGGAGATCGAGCACATCATGCCCCAGACCTGTGAAAATAAGGGTGCCTATGGTGTGGACGAGGAGGAGTTTCCCATCTATCTGCACCGGCTGGGCAACCTGACTTTGCTGGAAAACAGCATCAACAAATCCATTCACAACGATCTGTATGAAAGCAAGGCGGCATCCTACAAACAGTCCAAGTTTTATATCACATCTTCTCTGCCCGGTCTGGTGGATCAGGGACAGGATACAGCCATCAACCGTACCAACCGGTTGCTGCGGGCCTGGCCCCAGTGGAACAAACAGGCCATTGAGGAGCGGCAGGAGATGCTGTACCAGCTAAGCGAAATGATCTGGAACATTGGGTAGCATATGCCAAATCCCCCGGAGATTTCCTCCGGGGGATTTGTTTCAAAAAAAGTGGCTTAAGGCCGCTTTTTTCACAAGCTAGGGGATGAGCACAAAGGCTCCGTCCCGGAAGGAAAGGGAGCTATAAGGCCCGCCGGCCTCGGACAAAAGCCCCGAAAGCAGGCGGGACAGCTGCCCCGTCCACTCCGAAGGCAGCAGGCTGGGGTCGATCTCCCGGCCCGAAAGCTCCAGGGCCGCCGGAGTCACCGTCATCTGTCCGTTTTCCCTACTTTGGCAGGAAAAGGCCGCCATGATGGAGATCTTCTGGGGCAGAAGGGAAAGCATCAGTTCCCCCTGCAGCCCCAGGTCCACCCCCTGGGCTTTCAGATAATCCCGCAGTCCGTCCCGGGCCGTCTGGCCTTCCACCGCCACCAGCCCCTCCCGGCTGATGCGCACATTCAGCCCTTCCAGAGGCAGGCCCTCCGGCAGACGCTGCTGCAAAAGCTCTTTGGCATATTCCTCGGTGATGAGCATCTGTTCTCCTCCTGTTCCGGCCCCCTGGGCGCTCTCCGGCTCTGTAGGCACAGGCTGGGCATCGCCAGGCCGGGTGCGGCCCTCCCAGAAGATGCTGCCGATGAGCAGCAGGCAGGTGAGCAGGCAGGCAATGCACACCGCCAGATACAGCCGGTTTTTTGTTTTTTCGGTCACAGTCCTTCCCCCCTTGCTGTCAGTGTATGGGGCGTTCATAGGGAGTATGCCCCTTTTTTCCCCGCTGCCGTTGCGAAAAAAGGGGAAAGGTGTTATACTTTTTTATTAGCATTGACGAAAAAACAAGGGGAGGACAACATGGGAAAAACACCGGTGACAGTATCCCAGGAGGAACTTTTGCGCCAGCAGGAGTACAGCCAGCGCATCCATCAATATTATCAGGAAAAGCTGGGGCGGGCGCCCGTGGCCTGCACCGACACCTACGGCTGCCAGCAGAATGAATCGGACAGCGAAATACTCCGGGGCATGATGGCCCAGATGGGCTTTACCTTCACCCATGAGCCGGAAGAGGCCGACCTGGTGCTGTTCAACACCTGCGCCGTGCGGGAACATGCCGAAATGCGGGTCTATGGCAATGTGGGGGCCTTGGTGCATCAGAAGCGCCGCAATCCCGATCTCATCGTGGCGGTGTGCGGCTGCATGGCCCAGCAGGAGCGGGTGGCCGAAAAGATCAAAAAGAGCTTCCCTGTGGTGGACTTGCTCTTCGGCACCCATGTGCTCTATAAATTCCCCCAGCTTCTGTGGCGCAGGCTGGAAGGGGGCAAGCGGGTCTTTGACATCTCCGGGGATGCTTCCGGGGTGATCCTGGAAGGGGTAGAGCCCAACCGGGACCGGTCGGTGAAGGCCTGGCTGCCCATTATGTACGGCTGCGACAACTTCTGCTCCTATTGCATCGTCCCCTATGTGCGGGGACGGGAGCGCAGCCGGGAGCCGGAGCAGATCATCGCCGAGTTCCGCTCCCTTCTGGCCGCGGGCGCCCGGGACATCACCCTTCTGGGGCAGAATGTGAATTCCTACGGCAAAAACACCCAGGCCGGCTGGGATTTTGCCGATCTGCTGGACCGTCTGTGCCAGGAGGAAGGGGAGTTTCTCATCCGGTTCATGACCAGCCATCCCAAGGACGCTTCGGAAAAGCTCTTCCAGGTGATGGCCGGAAATCCCAAGGCGGCCAAGCACTTGCACCTGCCCTTCCAGTCGGGCAGCAGCCGGGTGCTCCGGGAGATGAACCGGTCCTATAACCGGGAGCAATACCTGGAGCTCATCGACCTGGCCCGGAAGTATATGCCCGATATGACGCTGAGCAGCGATGTGATCGTGGGCTTCCCCAATGAGACCCAGGAGGAATTTGAAGAAACCCTGAGCCTGATCGAAAAGGTTCGGTTTGACAATCTGTTCACCTTCATCTATTCCAAGCGGGAAGGGACAGTGGCCGCCAAAATCGACGACAAAGTGACGATGGAGGAGAAAAAGCGCCGCTTCCAGCAGCTGCTGGAGGTGCAGAACCGGATCGCAAACGAGCAGAATGCCCTGCTTGTGGGGCAGACCATGACCGTGCTGGTGGACGGCGTGGGGCAGGATGAGGAGTATCCCCTCACCGCCCGCACCCAGGGCCAGAAGCTGCTGCGCCTGAAAGGGGCCGGGGAGGGGCGGATCGGCCAGTTCGTCCAGGCCAAAGTGACAAAGCACACCACCTGGTCCCTCTTCGGGGAGATCCAGGACTGAGGAAAAGGGGAGGACACATGGCAAAAGAGAAGCAGGCGGGGGAGAAACAGAAGCTCACCCCCATGATGCAGCAATACATGGCGGTGAAAGAGCAGAACCCCGACGCCGTCCTGTTTTACCGGCTGGGGGATTTTTATGAGATGTTCTTCGAGGACGCCAAGGTGGCCTCCCGGGAGCTGGAGCTCACCCTTACTGGCCGGGACTGCGGCCTTCCCGAGCGGGCGCCCATGTGCGGCGTGCCCTTCCACAGCGCCGAAAGCTATATCGCCCGGTTGATCCAGAAGGGCTACAAGGTGGCCATCTGCGAGCAGATGGAGGACCCGGCCACCGCCAAAGGGTTGGTAAAGCGGGATGTGATCCGGAAGATCACCTCGGGCACCTTGCTGGAAAGCACCATGCTGGATGAGAAGCGGAACAACTTCATCTGCGCCATCCAGTGGGACGACACCTACGGGGCCGGGCTTTGTTTCTGCGACATTTCCACCGGCCAGACCCAGGCCATCGAGATGTTCGGCAAGGGGCTTGCCGGCGCCGTCATCAGCGAGCTGGCCCGCTTTGAGCCCAGTGAAGCGGTGCTGTCCCCCAAGGCCATGGAGCAGGAAGAGGTGCTGGCCTTCCTGACAAAGCGCCTTTCCTGCCAGATCGAGCGGGGGAAAGAAGCGGATTTCACCGAAGAGGCCGGGCGGCAGTGGATGGGAAAGCATTTTGAGGACACTCCCCAGCTGCAGGAGGACATCCAGGGCCGGCCCATGCTCATTGGCGCGGTGGGGGGACTGCTTTCCTACCTGCATCAGACCCAGAAAAACGACCTGCGCCAGATCAACCGGCTGGAGGTCTACACCAAGGCCCAGTTCATGGGCCTGGACCCGGCGGCCCGGCGAAATCTGGAGCTTTGCCAGGTGATGCGCTCTGGGGAAAAGAAAGGCTCACTTCTGTGGGTGCTGGATCACACCCGCACCGCCATGGGCGGGCGGCTGCTCCGCCAGTGGCTGGAAAAACCCTTGGTGAACGCCGCCCAGATCGCCCTGCGGCAGAATGCCGTCCAGGCCCTTCTGGGGGACCGTCCCCGGCGGGACGGGGTGCTGGAAGGGCTGCGGGGGGTCTTTGACCTGGAGCGGCTCATCAGCCGGGTGGTCTATGGCAGCGCCAACTGCCGGGATCTCCGCTCTTTGTGGCAGACGGCCTGCGCCATTCCCCAGGTGAAGGAAAACCTGGAGGGCTTTGGCGGCAGCCAGTACCTGAAAGAGCTGTGGGAGGAGATCGACTGCCTGGAAGATGTGGCCGACCTCATCGACCGGGCCATCTCCACAGAGCCGCCCTTCTCTTTGCGGGAGGGGAACCTGCTGCGGGAGGGCTTTGACGAAAAAATCGACCAGCTGCGGGATCTGCTCAAGGGGGGCAAGGGCACCCTGGCTGCCATCGAGCAGCGGGAGCGGGAGCGCACCGGCATCCCCAAGCTGAAAGTGAGCTACAATAAGGTCTTTGGCTACTATATCGAGATCAGCAAATCCTATGCCGACAAGGCCCCCGAGGATTACACCCGCCGCCAGACCCTCACCGGCAGCGAGCGGTTCATCACCCCCGAGCTGAAAGAGCTGGAAAGCCAGATGCTCTCTGCCGGGGAACAGCTCACCGCCCTGGAATACCAGCTGTTTTGCAAGGTGCGGGACAAGGTGGCTATGCAGGCCCACCGCATCCAGCGCACCGCCCGGGCCATCGCCCGGCTGGACGCTCTGTGCTCCTTTGCCCTGGCCGCCGAGAAAAACGGCTATGTGATGCCGGAGGTGGACTATTCCGGGGTGCTGGACATCCGGGAAGGGCGGCATCCGGTGGTGGAGAAGATGCTGGAGGATCAGCTGTTCGTGCCCAACGACACCTATATGGACGAAGGGGACGACCGGGTGTCCATCATCACCGGCCCCAACATGGCGGGCAAATCCACCTATATGCGCCAGGTGGCCCTGATCGTGGTCATGGCCCAGTGCGGCAGCTTTGTGCCGGCCAAAAGCGCCCATGTGGGCATCTGCGACCAGGTGTTCACCCGGGTGGGGGCCTCCGACGATCTGACGAGAGGCCAGAGTACCTTCATGGTGGAGATGAGCGAAGTGGCCGACATATTGCAAAAGGCCACCCACCGCAGCCTGCTGATTCTGGACGAGATCGGCCGGGGCACCTCCACCTATGACGGCATGGCCATCGCCCGGGCGGTGCTGGAATACGCCGCCAGCAAAAAGACCCTGGGGGCCAAAACCCTGTTTGCCACCCATTACCACGAGCTGTCCCAGCTGGAGAGCCAGGTGAGCGGCGTGAAGAACTACAATGTGGTGGTGAAGAAGCGGGGAGACGACATCACCTTTTTGCGGAAGATCGTCCCCGGCGGGGCCGACGACAGCTACGGCATCCAGGTGGCCAAGCTGGCGGGGCTGCCTGACTCGGTGATCCAGCGGGCCAAGCAGGTGCTGGAAAGCCTGCTGGAGCAGGCCCCCCAGCAAAAGGCGGAGTGCCGGAAAAAGGCTTCCCAGCCGGAAGCGCCGGAAGGCCAGATGACCCTGGGGGCCGCCATGGGAGAAGAAGTGCTGGAAAAATTGCGGAAGCTGGAGCCGGACACCCTCAGCCCCATCGAAGGGCTGGGACTGCTGTACGAACTGTGTAAACTTGCCAAGGAGTGCTGAAAAAATGGGAAAAATTTCCGTTCTGGCTCCCCAGGTAGCCAATATGATCGCCGCCGGGGAGGTGGTGGAGCGTCCGGCGTCGGTGGTGAAGGAGCTGCTGGAAAACGCTCTGGACGCCGGGGCCGATGCTGTGACGGTGGAGATCCGCCAGGGCGGCATCACCTATATCCGGGTCACCGACAACGGCGGCGGCATGGAGCCGGAGGATGCTCCCACTGCTTTCCTCCGCCATGCCACCAGCAAGATAAAAGGGGAGCGGGATCTGGAAAGCATCCATACCCTGGGGTTCCGGGGTGAGGCCCTGGCGGCCATCGCTTCGGTGTCCCGGGTGGATCTGTTCACCAAAACCCGTTCGGCACCCCTGGGGCTGCATCTGGCCCTGGAAGGGGGGGAGATCATCGAGCAGGAGGAGACCGGCTGCCCCGACGGCACCACCATTGTGATCAAGGATCTGTTTTTCAACACCCCTGCCCGGATGAAGTTCCTCAAAAAGGACTCCACCGAGGCCTCCTATGTGGAGCAGGCGGCGGAACAGGTGGCGCTGGCCCATCCCGGGCTGACCCTGAAATTCATCAAGGACGGAAAAGATGGGCTGTATACCCCGGGAGACGGCAGCATGATGTCGGTGCTTTACGCCATCTACGGCGGCTCCTTCACCAAAGAGCTGCTCACCCTCCGCGGGGGCGCCCGGGAGACAGAAGTGATGGGGTTTGTGACAAAGCCCACCTTCTCCCGGGCCAACCGGTCCATGCAGCAGTTCTTCGTCAACGGACGGCCGGTGCGCTCCCGATTGCTGGGGGCCGCCGTGGAGCAGGCCTACCAGGGCCACCTCACCTCCGGCCGTTTCCCTGCCTGTTTCCTTTCCCTGAAAGTCCCCGCCGGGGCGGTGGATGTGAATGTGCACCCGGCCAAGCTGGAAGTGAAGTTCGCCCGGGAGCGGGAGGTGTTCAGCGCCATCTATCAGGTGGTGCGGGGCGCGCTGGAAGGGGACGGGGTGCTGCTCCAGGCGCCCGAGGAGCAAGAGGAAGAGCCGCCCGTGCCCAAGCGTCCCTACCGGCCCAGTCTGAAACCCCTGTTCCAGCAGCCCCAGGAGGAAAGGGAGCAGCCCCAGCTGCGCATGGATCATTCCCATGCCGCCATCCGCCCCTCCTATGCGCCGCCGGCCAGGGAATATGAGCGGGAAGAAAAGGGGAGCGGCCGCTCCTTTGCCCCCAAGGGAAACCAGGGGGAAAGCGGCGGCTGGAAAAGCCGCAGCTTCACTTTGGATCCGGAGGAAAACGGCGCCCGGAAGATCCTTTTCCGAGATGGGCCCGATGAGGTGCGGGGCGTGGCCGCCCCGGGCATGGAGGATGCCCAGGCGGCCAGGAGCAGGGAAGCAGAGACTGTTTTGCCCCCCGCTTTGCCGGTGGAGCCGGAAAAGCCCCTGTCCTACCTGGAGAAGGCCAACGCCATCCGGGTGGTGGGAGAGGTGTTTTCCACCTATATTCTGGTGGAGGGCGAAGGGGAGATGATGCTCATCGACAAGCATGCCGCCCACGAGCGCATGATCTATAACCGCCTGGAGCGCACATCCGAGGGCACCAGTCCCCAGGTGCTTCTGGCCCCGGAGACGGTGAACCTGTGCGGAAGGGAAAAAGAGGCCCTGCTGGAAGAAAAGGAGCTGCTTGAGAAGGCGGGCTTTGAGGTGGAGGACTTCGGCGACGGTGCGGTGATCCTCCGCCAGGTGCCCATGTATCTGGAAAAAGAGGATGCCGGGTTTGTGCTCTCCGATCTGGCCGAGAAGATCCTCAGCCACCGGAAAGACCGCACCCAGCTCTATGAAGAATTGCTGGAGAGCATCGCCTGCAAGGCCGCTGTCAAGGCGGGAACCTTTACCGACGACAAGGAGCGGGAGGACTTTGCCAAAAAGGTGATCGGCGATCCGGCCATCCGCTCCTGTCCCCATGGGCGGCCGGTGATCGTTCATTTGACCAAGCGGGAGATCGAGAAAATGTTCAAGAGGGTGCTTTAGAAGATGGAAAAAGTCATTGTGGTGGCCGGGCCCACCGCTGCGGGAAAAACCGCCCTGGCCATTGAACTGGCCCAGGCTTTGGGGGGAGAGATCGTCTCCGCCGATTCCATGCAGATCTATCGCCGGCTGGACATCGGCACCGCCAAACCCACATGGGAGGAACAGCAGCAGGCCCGGCACCATATGATCGATGTGATATGGCCGGGGGAAGAGTACTCGGTGTCCCTCTATGCCAAACAGGCCGCCCAGTGCGTGGAGGACATCCTGGAGCGGGGCAAGCGGGTCATTGTGTGTGGAGGTACCGGCCTTTACATCGAAGCCCTGCTGCGGGGGACCGACTTCGGCCCCGGCGGTCAGAACACCCTTTTGCGCCGCCAGCTCATGGAGCAGTGGGAAAAAGACCCCCAGGCCCTCTGGCAGGAGCTCATGCGGGCGGACCCGGAAAAGAGCCGGAAGCTGCACCCCCAGGACCAGAAGCGGGTGGTGCGGGCTTTGGAGGTGTTCCGCCAGACGGGAAAGCCCCTGTCCTGGTTTGAAGAGCAGAGCAGGCTGGCGGCCCCAAAATATGAGGCGCTATGGCTGGGGGTGCGGCCCAAAGAGCGGAGCACCCTGTATGAGCGCATCGACCACCGGGTGACCAAAATGCTGGAGGAAGGGCTTTTGCAGGAGACCCGACAGCTTTGGGAAGAGGGGCTTTTGCAGGGCACCGCCTTGCAGGCCATCGCCTATAAGGAGATGCTGGGCTTCCTCCGGGGGGAGTGCTCCCTGGAAGAAAGCGCCGATCTGCTGCGGCGCAAGAGCCGCAACTACGCCAAGCGCCAGCTGACTTACTTCAGCCATGTGGAAGGCCTGCGGTGGCTGGAATACGAAAAACCGGAGGAATTTCCCGCTTTGGTACAAATTGCGACAGACCTCGCGCTCTCCTGGCTGTAAGATGAAATGGCCCCGAAAAAGGGGGAACTTTTTATCTTATGGACGGAGGAAACAGAAAATGCAGGAAAACAGAAGCGCTTTGCAGGATCAGTTTTTGAATGCGCTGCGGGTGCAGCGGGTGCCGGTGACCCTCTTTCTGGTCAACGGCTTTCAGCAGCGGGGCGTGGTCAGCTCTTTTGACGGCTTCACGCTGCTGCTTCTCAGCGAGGGAAAACAATATCTCATCTATAAACACGCCATTTCCACCATTGTGCCCCAAACCAAGGTGGAACCGTGGGGAAGCCAGGAAAGCTGACGGCCTTCCCCCCTTGCGGCGTCCGATATTCCGGGCAGGAGGCCCTTTGACAGCATATGAGCCGAAAAACCTTTTTCAAATCCCTGGGAGCCGTGCTGCTGCCTTTGCTGGTGGTGGTCTATATGGGCTATCAGGTGATGGAGAACCTCACCGAAAAAATCGTCACCGCTGATGCGCTGGAGGTCACCGCTCAGGACAAGATCTCCGCCACCGGCATCTTTGTCCGCCGGGAGACGCCCCTTTACCCCCAGCAGGGGGGCACGGTGGCCTTCCTGGCCGATGAGGGGGAAAAGGTGGCCAAGGGCCAGGCCGTGGCCCAGTTCTTCACCGATGAAAACCGGCTGGCCCTCTATCGCCAGTCCCAGTCTCTGGGGGAGGAGATCGAAAGCGTGAAATACGCCTTCACCCATATGACCGACGGTTCCGATGGGGTCAAGCTGGACTCCCTGATCAAAATGAATATGCTTCAGCTGGGTGCCAAGCTGGATCAGGGACTGGTGAGCCAGGCGGAGGAATATTCCTCCAAGCTGGACGCCATGATCGTCCAGCGGGGCGTGGCCCAGAAGGGGGGCACCGATTATGCCGCCATTCTCCAGGAGCTGGAGATCCAGAAGGCCCAGATCGACGCCTCCCTCCAGGGCGGCGCGGCGGTGACCGCTCCGGCCGCCGGGTATTTTGTGGGCCGTACCGACGGCTGTGAGGAATCCCTCACCCCCGAAAGCCTGAAAACCCTGTCCGCCGACGCCATCACCCAGGTGGTGGCGCGCAAGGAGGCCGGCAGCGAGGCCATCGGCAAGGTGGTGGACGGTTACAGCTGGTACTTTGCCGCCCAGGTGACGGCGGATGAGGCCAAACGGCTGAAAGAAGTGAGCAGAGTCACCCTCCGTTTCCCCCAGCTTCTGGCGGAGGACATTTCCTGCTCGGTGTACGATGTGCACCAAGATCAAAGCGGGGAGTGGGTGGCGGTGTTCGAAAGCGGGTACATGAACGCGGCTTTGCTCATGGCCCGGGATCAGCCGGCGGACATCATCCTGCGCCGCTGCACCGGGCTGAAGGTGCCCAAGGAGGCCCTGCGGCAGAATGAGGACGGAGAATGGGGCGCCTACTGTCTGGAGGGGGCCCAGGTGGTGTTCAAGAAGATCACCATCCTCTTCCAAACCGACAGCTTCTATGTGGCCAAAGACACCGGCAAAAACGGGGAGCTGACCCGATACGATAAAATGGTGGTCAAAGCCAAGGACATCGAGAATCGAAAGGTGGTAAGCTAGCATGGAAGAAATGCGCAGGAAGATGGAAGAGCGGGTGCATCTGATCCGCCAGCAGATGGAAGAGGCTGCACGGAAAGCCGGGAGAGCGCCGGAGGAGATCACCCTTCTGGCGGCCAGCAAAACCCAGAGTGCAGAGATCGTGGCGCTGTCGGCCGCCTTGCCCATCGATCTCTTTGGAGAAAACCGGGTGCAGGAGCTGGTGGACAAATTCGACGCCGGGGCCTATGGCGGCAAGCAGGTGGACATGATCGGCCATTTGCAGAAAAACAAGGTGAAGTACACCGTGGGAAGAGCACGGCTCATCCATTCGGTGGATTCTTTGGAGCTGGGGCAGGTCATCTCCAAGGAGGCCGGGAAGAAGGGCCTGTGCCAGGATATTCTGCTGGAAGTGAACATCGGCCGGGAGGAAAGCAAAAGCGGCGTTTTCCCCGAAGAGCTGCCCCGGCTTCTGGAAAATATCTGTCAGCTTCCCCATATCCGGGTGCGGGGACTGATGGCAATTCCACCCATTTCTGCCAAAGAAGGGCAGAACCGCCCCTATTTTTCCGCTTTGCGCCAACTTTTCGTTGACATAAAGTCCAAAAGATACGATAATGTCCATATGGATTGCCTGTCCATGGGTATGACCCACGATTATGTTGACGCAATCCTGGAGGGCGCGACCCTGGTGCGTATCGGCACCGGAATCTACGGCCCCCGGATCTATAAGGAGGAAACGCCATGAGTTTTATCGATGACCTGAAGCATTGGGCCAGAGGGGATGAGGACGAGGACGAAGAAGAGCGGGAGGAAGAAGAGTTCGCCGCTCCCGCCCCCGCACCGTCCCGCCCCGAGCCCGACAACGACCGGGCCGAACGGGCCGCCCGCCGGAATAACAAGGTCGTCAATATCAATACCACCACCCAGCTTTCGGTGGTGCTGGTCAAGCCGGAAAAATTCGAGAATGCCGCCGAGATCGCCGACAACCTTCGTCAGCGGCGCACGGTGGTGCTCAATCTGGAGGACACCGCCAAGGAGCCGGCCCGCCGGCTGGTGGACTTCCTCAGCGGCGTCACCTACGCCCTGGATGGCAAGATCAAGAAGGTGGCCGCCAGCACCTATATCATCACCCCCTATAATGTGGACATTCTGGGGGATCTGATCGACGAGCTGGAAAACAACGGCCTTTATATCTGATGGGAGGCGCTTTTTGACCTATATCTATTATATCTTTCGCTCCGTGGCCGTGAGTCTGATCTCCGTGCTGGAGCTGATGATGCTGGTGCGGGCTGTGATGAGCTGGTTCCCCCAGACCCAGGGCGGACGGCTGCACCAGGCCCTGGTGTTCTTCACCGAGCCCATCATCATGCCCTTCCGGGCCCTGCTCAGCCGCATCCCTGCGCTGCGGGGCTTCCCCCTGGACATCAGCTTTCTTCTGGCCTATATGGTTCTGATCATGCTGGAAAATATGCTGTGATCAGGGGAAAACAGTACATTCACCCCAAGAGGGCCCAGGGCCTTCTTGGGGCCGCGGTGTTTGGGCCTTTCCCCGGCGCCGTCCGGAATGCCATACAGAGAAAAAAGGTGGGTGTAAACCGATATGATCTCCCCTCAGGAGCTGCATAATAAAAAATTCGAAAAGGCCGTGTTCGGCGGTTACGATATGGCGGGCATCGATGAGTTTCTGGATGTGCTCATCCCCGATTATACCGCCCTTTATAAGGAAAACATGAACCTGAAAAACAAAATGAAGGTGCTGGTGGACAAGATCGAGGAATACCGCAGCGTGGACGAGGAAATGCGCAAGGCCCTCTATTCTGCCCAGGTCACTGCCCGGGAGCTGATCCAGAAGACCCAGGCCGAAAGCCAGCAGGTGCTGGACAATGCCCGCCGGGAGGCCGAAAACATCCTGGAAGCCGCCCATGCAGAGGCCGAAGGCCGGGTGGCCGGAATGCAGCAGACCATCCATGAGGAAGAGGAGCGGCTGCGTCAGGCCCGGGAGGTCTCGGCCGCCTATTCCCAGACGGTGATCGAGCTTTTGCAAAAGAGCATCACCGCCATCCAGATGATCGCCGATTCCGCCCCCGAAGCAGGCAGCGTGGTGCCTCCTGCGGCCCCTGCCGTCGCCGTGCCCACGGTGCCTTCGGCCCCCGCCGCTGCGGCGGAAGAAGGGGAGAAGCCGGAAAAGCAGGATGCGGTGGACCCCATGCTGGAAACCCGGGTCTTTGAGCGGGTCCAGGCGGCCCAGCAGGCCGCCGAGGAAGCCCTCCAGGCCTCCCTGGGCCAGCAGGACGCCCCCGCTCCCACAGAACCAAAGCAGGAGGCCGCCTCTTTGGAGGACACCGCCCGCTTCAAGTTTGAAAACCTGAAATTCGGCAAGGATTATCAGCCCGATGAGGATCTGAAGGGCTGAGCCATCGCCCCGGCAAAACAAAATTAAAAAAATATATAGAGAGGTACTGTACCAATGGCCGATTACAACGAAACGCTGAACCTGCCCCAAACGGAATTTCCCATGCGGGCCGGTCTGCCCAAGCGGGAGCCCGGCATGCTGGAAAACTGGGACAAGATGGATCTTTATAGCGAGATGCTGAAAAAAAACGAGGGTAAGCCCCGCTTTGCTCTCCACGACGGCCCTCCGTTTTCTAACGGCGGACTGCACATGGGCCACGCCCTGAACAAATCCATCAAGGACTTTATCACAAGACTCTATGCTATGCGGGGCTATTACACCCCCTATGTGCCCGGCTGGGACAACCACGGTATGCCCATTGAGTCGGCCATCATCAAGCAGAACAAGCTGAACCGGAAGGAAATGAGCATCCCCCAGTTCCGCTCGGCCTGCCAGGAATTTGCCCAGCACTACATCGATGTGCAGATGAAGGGCTTCCAGCGCATGGGCGTGCTGGGAGACTGGGCCCATCCCTATAAGACCATGGCCCCGGAATTCGAAGCGGAAGAAGTGAAGATCTTCGGCAAGATGTACGAAAAGGGCTATATCTATAAGGGCCTCAAGCCGGTGTACTGGTGCCCTCACGACGAGACCGCCCTGGCCGAAGCCGAAATCGAATACCAGGACGATCCCTGTACCACGGTGTATGTGAAGTTCCCCATGGAGGACGATCTGGGCAAGCTGAGCCACATCGACAAAGACAAGCTCTATTTCGTCATCTGGACCACCACCATCTGGACCCTGCCGGGCAACCTGGCCATCGCCATGCATCCCCGGGAGAGCTATGTGCTGGTGAAGGCTCCCAACGGGGAGATCTATGTGATGGCCGAGGCCCTGGTCGAAAAGGTGATGGGCCTGGGCGGCTTTGATTCCTATGAGATCATCGAGCGCCACGAAGGTGCCTTCTTTGAGAATATGCTGGCCAAGCATCCCTTCCTGCCCAAGACTTCCCGGCTGCTGCTGGCCGATTATGTCACCATGGATTCCGGTACCGGCTGCGTGCACACCGCCCCCGGCTTCGGCGCCGATGACTACCAGACTTGCCGCCGCTATGGCATGGAGATGGTGGTGCCGGTGGACGACCAGGGCCGCCACACCGATTACGCCGGAAAATATGCCGGCATGAAGACCGAAGAATCGAATCCCGTCATCCTGGCCGATATGAAGGAGAGCGGCATGCTCTTCGCCCAGGAGGACATCGTTCACTCCTACCCCCACTGCTGGCGGTGCAAAAACCCCATCATCTTTAGAGCCACTCCTCAGTGGTTCTGCTCGGTGGAGGCCTTCAAGGACGAGGCCGTGGCCGCCTGCGACAATGTGCGCTGGATCCCCGGCTGGGGCAAGGAGCGCATGATCTCCATGATCCGTGAGCGGGCCGACTGGTGCATCTCCCGTCAGCGCCGCTGGGGCCTGCCCATTCCGGTGTTCTATTGCAAGGAATGCGGAAAGCCCATCTGTACCCCTGAAACCACAGAGGCCGTCAGCGCTCTGTTCGAAAAGAAAGGCTCCAACGCCTGGTATGAGATGGAAGCCTGTGACATCCTGCCGGAGGGCTTTGTCTGCCCCCACTGCGGGGGGAGCCACGGCTTTGAGAAGGAAATGGACACCCTGGACGGCTGGTTCGATTCCGGCTCCACCCACTATGCGTCCATGAAGCGGGACCAGGGCTTCTGGCCTGCGGATATGTACCTGGAGGGTCTGGATCAGTACCGCGGTTGGTTCCAGTCCAGCTTGCTCACCGCTGTGGGCGCGCTGGGTGAGGGCGCTCCCTTCAAGGAGTGCGTCACCCACGGCTGGACCGTGGACGGGGAAGGCAAGGCCATGCACAAATCCCTGGGCAACGGCGTGGACCCGGCGGAGATCTTCCAGAAATACGGCGCCGATCTGCTGCGTCTGTGGGCCGGCAGTGCCGATTACCATGTGGATGTGCGCTGCTCGGACAACATCTTCAAGCAGCTGAGCCAGAACTATCTGAAGTTCCGCAACACCGCCCGGTATTGCCTGGGAAATCTGGCGGGCTTTGATCCCAATCACCTGGCAGCTCCCCAGGAGATGCTGCCCCTGGACAAGTGGGCCATCACCCGTCTGAACCAGCTGATGGAGCGGTGCAAGGCGGCCTATGACGAATATGAGTTCCATGTGGTGTCCCACGCCATCAACGATTTCTGCGTGGTGGATCTGTCCAGCTTCTATCTGGACATCATCAAGGACCGGCTGTACTGCGAAGAGAAGGACGGCCTGCCTCGCCGTTCGGCTCAGACGGCCCTGTATCTGATTCTGGACACCATCACAAAGCTCTTTGCGCCCATCCTGTGCTTCACCTGCGACGAGATCTGGCAGGCCATGCCTCACAAAAGTGAGGACGATCAGCGAAATGTGGTGCTCAATGTGATGAACGAGCCCTTCATGCAGTACGCTCTGCCGGAAGAGGAGATGGCAAAGTGGGACGCCCTGGAGACCCTGCGGGACGGCGTCAACGCCGCTCTGGAAAGCGCTCGGGCCCAGAAGAAGATCGGCAAGAGCCTGGAAGCCAAGGTCACTCTGGTGACAAAGACACCGGTGCAGGATACTGCTCTGGAAGAAGTGCGTCAGGCCTTCGAAAATCAGTGGGCCGATCTGTTCATCGTCTCCCAGGTGGAGGTGAAGGAGGACGCCGGGCTGTATGACACCGCCGCCGAAACAACGGTGGAGGGCGTTCGGGTGCTGGTGGAAGAGGCCGCCGGTCAGAAGTGCGAGCGCTGCTGGAAGCACGATGGCGCCGTAGGCCAGGATGCAGCCCATCCCACTCTGTGCCCCCGCTGCGCTCAGGTGGTCAGCAAAATGGGTCTTTGATCCGGTTTTCAAAGCCTGGATTATAGCAAAAACAAGGGCGGCGGCCCCATGGGCTGCCGCCCTGCGCGTATCGAAAAAGTGGCAAAAGCCACTTTTTCGAATTTTTGCAAGTGTCCGGTGTCCGGACGGCCAAACTGCGCTGCCGCGCCCGGCGGAGTGCCTCCGCCACGGCCATATGCCGCAGCGCCGGGCCATGCGGTGAAAGAAAAGGCTGTTGCAGCACCGCAGTCCGTGCCCCGCAACATGGGAGTGCAGGCACTGGGCCGCCGCATAGTACGGGAGCGGAGGCTCTCCGCTCAATGAAGAAACCGCAACAACCTACGCCGTGGGGCATGAGAGAAGGCTGTTACAGCACTGCAGTCCGTGCCCCGCAACATGGGAGTGCAGGCACTGCACCACTGGGCCACTGGGCAGGAGGGACAAGGAATGATGCTGGAAGAACTGCGGGAGCAGGTAGTGTTTTACGGAAACGAGATGCTGCGCCAGGGGTTGACCCTGCACACCGGGGGGAATGTGAGCGCCCGGGCGGGGGAATATATGGTCATCAAGCCCAGCAGCGTGCCCTATGCCCTCATCCGACCCCAGGATGTGACGGTGATGGATCTCCGGGGGAATGTGCTGGAAGGGCTGCCCCCATCCAGCGAGTGGCGGCTTCATGCTGCGCTGTACCGGGCCTTTCCCTGGATCGGAGCGGTGGTGCACACCCACAGTCTGTATGCCTGCATGATGGCGGCCAGGGGGGCAGAAGTGCCCCTTTTGCACCAGGAATTGGGCCGCTACTGCGCCCGGCCGGTGCAGTGCGCACCCTTTGCCACGGCGGGAACGCCGGAGGTGGGGGAGGGGGCCGTGGCCGCCATGGGTCAATGCAACCAGGTGGCGCTGCTGAAAAACCACGGCCTTGTGGCCATGGGCAAGGATCTGTGGCAGGCCATGGATGCGGCCTGTGCCGCCGAGCTCTCCTGTGCCATGCACTTTGCTCTTCACCTGGGCCGGAAGCGGAGTGCCTCCGCTGGTGGCGAGCCGCCACGGGCAAGTCGGCCTGCCGCCAGGCCAAGAAAAGGAAAACGCAGGATGCACGGCAGGCCGGCGGAGTGCCGCCACGGGCGTATGTCGCAACGCCGGGCCATGCGGTGAAAGAGAAGGCTGTTACAGCACCGCAGTTCGTGCTCCACAACATGGGAGTGCAGGCACTGCACTGCTGCTCAGCCGGGTGGAGTGTAAAAGACGAAAAAGCTGAGCAATGCGGCATAAGAAAAGGCTGTTACAGCATGGAACTTCGAGCCGCATAGTATGGGAGTGCAGCCACTGCACGGAGGAATGTATGATTTTATATGGTATTTTGGCAGCGGCCATTGTGGCCGGAGATCAGCTGGTGAAATGGTGGGCCGTCAAAGCCCTGGGGCCGGGGGGCTCCTGGGATGTGCTGCCCGGCATCTTCAGCCTGACCTATGCGGAAAACCAGGGCGCAGCCTTCAGCATCCTGGAGGGCAAACGGCTGTTTTTCGTGGGCATGACCGTGGTGATGATCCTGCTCATGCTCCTTTTGCTGAAAAAAGGCTGCATCGTGGGCCTTTGGGGCAAGATCGCCGCGGCCTTCGTCATCGGCGGCGCCCTGGGCAACGGCATCGACCGGGTGCTGCGGGGCTATGTGGTGGATATGTTCGAGGTGCGCTTCATCCGCTTCGCCATCTTCAATGTGGCCGATATCTTCATCACCGTGGGCGGCGTGATGCTGGTGATCTATTTCCTCTTCCTGGAGGGCAAAACCCTGGGAGGGAAGGAATGATGGACGGGCGCATCACCCTCACCGTGCCGGAAACGATGGCTGGGAGCCGGTGCGATGTGTTCCTGGCCGCCATGGTGCCGGAGCTGTCCCGCTCGGCCGCCCAGCACCTTCTGGAAGAGGGCATGGTGACCAAAGGGGACAAACCCCTGGGCAAAAAGGACAAAATGGCGGCAGGGGACATCCTCCAGGTGACCCTGCCCCAGCCCAAACCGGCTCAGGCCCAGCCCGAGGACATCCCCCTCTTCATCGTCTATGAAGATGAAGATGTGGTGGTCATCAACAAGAAAAAGGGCATGGTGGTCCATCCGGCGGCGGGAAACGAAGAGGGCACCCTGGTCAACGCCCTGCTCCACCACTGCGGCGGCAGTCTGTCGGGCATCGGCGGGGAATTGCGCCCCGGCATCGTCCACCGCATCGACAAGGACACCAGCGGCCTTTTGATCGTGGCCAAAAACGACAGCGCCCATCGGAATCTGTCGGAGCAGCTTTCCGACCACTCCCTCCACCGGGAATATGAGGCGGTGGTGCTGGGGCGGCTGCGGGAAGAAGAGGGCACCATCGACAAACCCCTGGGCCGCAGCCCCAAGGACCGGAAAAAGATGGCGGTGGTACCAGATGGCAAGCGGGCCGTGACCCATTACCGGGTGCTGGGGCGGTACCAGGGCTATACCCATGTGCTCTGCCGTCTGGAAACCGGCCGCACCCATCAGATCCGGGTGCATATGGCATCCCTGGGCCATCCCATCGCCGGAGACCCGGTGTATGGCAGCCGGGGGGACAAGTCGGGCCTGCAGGGCCAGTGCCTCCACGCCCGGCGGCTGATCTTCCGTCATCCCCGCACCGGGGAGGAAATGCGCCTGGAGTGTCCGCTGCCCCAGGATTTCGCCGCTTTTCTGGCAAAACTGCGGAAAGAAAGCGAAGAATAGAAAAAATCCCAGAAAGGGGAAGGGAACATGGGACGATTTGATGGGGTGATGATCAGCTCCCAGTATATGCCCAAGGAGAGCGATGAAGGGAAGATGGGACGATTTGACGGGGTGATGATCCTCACCGATATGGACGGGACCCTCCTCAATTCCCAGCGTCAGCTGAGCCGGGGAAACCAGGAGGCCGCCCGGTATTTTATGGAGCAGGGGGGCCTTTTCTCCGTGGCTACCGGAAGAGCCAAGCGGGCCATGGAATATTTTATGCCGGAGCTTGCGATCAACGCCCCGGCGGTGCTGTTCAATGGCTCGGTGGTCTATGATTTTGAAAAAAACGCCCCGGTGTGGGAAAAGCCCCTGGAAGAAAAAACGGCCTGGGACTTTGCACGGGACATGATGGAGCGCTTTCCCTTCCTGGGCTTTGAGGTCTTTCTGGCCGACGGGGAGTTTGTGGCCAGGAGCAATCCCATCACCGAAAAGCACTTCGTTTCCATCCGCCTGCCCCTGGTGGAGCGGCCTTTGGAAAAGATCCCCCAGCCCTGGGTCAAGTTCAACCTCACCGGCGAGCCGGAGAAAATGGGACCGGTGGCCGAATACGCCCAGAAAAAGTATGGGGAAGAGTATTTCATGCAGTTTTCCTCCCCCTATTTTTATGAGGTGATGGCCAAGGGGGCCAACAAGGGTACCGGCGCCCAGACGGTGTGCCGCATCAAGGGCATCGACAAGGGCCATCTGTACACCCTGGGGGACAACCTGAACGACAAGGAACTGATGGAATGTGCCGCCTTGTCCTTTGCCCCGGAAAACGCCGCCCCGGCCATCCAGGAGATCGCCGGGCGCATCCTGCCCCACTGCGATAACGACACCCTGGCCGCCGCCGTACAGGTGCTGGAAGGGATTTATCCCGGTAATCTGTAAAATCTTTCATTTTTTGAAAGGAAAAATTCACCCTTTGTTCGTTTGTTTTCCCTGGTGAAAAGTGGTAAAATGAACAAAGGAAAACACCCACAAAGAAAGTCAGGTGCGCCTATGAAAAACAAGCGTTTTATTGTCTTTTTGTCAGCGTTATCCCTGGCGGCTTCCCTCTCTCTGCCCGCCGCAGGGGCCGACGCTCCCTCCGACTGGGCCAAAACCGAAGTGGAAAGCGCCATCTCCCAGGGGCTTGTGCCCCGCGATCTGCAAAGCAGCTACCAGACCCCCATCACCCGCCAGGAGTTCTGCCGCCTGGCCGTGACCATGGTGGAAGTGGTGGAGGAAAAGCCCGTCAGTCAGGTGATCGCCGACCGGAAGCTGCAAACCAAGGAAAATGCCTTTTCCGATACCCAGGACGACTACGCGGAAAATGCCTGTGCCCTGGGCGTCGTCAACGGTTATGAGGACGGCACCTTCCGTCCCCAGGGCAGCATCACCCGCCAGGAGGCGGCCAAGATGCTCTATGAGACCGCAAAGGTGCTGGAATACACCGGCTCCGGCGGTTCCCTCACCTTCTCCGACCGGGACGGCATCGCCTCTTACGCGGTGACGGCGGTGAAGTTCGCCTCTTCCACCGGCGTGATGAAGGGCGTGGAGGGCGGCCGGTTCGATCCTGCGGGGCTCTACACCCGCCAGCAGGCCTACATCACCATGGACCGGCTTCTGTCGGTGCTGGAAGGGGAGAGCGCAGGGGGCGAAATGACCGCCAACCAGATCTTCAACCAGTGCTCCCCGGCGGTGTGCTATGTGGAGGTCTATGACGCGGCAGGCCAGGCCACCGGTACCGGCAGTGCCTTCGCGGTGGAGGAAAACGGCAAACTGGTCACCAATTACCATGTGATCCGGGATGCGTACTCCGCCCGGGTGAAGTTCCCCAACGGCAAGACCTATTCGGTGGAAAATGTGCTGGCCTATGATGTGAAGCGGGATGTGGCTGTGCTGAGCATCAGCGCCCAGGGCCTGCCCACCCTGCCTCTGGGCGATTCCAGCACCCTGGTCAGCGGCCAGACGGTGTACACCATCGGCAGCCCCCAGGGCCTGGACAACACCATCGCCAATGGCATCGTCTCGGCCACAAACCGGGTGGTGGACGGCCGGGAGTACATCCAGATCACGGCGCCCATCTCTCCGGGCAGCAGCGGCGGGGCCTTGCTGGACGGCAGAGGCCGGTGCGTGGGCATCACCACCGGCACCCTCAGCGGTCAGAATCTGAACTTCGCCGTGCCCATCAACGATGTGAAGGAATATCTGGACAAGAATGATCCCATCACCCTGGAAAAGCTGGCCGGCGCCACCAGCCGGGTCACCAATATGCAGGTGACGCTGATGGGGAAGAAGGCCACCTACACCGGTGAGGTGCTGGGCGGAGCCACCCCTCACGGCGAAGGCCGGGCGGAATGGGCCGACGGCAGCTATTACGAAGGCACCTTCCAGCGGGGGATGCCCTGGGGCAAGGGTACCTATTATAAAAGCAAGGACCAGAGCCTGTATACCGGCGATTTCTATGCCGGATTTGCCCAGGGGGACGGCGTGCTGAAATACCACAACGGCGACCAATACGAAGGGCAGTTTGCCGGCGGCCAGATGCACGGCAAGGGCATCTACACCTTCAAAAGCGGTGACCAGTATGTGGGCGAGCTGGCCTATGGCAGCTTCGAGGGAGAAGGCGTCTACACCTATGTCACCGGCGAGAAATATGTGGGCGAGTTCCGCAACAGCAAGTTTGACGGCTACGGCCGCTATTACGGCACCACCGGCAAGCTGGAGCGGGAAGGCTATTGGTACCAGGGCTCCTTCAAAGGGGAGATCAAGCCCGTTTAGCCTTTTCCCCAGGGCCGGGGCCATTGCTCCTGCGTGATGCGGAAGAGGGTGTGCTCTGTGTCCTGGAGCTTTTCCACATAGTGTACTGTTTTCCAGGGGGTCATTCCTACTCGCCGGGCCACATTCTGGGAAGGCAGGTTGTCGTGCTTGATGATGCTGTACAGCGCCGGGGCCGCAAGAACATCGAAGCCATAGTCCCGGCAGGCCCGGGCCGCTTCGGCGGCATAGCCCTGGCGCCAGCGGCGGCGCTCAAACAGATAGCCGATCTCCAGAAAGGACAGCTCGTCCAGGGTCTGGGGGACCAGGCCGCATTGGCCGATGACTTCCCCGGTTTCCAAAAGCTCCGCCGCCCATAGCCCCACCCCGAAGCGGGCATAGCGGCGGATGTTTTTTTCGATAATGGTTTATCCCAGTAAGAAGGGAATAGCCTGCTTTTTATTATGGACAATAGGAGAAATTTTGTCAAAGGGAAGACGGAGACGATATGAATATTGATTTTGGCGCGAAATTCAAGAAATGCCGCAAGGACAAAGGATTGAGCATTGCCATGCTGGCCGAGAAGGCCGGGGTCAGCCCCGGCATGATCAGCCAGATCGAGCGGAATACCACAGTGCCTTCCATTTATGTGTTCTGGAAGCTGTGCAATGCTTTGGGGGAGAGCGTGGCCTCCTTCTTTGAGGAGGATAAGCAGAAGAACAAGGTGACATTGGTGCGGGCCGGGGAGCATCGGACAGTGTCCGGCGCGGGGAACGAGTACGCCCTGCTCACCCCCGATCCCGACCGGCGGATCGAAATGTACAAGGTGGTGTTCCGCCGTCAGCCCGACCAGAAGCCGGTGCTGGCCTCCCACGAGGGCGCCGAGTGCGGGTATATCATCTCCGGCACTCTGCGGGTGATCACCGAGGAGGAGGAGTATGTGCTCCATCCCGGTGACAGTATTTATTTTGAAAGTACCATTCTTCACTATCTCCAGAATGCCGGGGATGAGGAAGAGTGCGTGGCCGTCTGGGGCGAAGTTCCCTTTACCTGGTAATCCCGTGTCGGGATGGCCAAAACTCTCCCAGGCTGTATGCGCTGTTTGCTCCTGTGCTCCGGGTGTGATAAACCATCACCCGGGAGGAGCTGCTTTGCAATCCCGGGCGGAGTGCCACAGAAAAGGTTGGTTGTGTCCACCCGGGCCAAAAGGCACTCTTATGCAAAGGGGTGTTTCTGGGGCACTTGGCACCGGCGGGGACTCCGCCTGGGGCGCGAAAAAGGTCGGGGAAAAACCTAGTTTTTCCCCGAGGGCCAGCGGCGGCGTCAGCTTCCGATATGATCGTTATTTCGGCCTTGCGCCGAAATAACACGCCGCCAATGGCCCAGGAGGGGCCCAGCGGCGAAAGCCGCTGGGAAGAAACCTGGGGCAACACCCGCCGCAGCGGGTGTTCTGGCCCCTGTGAGGTGATTTTTTGAATTTAGAGCATTATAACTCCTATTTGGAGGTGGACTTGGGCAAGATACGCCGGAATGTGGAACGCATCCAGCGTCACATCGGCCCGGGGCGTGGCATGATCCCGGTGGTCAAGGGCAACGCCTATGGTTTGGGCACCGTGGAAGTGGCCAGGCTGATGCACGATATGGGGATGCCCCTTCTGGCCAATGCCCATATTGCCGAATCCATCCAGATCCGTGAGGCCGGAATCCCGGTGGATCTGATGATCCTGGGGGCCTTGCCTCCCCATGCCGTCCCCTATGCCGCCCAATACGGCCTCCAGATGACGGTGTTCAATAAAGAAGGGGTGGACCTGTTCAGCCGGGCCTGCCGGGATGCCGGCCATACCGGCCAGGTACATATCAAGATCGAAACCGGCCTGGGACGCATCGGCGTCAAACCCGGCGCCGATCTGGAACGACTGCTGGATCATATCGCTCAGGCGGGGAACCTGGAAGCGGTGGGCGTCTTTACCCACTATGCCACCGCCGGAGAGCGGGAGAGCCAATACGCCAAGGAGCAGTTTGCCCTCTTCCAGAAGGGCCTCCAGCAGGTGCAGGCCCGGGGCATTCAGCCCCAGTACATCCACACCGCCAACACCGGCGCCGCCATCTGGTTTGAAGAGAGCTACTGCACCCATGTGCGCTGCGGCAGCCTGTACATGGGTTACAGCAACATCCAGAACCACGAAAATCCCCTGGGGGTGGAGGAACCGGCCACCTGGCGGGCCTTCATCACCAACATCAAGGATCTGGAGCCGGGGGAGAGCGTGGGCTATAGCCGCCACTTTATCGCCGACAAGAAAACCACCGTGGCCACGGTGGATGTGGGGTACAGCGCCGGTCTCAACCGCAATCTGGCCATGACCTATGGCCCGGTGCTGGTGCATGGGCACAGGACCCGGTACCTGGGCGTGTGCATGGATCAGTGCTTCGTGGACATTACCGGCATTCCCTGCCGGCTCTATGACGAAGTCACCCTGCTGGGCTGGGACGAGGGAGAGCTGCTTTCGCTGTTCCAGCTGGCCGACCATGTGGAGCAGAATGTACACAGTCTGCTGGCTTCCATCGACCCCAATATTGTGCTGCGGGTCTACCGCAGATAAGGAAGGACAGCCTCCGGCCGGTGGGTCGGGGGCGGTTTTTTTGAAAAGAAGGAGGGCATTGCCATGAAAAATACCACCCTTTGCTATGTGGAACAGGACGGAAAATACCTGATGCTGCTGCGCAACAAAAAGAAGCAGGACGAGAATGCCGGGAAGTGGATCGGGGTAGGGGGGAAGTTCGAGGAAGGGGAAAGCCCCCAGGACTGCCTGCTGCGGGAGGTGCAGGAGGAGACCGGCCTGCGCCTGACCCAGTACCGCTTCCGGGGCATTGTGACCTTTGTCTCGGATCAGTACGAAACCGAGTATATGCATCTGTTCACGGCCCATGGCTTTGAGGGGGAGCGAATTCCCTGCGATGAAGGGGAACTGCGGTGGGTGGAAAAGGACGAGGTGCTCTCCCTGCCCCTGTGGGAAGGGGACAGGGAGTTTCTCCGGCTGCTCCGGGAGGATGCGCCCTTCTTTTCCCTCAAGCTGGTCTACCAGGGGGACAAGCTGGTGAGCAGCAAATTGGAGTGACGGTGGCCATCCTCTCCCCAGCGTGACGCCGGTCCCGTGTCGGGACAGCCATACTGCGCTCCCGCGGTGGCGAGCCGCCACGGCCAAGCGGTGCTGCCGCACCCAGTAATCGAACCAAACCGAACACAAAAGGCCTTCCTTTGGGAAGGCCTTTTCAGACTGTCGAAAAACCTATATAACGAAAAGGGTCGTCCGCCCTCCCCCTATCAATCCGCAAAAAGCCGCGACCTGTGCGTGGCTTTTTGCACTTCTCAAGGGCTGGGCGCCCCGCTGGTCCGGTGTCCGGACGGCCATACTCTCTTTGGTCCGGTGTCCGGACGGCCATACTCTCTTTGCCTGGGTGGACACAACCGGCCTTCGTTCTGTTGCCCGGCGCGGGAGCGCAATATGGCCGCCCAGGCACTGGGCCCGGACGGCCATACTTTCTTTGCTTTTCTGCGTACAACCGGCCCGGCGCGGGAGCGCAGTATGGGAGCGGCGGCTCGCCGCCAGCGCGGGAGCGCAGTTTGGGTCCAGCGTCACGCTGGGGCACCCAGCAAAGTGGAACAACAGCGGGGTTACCCCGCCTGGGGAACGACAAATTCCTGGATTCCCATATAACCGGGGGCAATGGCGTATTTGGGGAATACGATCACCACCTGGCCTTGCTCATTGAGATAGAAGGACTGGTCCGGCTCAATGGTCTGGAAGGCGTAATCATCGTCAAATTCGTCCTCATCGTCCCGGGAATAATACATGGCATCCGGGTCTTCGGCCATCTTCTTGGCCATGCCTTCCTTCACCGCCTGGTTGCACAGGTCGATGTAATCCGGCCCCAAAAGCCCTTCCAGGGTGAGATCTTCCCCGGTCTTCAGATCAATATTATAGAAATACTGCTGGGTGTAGGCGTTGGCCCCGGTAATGGTGGAGTTGAGCACAAAGGACACCACATCCGGCGTAGTGTAGTGGATCTCATAGTCGATCTCCACCTTCATCTTCCAGAAATCCGGGTCTCCCGGCTGCTTGGTGGCGTTGTAGGCCTCCAGATATTCCTCCGCCATGCGGGTGGCCTCCGCTTCCAGCTCGTCGATCCTGTCGGCAATGCGCTGGTTGATCTCCTTGTCCAGCTGGCTCTCGCCGGTGCCGCGGATGGCAGGCACCCGCACCTGGATATCGGTGGCTTCGTTCACCTCGTGGCTTTCCCGGAAGGTGAAGAACTGGGCCACATCCCCCAGAAGGGTCACTTCATACAAACTGGCCGCCCAGGCCGGAGACAGATTCACCGACAGGGCAAACAGCGCAGCACAGGCGGCGCAGGCCGTCATCGTCCGGGCAACAAAACGAATGGGCCGCCGTTTGGGCCGCAGGGCCTTTTGCACCCGCTCTTCCAGCTCCGGCGGCACAGGGATGCTCTCATGGAGTTTTCGCAGTTCATGGGGTGTCATTTGGGTTCTCCTCCAGATGCAGGCGCAGGCGGCCTAGGGCCGCCTTGAGCCGGGATTTCACTGTGTTGATGTTGGTATCGGTGACCTGAGCGATCTCAGAAAACTTCATATCGGAAAAAAAGCGCAGCATGACCACCGTTTTCAGCTGGGGTTCCAGCCGGTCGATGGCGTCGTGAAGATCCATGGTCTGGGCCGTGTCCGGGGGCAGAAGGGCGGGCAGTTCCTCCAGGGCCTGCTGCAAAGGCAAAAGCACCCGTTTGTTTTTCCGCAGATAGGTCAGGCTCTCATTGACCAGGATCCGATAAAACCAGGTCTTCATATATTCCGGCTGGCGCAGGGAGGGCAAGGCTCGTAAGGCCTTTTCCAAGGCCTCCTGCACCACATCCATCGCTCCGTCCTGGTCATGGGTATAGCGAAAGGCCAGACGGTAAAACTCCTGTTGACGCTGGGTGACAAATTGGATGAATTCGTCCCGCAGCTCTTGATCCTTCTTTCTCATGGTGTGCCCTCGCCGGGTGGAAGGGGGGCTAGCCCATGGCTTCTTCCATGATCTCCAGGGCTTTGTCGCTGTCCGAAGAAACGCACAGCGCTACCGTCTGCCCCTTGGCATACAGGGCGGCGTCTTCGATCTTGGGCACTTCGGTGGGGACATAGTTCTGAAAGTCCTCTTTCAGCCGGGGCAGATGGTTTTCCTTCAGAACGGCTTTGATCTCCTGGGCCCCTTTTTCATCGCTGGCTTTCAGCACCACCACTTCCTCTGCGGTGGCCCCGGTGCCCAGATAGATGGCGCAGTCCGATACCTTGTCCTCATAGCTCTCCAGGCCCAGCACCGTGAGAGCGGCGTCCTTGTCGGTCTCCTCCAGCTTATCCTGGAAGGTGGTGTCCGACAGAAGCTGGCTGGCAAGCTTCCCGGGATCGGGGTTCTTGGCTTCTGCTTCTTTCTTCTGGCAGCCCCCCAGGTACAGGGCGGGCACCAGGCAAAGGGCGAAGATCGCCCGGGATCTTATCTTGAACATAGATTTAATTACCTCCCCAGATATGCGTGTTCACATAGGAAAACCAAACGCCATAGGCTTCTTTGGTGATATGGATGCCGTCGGAAGAATACTCCGCAGGCAGAGCGCCGCTTTCATCGCAAAGGGCGCTGTGAGCGTCCAGGAACAAGGCCTGTTTTTCGGCACACATCTGCCGGATCAGCTCGTTGAAATGCTGGAGCTTGGGATTGTTGAAGGTGGAATCCTTCTGGGAGCGCTCGGCGGTCACCGGCAGAATGCTCTGCACATAGATGGTGGCCGAGGGCTGTAAGGCCCAGATCCGGTCGATGAGATTGCTGTACCGGGTGACAAACTGCTCTTCGCTGCTAAAGCCCAGTTCATTCATGCCGAACATCAGATAGATCCGGTCAAACTGCCGGGTCTGCAGGGCCTGCTCCACGGTGATGCGGCCCGAGCCGGAAGTTACCACCGGTTCTGTGAGGGCGTCGGTCACCGTCAGGCCGTTTTTGGCGTAGACCGTGGCCCCGGGAATGATGCCGTAGCGGGCGATGCCATCGGTGATGGAGTTGCCAATGAACAGGCTGTTCTGGAAGGCCCCTTCGGCTCCAGGGGCGCTTTCGGGCAACGGCTGGGAATAATCATAGGCGGCCGCCTGGGGCGGGGGAGAGGAGTTTTCCTCTTTGGGCGTTTCCTCCAGGGAGGTGTTGTCTTGTTCCCCTTCTTCCGGGGAGGTTTCTTTGGTGTTTTCTTCGCCGTCCGGGGACATATCCTCCGGTTCGGTGGTGGTGTCCGGAGCATCGGGCACCGAGTGGACGGGCAGGCGGACGATGGCGGAAACAAGGCTCACGCCGCCCAGGCCCACCAGCAGCGTCACCGCTGCCAGAAAAGCCCGGCGCCGACGGCGGCGGCGAGCGCGTAGTGTTTTTTTCATAGCGTTTATCTCCAAAACCGTTGTGGCTGTGTCTTTCTGATTGATTAGACGGGGCCAGGGGGAAAAAAAGTTTATCCCCGGCCAAAAAAAGTGGGAAATTTTTTTACAGGGCCAGCAGCGCCCGGTCGGCGCCTTCCTCCCGGAGAGGACAGAGGCGGCCATGGGTGGAAAGCTGGCGGAAGCATTGGCCGCAGCCAATGCAGGGGGAGCGGTGAGAGGGGGAGTGCTGCACATTCTGCAAAAATTCCGGCTCACACACAAAGGGACGGCAGAAGGACACCAGGGGGAAGCCTGCATCCAGGCAGGCCTGGGCGTCATTGCCCGAGCGGATGCCGCCCACCAGGATCAGGGGCAGGCCGGCTTTTTGCAGCGAGCGGGCCTGCTTCAGATAATAAGGTTCGGCGGAAGGGGGGAAGGCGCGGAAATCGCAGCCGCTGATTTCGGCGGCCGCAACGCCCAGTTCTTTGCACTCTTCCAGCAGAAGCAGAAGCTCTTGCTCATATTCTTTTTCCAGTTCCGGCTGGGGCAGATTGCAGTTGACCTTGATGAAAAGGGGGAAGTCATTGCCGCAGGCCTCACGCAGGGCGCGCAGCACTTCCAGAGGGAAGCGGATGCGGTTTTCATTGCTGCTGCCGTATTCATCTTTCCGGCTGTTCATCAGCGGGGAGAGGAACTGGGAGAGCAGATAGCCATGGGCCAGATGGAGCTGCACGCCATCCATCCCCGCTTCCTTGGTGATCAGGGCGCTGCGGACAAAAGCCTGTTTCAGATTTTCCAGCTCCTGGGCAGAAAAGTCCGAGGGGGCTTTGCCGCCGGGGGCCTTGGCTCCGGCGTGGCTGATCTGCATGGCCATGCAGGAACCTTCTGCATGGACGCTCTGGGCGATTTTCTGGAGCATGGGCAGGTTTTTCTCGCTGTCCAGGCCGTTTTGCAGGGGAGAGGCCTTGCCCTCCGGGGATACATAACAATGGGCGCTGAAAATAAGCCCCACATTCTGCCGGGCCAAAAGGGTATAAAGAGCCAATTCCTGCCGGGTCATCTGGCCCTGGGCGGTACCCAGATCGTCCTGGGTGGCCGAGCGGACGGCTCTGCTTTTCAGAGAAAGTCCCCCCAGATGCAAGGGGGTGAAGAGCGATGTCACAAAAATCCTCCTAATCGGTGTTTTTTCCCTGGATGAATATGCTATAATATCAACATAGCAAAAATCAGCAAAGCTGATTTTACGCCGCATTGGCGGCGTGCAAGTCTGTATGGACTTGCAGCTATGGTATAATGTTGCCAAACCCGCCGGAATACATCAGGCGGGCCGGCAGAAAAATCCACATTTTACGACCATTTTATACAGTATATCACACCCCAAAGCAAGGGGGAAGGGGCCCCCGGGCCAAAAACAAGAAAAATTTTTTTGACCCATGGAAAAAAAGGAGAAGAAACTACCAGGAGAGGAAAAGAATATGGAAAATTATAAAATATTGGAACACCGGTTTCCCTCGGCAGGAGGGCGGCAGCAGGTTTATGGCGTGGCCTATGTGCCCGACCGGCCCCGGGGGATGGTGCAGATCGCCCACGGCATGGCCGAGCACATGGGCCGCTATCGGGAGTTTATGGATCTCCTGGCGAAAAATGGGTACATCGCCTTTGGCTGCGACCACATGGGCCACGGGAAAACCGCCCGCACCAAAGAAGAACTGGGGTATTTTGCCCCGAAAAAGGGGTTTGACCTGCTGGTGACCGACCTGCATCTGATGACTATTTATATGCAGGGCAAGTACCCGGGCATGCCCGCCTTCTTTCTGGGTCACAGCATGGGTTCCTTTGCCCTGCGGCTTTATCTGACCCGGTACGGGAAGGAGCTGCAAGGGGCCATTCTCAGCGGCACCGGCGGCAAGCAGGCCGGGGCGGGACTGATGGGGGCGCTGTGCCGGAAGGGGGGAGGAAGCCCCAACCGGCTGGTGGAACGGCTGGCCTTTGGCAATTTCAACCGGGGGATCGAAAACCCCCGCACTCCCTTTGACTGGCTGAGCCGGGACGAAGAGCGGGTGGCCGATTACATCACCGACCCTCTCTGCGGCTTCACCTTTACCACCAAGGGGTTCGGGGATCTGTTTTCCGCCATCGCACGGGCGAACCGCTGGGAAACCTTCCGGCAGACCCCCGATCTGCCCTTGCTGCTCATCAGCGGGGACAAGGACCCGGTGGGGGCTTACGGAAAGGGTGTGCGCCAGGTGGAGGAAAACTACCGCCGGGCCGGGCTGCATCATGTGGAGTGCAAGCTCTATCCCGGCGCTCGCCACGAGGTACTGAATGAAACCAACCGGGAGCAGGTCTATCAGGATGTGCTCCGATTTTTGCCGGCGTGAGTCCCGTGCCAGCGTGAGTCCCGCGTCGGGACGGCCAAAACTCTCCCAGGCTGTATGTTTTGTTGGCATTTCTGCTCCGGCGCTGGCGAGCCAACGCCGGGAAAAGCTGCCCTGCAATCCTGGCGGCGAAGCGTCACGCTGCCAATCCTTCAGTCGGCGTTCGCCGACAGCTCCCTTTGCACAAGGGAGCCATCTTTGCCTGAGCAAACACAACCGCCATGGCTATTCTGTGGCATTTGGCCCCGGTGGGGACTCCGCCTGGGGGGCGAAAAAGGTCGGGGAAGCGGCGAGCCGCCGCTCCCATACTGCGCTCCCGAGCTGGGCAAGCGGGGTGGCCCCGCTGCCAAAACTCTCTTTGCCTGAGCAAGTACAACCGCCATGGCTATTCTGTGGCACTTGGCCCCGGTGGGGACTCCGCCTGGGGGCGAAAAGGCCGGGGAAGCGGCGAGCCGCCGCTGGCAAAATTTTCTTTGCCTGGCTGCAAATAACCTGCCCGGCACGGGACCAAAAAACCCCCTGGAGGTTTCCTCCAGGGGGTTTTTGTGCAGAATGCTCGCCGCAGCGAACATTCTGGCTCACTTAGTCAGAAGTATAGGGCAGCAGAGCCAGGTGACGGGCACGCTTGATGGCTTCGGTCAGCTGACGCTGATGCATAGCACAGGTGCCGGTCATGCGGCGGGGCAGGATCTTTGCCCGATCGCTGATATACTTGCGCAGTTTGGCAGTGTCCTTGTAGTCGATATGCTCTACTTTGTCCACGCAGAACTGGCAAACTTTTCTGCGGCGGCGCTCTCTCATGGGCCGCTCGCTTCTGGTTTCATTGGTCATTTGGGATGTCCTCCTTTTCAAAGATTGGGTCAGAAGGGAAGTTCGCTGTCATCCGGGCCCAGCTCCGCAAAGTCGCCGCTTGCAGGGGGCAGATCAAAGGGAACAGGGGCGTCGCTCCCCGAACGGGGGGCGCTGTCCTTCTTGGATTCAGCGAAGAAAGCTTCGTCCGCTACTACTTCCACCGATTTGCGTTTGCTGCCCTGCTTATCCTCCCAGGTACGGGTCTGGATCCGGCCGGAAACGGCCACCAGCATCCCTTTGTGGAACCATTTGGACACAAACTCCGCTGTGTTCCGCCAGGCCACGATATCCAGGAAATCGGTCTGCTTATCCTGACCGAATGTGCGGTCCACCGCAAGGGTGAAGGATGTGACCGGGATATTGTTCTGGGTGTGACGCAGTTCCGGATCGGCAGTGAGCCGACCCATCAGGATCGCTTTGTTCAGCATGATAACAACGCTCCTTTCGCCCGGGTTAGTTCTGGGCGACGATCAGCGAACGCATGATGCCGTCGGTGATGTTGTAGATACGGTCCAGCTCGTGGGGGAATTCGGGCTTGCTCTCAAACTCGATGAGAACATAGTAGCCTTCGTTCATGTCGTTGATGGGATAGGCCAGACGGCGCTTGCCCCACTCGTTGACATTGGTCACAGTGCCGTTATTTTCGATGAGAGTCTTGAACTTCTCGACCATAGCGGCAATGTTCTCTTCGCCCAGGTTGACATCCACGATGAATACGGTCTCGTACTTGCCTGTGATCTTCGGCATAATAAATCGCACCTCCTTTTGGACTTGTGGCCCGCAGCACTCCCTGCGGACAAGGATAACACTAGAATATTATCCTCTGCGCCCTCAAAAGTCAAGCACATTTTTCCTTTCCGGCCTTTTGCACAACACATCCCTCAAAAATCACCTTCGGTTTATGAAAAAACACCCTTTACTTTCCCGGCTTTCCCGGCGTATACTGGGTGACAAGTTCACAGCAGCGCAAAGACAGCGAAGAGAAGAGTAACCGCTTTGAGACCTTTTGACAGAGAGCCCGGGCAGCTGAAAACGGGCAAAGGGAGCAGGCGGCGAAGATGGTCTCGGAGTCGCGCCCCGAGGGGAAATGCTCCCTTAGGCGGCGACGGGTTTGCCCGTTACAGCAATAGGGTATCGGCCTTTTTGGGCCTGCACCCGAAGAGGCGCCTGGTCGTGAGGCCGGCGTGAATGAAGGTGGTAACGCGGAAGCTTTTAGCTCTCGCCCTTAACAGGATCGATTCATCCTGGAGGGCGGGAGCTTTTTTTGTTCCCCCTCCAGGCCCCGGCTGTGTGAACCCGCCGGGGAAGGAGAAAAGGAGGAACCAATATGATCACACTAGAACAAGTGGAAAAAACCTATGCATCAGGGGAGGGCCCGGTGCAGGCCCTCAGCGGGGTGTCCTTTACCCTGGGGGAGGGGGAGTGCTGGGGCATCGTGGGCCCCAGCGGCGCGGGAAAAAGCACATTGCTGCGGCTGATGGCCTTGCTGGAAGAGCCCACCCGGGGACGGGTGGTGCTGGATGGGGTGTGCTTTGCCCAAAGCTCCCCCAGGGAAAAGCGCCGGGCCCGACAGCAGATCGCCACCGTCTTTCAGGATTGCCGTTTGCTCTCCCGCCGCACTGTGGCGCAGAATGCCGCTCTGCCCCTTCAGATGCAGAGGCTGCCCCGGCAGGAAATCGCCCAGCGGGTGGAGGAGAGTCTTTGGCAGGCGGGCATCGCCCACAAGGCCGGAGCCTATCCCGCCCAGCTTTCCGGCGGACAGCGGCAGCGGGCGGCCATCGCCCGGGCCCTCTGTCAAAAGCCACGGCTGCTGCTTTGTGATGAGCCCACCAGTGCCCTGGACCCTCAAAGCGCCGGGGAGATCCTGGAGCTTTTGCGCCAGATCAATGAGGGAGGCGTGACCATGGCGGTGATCACCCACGACATGAATGCGGCCCGGGCCCTTTGTCCCCATACCGCCCTGCTGCGGGAGGGGAAGCTGACCCAGATGGGCCAGACGGCCCAGGTGCTGGAGGGTGCTTTCCAGCCCTTTGCACCGCTGGAAAGGGGGGCTTTGTAATGGAAGCGTTGGCGGAATTTTTCCATGAATATGCCCCCATGCTGCGGCAAGGGCTGGGGGAGACCTGCCTGATGACCTTCGGGGCCTTACTTTGCTCCTATGCCCTGGGCCTGCCCTTGGGGGTACTGCTGACCCTCACCGCCCCCGGCGGAATGCACAGGCGCAAAAGGCTTTATGCTCTGCTGGGCACCATCACCGATGTGGGCCGGTCGGTGCCCTTCCTCATCCTGATGCTGGCCCTGATCCCATTCACCCGGCTGGTGGCGGGGACCACCATCGGCCCACGGGCGGCTCTGGTGCCTCTGGTGGCGGGAGCGGCTCCCTTTGTGGCCCGGCTGGTGGAAAGTGCTCTGGCCCAGGTGGACCCCAATCTGGTGGAAAGCGCCCGGGCCTGGGGAGCCACGCCCCTGCAAACCGCCTGGCGGGTGCTTTTGCCCGAGGCGGCGCCTGCGCTGGTGCGGGGGCTGGCCATCACCGGCGTGACCCTCACCGCCTATTCCGCCATGGCCGGGGCCGTGGGCGCCGGCGGCCTGGGGGATATCGCCATCCGCTATGGCTATCATCGGTATGAATACGGGGTGATGATGGCCACTCTGGTGCTGCTCATCCTCTTTGTGCAGCTGCTCCAGGGGGTGTGCGTCCTTGTGGCCCGGCGGATGGAGGAGCGGGTGCGGTAGCGATGCCGCCCCTTTGCTTCCAAGAAATTACGAAATAATCATAAAATAAGCACTATTTTGGAGGAAATTACGATGAAAAAGAAGAATTTGATTCGCGTTGCCGCTTTGTGTGTGGCAGGTGTTCTGGCTCTGGGGGGCTGTGCCCAGCAGGGAGAAAAAGACAAGCAAGAGGGAGATCAGGTGGTGCTGAAGGTGGGGGCCAGCCCCTCGCCCCACGGGGAGATCCTCCAGCAGGCGGCGCCCATTCTGGAGAAGGAGGGCATCAAACTGGAGATCCAGGAGTTCACCGACTACATCCTGCCCAACCAGGCGCTGGAGAGTGGAGAGCTGGACGCCAACTTCTTTCAGCACAAGCCCTATTTGGACAATTTCAATGAGGAAAACGGCACACACCTGGAATCTTTGGGAGCGGTGCATTTTGAGGCCATGGGCATTTACGCCGGGAAATGTGACGATCTGAAGAACCTGCCCGAGGGGGCCAAGGTGGGAGTGCCCTCCGACCCCACCAACGAGGCCCGGGCCTTGCAGCTTCTGGAGCAGGAAGGATTGATCACCCTGAAAGAGGGGGCCGGGCTGACGGCCACCGCTCAGGACATTGAGGAGAACCCGCTGAAATTGCAGCTGGTGGAGCTGGAGGCCGCCATTCTGCCCCGGAGCCTTGCCGATCTGGACATTGGTGTGATCAACGGCAACTACGCTCTGGAAGGGGATGTGGTGGATCAGCTGCTGGTGAGCGAAAGTGCTGACAGCCAGGCGGCCCAGACCTTTGCCAACATTGTGGCCATTCGGGAGGGAGACGACAACCCGGCCCTGGAGAAGCTGATCGAGGTGCTCCAGGGTGAGGAGATCCGCACCTATATTGAAGAGAACTATGAAACCGTGTTTCCGGCAGCCCGGTAGTCCGGGCGGCCAAAACTCGCTGAAGGCTGTATGGGCTGTTTGCTCCTGTGCTCCGGGTGATGGTTTATCACACCCGGAGCAATAGGCCAAATAATGTATGATGCCGGAGACAGGAACGGCCGTGGCGGCTCGCCACCCGGAGACAGGAACGACAGCGGAGGCACTCCGCCAATCCCACCGGCGGCGTTCGCCGCCACCTCCCTTTGCACAAGGGAGGCTTCTTTGCCTTGGTTCATACAACCAACCCTGGTTCTGTTGCCCAGCGCGGGAGCGGTCCGGTGTCCGGACGGCCAAAACTCTCTTTGCGCTGGTTCATACAACCGGCCCTGGTTCTGTTGCCCAGCGCGGGAGCGGTCCGGTGTCCGGACGGCCAAAACTCTCTTTGCCCTGGTTCATACAACTGGCCCTGGTTCTATTGCCTAGCGCGGGAGCGCAGTATGACAGCGGAGGCACTCCGCCGCAGTATGACAGCGGAGGCACTCCGCCGCTGCTTGACAGGGGGAGAGGGGAAGGGGTAGAATGAAAAGGCAGCAATTTAGTGCTTTTGAGGGAAAAGGGAGGAAGGAAGATGGGCGGGACTGCGTCAACCATCATCAATCAGATCGTGGTGATGTTCCTTTTGATGTTTGTGGGACACCTATTATATAGGAAGAAGATCCTGGACGATGGCGGCACCCGTCAGCTTTCCACTTTGCTGCTCAATATCGTCACCCCGGCCGTGCTCATCGCCTCCTACCAGCGCCCTTTCGATCAAAAAGAGGCCCTGGATCTGCTGGAGGCCTTTGGGTTTGCCTTTGTTACCTTTGTGGTGGTCATCGGGATGATGACCATTCTCTATGGCAAAAGCAAGCAGCCCTATGCCCGGGATGCACGGATGTGCGTCATCTTTTCCAATAACGGATTTATGGCCATCCCCTTGCTCCAGGCCCTTCTGGGCTCCCAAGGGGTGTTTTTGGGCTCGGCCAGCATCGTCACCGCCACCGTCCTGGCCTGGACCTATGGGGTGAGTATGCTCCGGGGCAGCCGGCAGGTGAATTTCTACCGCATCCTGATGAATCCCGGTACCCTGGCCCTTTTCGGCGGCATTCTGCTCTTCTGCTCCCCCTGGAAGCTCCCCGGGCCTATCTTCCAGGCGGTGAACTACCTGGGCAGCCTGAACACGCCGCTGGCCATGCTGGTGCTGGGGGTCTATCTCTCCCAGGCCAAGGTGCTCTCCTGCCTGAAAGACAAGACGGTGTACATCCTTTCCTTCCTGAAGCTGATCGTGGCGCCGCTGTTGTCCATGGCGGTGCTCTATTTCCTGGGGGCTGAGTGCACCGTGGCCATGGCCCTGGTGATCGGCATCGCCGCACCCAGCGGCGTGATCTCCGCCATGATGGCTCAGATGTTTGACACCGATTACCTGTTCAGCACCCGGATCGTGGCCGTGACCACGCTGCTCTCGGCCATCACCATGCCCCTGCTCATCACCGCCGCCGAATTCCTCTGGGGCGGGGTGCCCCCGCTGGCATAACTCTCCCAGGCTGGGATGCGCTGTGGGCCTGAGTGGTCCAGGGCTGGCGAGCCAGCCCTGGAAGGGACTACGGTGCAATCCTGGCAGCGTGCATAGAAAAAGCCGCCCGAAAGGGCGGCTTTTTTGTGCTTGCGTTAGGCTTCGATGTATTCGCCGTACTCGAAATACCACTGGACAGCGCCGGGGTAATCCTTAATCAACTGCCGCATCTGCCGGAAGGTATCGGCATCGGGGGCCTGACACATCCACCGGCGGGCATCTTCCCCTTCACCCTGGGTGATCAGGCAGCGGGGATTGGGGGAGGTGTCCTGGGAAAACAGGGTGACCAGGTACCGGCCGTCCCCGGTTTCCAGCCAGATGCCATCGGACTGGCCAAAGGGAACAGCGGCCGGGTTATCGCCATCCTCCCAGGTGGGTTTCAGGCTTTGAAGGAACTGGGTGACAGCCTCTGTGTCCTCCGGGGCCAGGGGGATCTTGCCCAGCCGCTCGCCTTTGCCTGCATCCCGTTCATAACAGGAGGCATTGACCAGATAATACTCTCCGTCCTCCGGCGTGGGGACGCTCCTGTCCTGCTGCCACCAGCGGTACTGAACGGCGGTGACGGCCCCCAGCACCACTACCGTGAGCAGGGCGAAAATGATCCGTTTCCGTTTCATCCGTTTCATAGGGAATCCCCCTTTCTTTTTATGAGTTTAGTATACTACACCCCAGTGAAACCGTCAAGCAGCGGTCCGGTGTCCGGACGGCCATGCTTTCTTTGCCCTGGTTCATACAACCGGCCTGGGTGCTGTTGCCCAGCGTCGCAGAGCAGTATGGGTGCGGAGACAATCCGCCAATCCCCCCTGACCGCCTGCGGCGGTCTGTCCCCCCTTTGCACAAGGGGGGCTTTTCTTTGCCCTATGGTACACAACCAGCCCTGGTGCTATTGCTCAGCGCGGCAGCGCAGTATGGGTGCGGAGGCACTCCGCCAATCCCCCCTGACCGTCTATGGCGGTCTGTCCCCCCTTTGCACAAGGGGGGCTTTTCTTTGCCTTATGGTACACAACCAGCCCTGGTTCTATTGCTTAGCGCGGCAGAGTAGTATGGGTGCGGAGACAATCCGCCAATCCCCCCTGACCGCCTATGGCGGTCTGTCCCCCCTTTGCACAAGGGGGGCTTTTCTTTGCCCTATGGTACACAACCGGCCCTGGTTCTATTGCTCAGCGCGGCAGCGCAGTATGGGTGCGGAGACAATCCGCCAATCCCCCCTGACCGCCTGCGGCGGTCTGTCCCCCCTTTGCACAAGGGGGGCTTTTCTTTGCCCTATGGTACACAACCGGCCCTGGTTCTGTTGCTCAGCGCGGCAGCGCAGTATGGGTGCGGAGGCACTCCGCCTTGCAGGAAGGCGGGGAATATGGTATGCTGGGGGGAGTAAACCACAGAGAAACGGGGAAAAACAATGGGAAGATGGAAGGATTTAGGGAAACGGTTTGTCATCCTGTTCGTGGGGTTTTTTCTGCTGGCGCTGGCCAGCGTCTTTATGAAACAGGCCAACATCGGCTTGGGGCCATGGGATGCCCTCCACGACGGCATCTCCCGTCAGACGCCCCTCACCTATGGCCAGGCCTCCATGGCCGTGGGCCTTCTGATCGTGGTGGTGGATTTCCTTTGCAAAGAACGGCTGGGCTTCGGTACGCTGCTGAATATCTTCGTCATCGGCCTGCTCATTGACCTGGTGCTGGAAGCGGGACTGATCCCCAAAATGAGCGGCGCATTCCTGCCGGGGCTCCTGTATGGCTTCTGCGGCATGGTGCTGATGGCTCTGGGTATCTGGCTCTACATCAGCGCCGCCATGGGCGCCGGGCCCCGTGACAGCCTGATGGTCATCCTCACCCGCCGCACCGGAAAACCGGTGGGCCTGTGCCGGGCCACCGTGGAAGGGGTGGCGTTGGTGCTGGGCTTCCTCTTGGGCGGCCAGGTGGGGCTGGGTACGGTGGTATTCACCCTGTTGGGCGGGCCTGTGATGCAGGTGGTCTTCCGGCTGGTGCATTTTGATGTGAAGGCGGTACACCACGATACCTTTAAAGATACCCTGCGTCAGTGCATCCCGAAAAAGGGTCCGGAGCCCGGACGGCCGTAACTTTCTTTGGTCCGGTGTCCGGACGGCCGTAACTTTCTTTGGTCCGGTGTCCGGACGGCCAAAACTCTCTTTGCCTAGATGGACACAACCAGCCCTGGTTCTATTGCTTAGTGCGGCAGCGCAGGTTGGGTGCGGAGACACGGGACCGACACCGGGTAGGAGATAATATTTATGGATCAGATCAATTTGTTTTTTGAGCCACTGTTTCGTTTTCTGGAGAGCATCCCCCAGGCGGGGCTGTGGTATACCAATACCATCCGCTTCGTCATGCCCTTTCTGGCCCTGGGGGTGCTCATCGATGTGCTCCGCTCTCTGCTGCGGGTGGAAAACCCGGCGGAGACCTGGGGCTACCTGGAGACCCCCGAAGGGGAACAGCTGCCCATCGCCCACTGGGAAAATACCCTGGGCCGGGCGCCTTCCTCCGATGTGGTGCTTTCTTACCCCAGCGTGTCCCGCACCCACGCCGGCCTGATCCGGGACGATGAAGGGGAGTGGACCATCACCGACCTGGGCAGCAAAGGCGGTACCCTGGTCAACGGGGAAGAGGCGGAGGGCAAAACCCCCATCCACCCAGGGGATACCCTGGAACTGGGCGGCGTGGAACTGCTCTTCCTGCCGGTGCCCCACGAGGAAAAACAGCGGGAGATCGCCAAGCGGCGGAAGAAAAGCCGCCCGGTGCCTCCCTGGGGCTCGTTGGTGATCCTCACCCTCTTCCAGCTCCTCACCGTCATCCAGTTCGCCGCGGCCGAGGGAAGGGAGTGGAACCCCCAGATCCCTCTGGCCTTCTTCGGTTTGACCTGCACCATGTGGTGCTATGTGTTCGCCTTGCGGGCCATGCGCCGGGTGGGCTTTGAAATGGAGATCATCGTCTTTTTCCTGTGCACCCTCAACCTGGCGGTGACGGCCTCCTCGGTCCCCGGCAAAATGCTGAAGGAATTCTTCATGATCCTTGCAGGCCTGGTGGTCTTTCTGGCCCTGGGCTGGTATCTGCGGGATCTGCGGCGGGCATCTCGCCTGCGCTACCTGATGGGGGCCGGGGCCGTGGTGCTCTTTGTCATCAACCTGGCCATCGCCGGGGTGAGCCACGGCGCCCGCAACTGGGTGGAGGTCTTCGGTATCCGTTTCCAGCCCTCGGAACTGATCAAAGTGGCCTATGTCTATGCCGGGGCCGCCACATTGGATAAGCTCTTTACCAAGCGGAACCTCTATGGCTTCATCCTGTTCACCGGCTTCTGCCTGGGGTGTCTGGCCATTATGAAGGACTTCGGCACCGCCGCCATCTTCTTCATTGCCTTTCTGGTCATTGCCTTCCTCCGCTCGGGGGATTTCGCCACATTGTCCCTCATCACCGGCGGCGCCGCCTTTGCGGGCATGATGGTGCTGCGGTTCAAGCCCTATATCGCCGAACGCTTTGCCGTGTGGGGCCATGTGTGGGAACAGGCCAGCGGCAAAGGCTTCCAGCAGACCCGCACCATGTGCGCCGCCGCTTCCGGGGGTCTCGTGGGCGTGGGCGCCGGAAAGGGCTGGCTGGAAGGGGTTTTTGCCGCCAATACCGACCTGGTGTTCGGGATGCTGTGCGAAGAATGGGGGCTGATCATCGCCCTTTTGTCGGTGGCGTGCATTGTCACGCTGGCGGTTTTCGCCGTGCGGTGCACCAAGGCCGGGCGGTCTACCTTCTATACCATCGCCGCCTGCGCCGCCACATCCCTGCTGGTGTTCCAGAGCATTCTCAATATCTTCGGCTCGGTGGATCTGCTGCCCCTCACCGGCGTCACCCTGCCTTTCGTCTCCTATGGCGGTTCCAGCATGGTCAGCTCCTGGGGGCTGCTGGCCTTCCTCAAGGCCGCCGATACCCGTCAGAATGCCAGCTTCGCCATCAAGCTGGAGCCCAAGCGCAAAAGAAAGGAACGGTCTGATCATTATGAAGAAGATTGAAAAACGGGCCCTCCTTTGCCTGCTTCTGTCCGGGGCCCTGGTGCTGGGACTGTGCATCTTTTCGGTGCGGTTTTTCGTCCACGGCAGCCAGTGGGCCTCCTTTTCGGCAAACCAGCATCTGTACGCCGGAGGCGGCCTGAGCCGTGGGGCGGTGCTGGACCGCAGCGGCGTGGTGCTGGCCGAAACCAAGGACGGCAAACGGCAGTATAGCGAAGACAAAAGCGTGCGCATGGCCACTCTCCACGCCGTGGGGGATCCTCAGGGGCGCATCGGCACCGGCGTCCAGACCCGTCTGGCGGGCAAGCTCAGCGGCTATAACCCGGTTACCGGCGTCAGCGTCACCGGAGGGACCGACATCACCCTCACCCTGGATTCCCAGCTTTGCGCCACGGCCTATGAAGCGCTGAACGGGGCCAAGGGCACCGTGGGGGTCTATAACTACAAAACCGGGGAGATCCTCTGCATGGTGTCCACCCCCACCTATGACCCTCAGAACCCCCCGGAGATCAGCGATGACGATCCGGCCTATGAAGGGGTGTATCTCAACCGGTTCCTGTCGGCCAGCGTGGTGCCCGGCTCCATTTTCAAAACGGTGACCACCGCCGCCGCCATCCAGAATATGGACGATCTGATGGACCGCACCTTCCATTGCGATGGGGAAATCATCATCGGCGGGGCCAAGATCACCTGCCCCAAGGCCCACGGCGATCTGACCATCGGGGAGGCCTTCACCGTCTCCTGCAACTGCGTCTATGGTCAGCTGGCTTCCGAGCTGGGGGCCGATGCCATGGAGAAAGTCACCGAAAAGGCCGGGCTGATGGATTCCATTTCAGTGAGCGGCATCGACACCGCCAAGGGCTCCTTTGATTTTGACGGCAAAGACAAGGGGAGCCTGGCCTGGGCGGGCATCGGCCAGGACGAGGACCTTCTGAACCCCTGCGCCATGATGACCTTTATGGGCGCGGCGGCCAACGGCGGCAAGGCCGCGCTGCCTCAGCTGGTGCTGGACGGCGGCGGACTGCTGGACGCTTTGGGCAATAAGCAGACCGGGGAGCTGATCGACGGGGACACCGCCGCCGCCCTTTCTTCCATGATGCGGGACAATGTGCTCAACAACTACGGTGAGGGAAAACTGGAAGGCCTGGGCCTGTGCGCCAAGTCGGGCACCGCTCAGGTGGGCGGGGACAAGGAACCCAACGCCTGGTTCACCGGTTTTCTCCAGAGCGAAGAGAATCCCCTGGCCTTCATCGTGCTGGTGGAAAACGGGGGAAGCGGCAGCCGGGTGGCGGGAAACATCGCCAAACAGGTGCTGGCCGCCGCTGTGGGACGGTAAGCGGGGGGCCCCCGCAGGCACTTGCAGCCCCCTTGAAGCGGTTTTTGCCGCTTCAAGGGGGTTTTGCTGTTTTTTCCAAAGGCTCGTCCGCCTTTTTTCGTCTTTTTCCCGTTTACGGCAAAAAAAGACGGAAGAAACCGGATAAAATGGGGCATACTTCTCTATAAGGAACGAAAGGCCGGATTTTTCAAAAAAGCCGGCGGAAAAAAGGAGGATGCCCAAATGGGAAAAAAACAAATGGTGGCTGCACTTTGCACAATGGGGATGCTGGCCCTGCCTGTTCAGGCGGCGGAAAACAGTCCGGCGCCGGGACAGGAGCTGTACGGCATTTTGCATAGCCTGTGCCAGCTGGTGCGGCAGGAGGTGCTGGAGGAAGAGCCAGAGGGGTGCGAGGCGCCTTTGCCGGAGAGCCCCGAGGGGCTGAGCCAGACGGAACCGGCCCAGGAGACCCTGGCGGCGGAGGCGGCCAAGCCCACCCCCAAGATCAGCCTGACGCCCCAGGAGGTTTCCATGATGGAATATGTGGTGGAGAGGGAAGTCCGCGGGGCCAGTTATGCCCACAAGATCGCCGTGGCCAATGTGATCGTCAACCGGGTGCTGGCCAGCCGGTTTCCCGGAACTGTAAGCGAGGTGCTCCACGCCCCCAAACAGTTTCCCATTTCCATTCAGAATTATTACAACCCCAAGTGGCACCCCAGCGATGAGACCATCAACGCGGTATATGCCGCCGTCTATGAGCCGGATACCACCGGCGGGGCCCTGTATTTTTACGCGCCCCAGTACACGGCAGCCAAAACCGCTTCCTGGTTTGAAAACAGCCTGACTTTCTGCTTTGAAATGGAAGGCCACCGCTTCTTTGCAGCGGTCCCGTGTCGGGACAGCCATACTGCGCTGCCGCGCTGAGCAACAGAACGAAGTTGAAAGAAAAAGCTCTCCTTTTCAGGAGAGCTTTTTTTGAGTTTTTGCAAGGGGCTGGCGGCTCCCTTTGCACAAGGGAGGCTTTTCTTTGGCCCAGTGCCTGGGCGGTCATACTCTCTTTGCCCGAGCAAACACAACCTGCCAAGGCAAAGAAAGTATGGGTCCAGCGTCACGCTGCTTGGCCGTCCCGTCACGGGACCACGCCGCCAGGATTGCACAATAGCCCCTTCCGGCGGAGCCGGAGCATCGAGGCCTGCAACCCATACAGCCGGGGAGAGTGTGGCGGCGGGGACACCCCGCCAGCGTCACGCTGCCCGACACAGGACCACGCTGTATAAGGGAGAAGTTATGCCTTTGATATGAATATACTATTTTACTTATGAGCGAGGGGGGCGTATAGTAGACAGGGAAACAAAGAAAGAGGTGTGAACGCTTGAAAAAAGACCTGAAGTTTTTCTGGACGCTCTTTATCTCCACCTTCACCCTCAGCGCCTTCACCTTCGGCGGCGGCTATGTGATCGTGCCGCTGATGCGCAAGAAGTTCGTTGAGACCTTGGGGTGGATCGATGAAGAGGAAATGCTGGACCTGATCGCCATCGCCCAATCGGCCCCCGGTCCTATCGCCGTCAATTCCTCCATCATCATCGGCTATCGCCTGGCCGGGATCCCCGGGGCATTGGTGACCACCTTCGGCACCGTTTTGCCCCCCATGGTCATCCTGTCGGTGATCTCCCAGTTCTATACCGCCTTCCGGGATAATGTGGTGGTGTCCCTGGTGCTCAAGGGTATGGGCATCGGCGTGGCCGCCGTCATCGTGGATGTGGTCTGCACCATGGCCAAGGGCGTTGTCAAAACCAAGGATGCTCTTTGGATCATCGTCATGTGCGCGGCGTTGGTCGTGGCCCTGTTCACCAGCCTGAATGTGGTGTTCGTCATCCTGGCCTGCGGCGTTGTGGGCGCCATCAATGTGATCGTCCAGGATAAAAAGACGGGGAAGGGAGGCAAGGCCGCATGATCCTGCTTCAGCTTCTCTGGGCTTTTGTCCAGGTCGGGGCCTTCAGCTTCGGCGGCGGTTATGCCGCGCTGCCCCTCATCGAAGAACAGGTGGTCAAGGTCAATCATTGGCTGACCGCTCAGGAATTTACCGATATCATCACCATTTCCCAGATGACCCCCGGCCCTATCGCCATCAACTCGGCCTCCTTTGTGGGCATCCGGATGGGCGGTATCCTGGGCACTGTGGTGGCCACCTTCGGCTGCATCCTGCCCTCCCTGGTCATCGTGCTGCTGCTGTCCTACTTCTTCTTTAAATACCGGAACCTGCGGATGGTGCAGGGCATCGTCAAGGGCCTGCGCCCCGGCGTTGTGGCCCTGATCGCCGCTTCCGGCTATGGCCTGATGGCCAACGCCCTGTGGGGTGACGGCGCTTTCAGCTTTGCCGCCCTGGATTGGTTCGCCGTGGTGCTTTTCGCCGCCGCTTTGGTGGTGCTGCGAAAATGGAAGCCCAACCCCATCTATGTGATGGTGGCCTGCGGCGTTGCGGGCGCATTGTTCTACGGTTTGGTATAATGCCAGCGTGACGCTGGACCCATAACTTTCGTTGCCTTGTGACAGACAACCAAACGAAGAAAAGGAAAAGCCTCCCGGAAGGGAGGCTTTTTCCATGCTTTCGGCCAGGAGTGCACTTTGGCTCCCTCCGGGTGATGGTTTATCACACCCGGAGCAGAAAGGCAAACAACGCATGAGGCCTTCAGCGAGTTTTGGGTCCAGCGTCACGCTGGCAAAGAAAGTATGCCCGCGGAGGCACTCCGCTGCATAGGATGGGGGGAAAGGATGTGAGGGGATGGGGAAACCATTCAAATGTGCCCTGGTGGGCGGCGACGGGCGGCAAATCCTCCTGGGCCGCCTTCTGGAACAAGAGGGCTTTCCGGTCACACGCTTTGCCCTGCCGGAAGGGGAGAAACAGCTGGAAGGGGCGCTGGAGGAAGCCGGGTGCGCACTGCTGCCCCTGCCGGTGGAGCGGGAGGGACTGCTCAACGCCCCGCTCTGCAACGAGCACAAATGGCCCATGGAGCAGATACTGGAGGCCATACCCCGGGGCACTCTGGTGCTGGGGGGACAGGTGAGCGCCCGCTTGCAAAAGCTGGCGGAAAAACAGGGCCTGCGCCTGGTGGACTACGGCGCACGGGAGGACTTCCTGTGCCGCAACGCCGCCATCACCGCCGAAGGGGCCTTACAGCTGGCCATGGGTCACCACCAGGAAAGCCTGGGGGATACCCGGTGCCTGGTGCTGGGCTATGGCCGGTGCGGCAAGGCGCTGTGCCGGGCGCTGTCCGGCATCACCCGGCCCAGGGTGTGGGCCAGGCGGCCAGAGGTCAGAGCCCAGGCCCGGGCGGAGGGGCTGCTTGCCCCGGATACACTTACAGAAGGGCTGAAGGGGGCCGGGGTGATTTTCAACACCGTGCCCGCTCTTCTGATCGGGGAGGGCCAGGCCGGGCTTTTGGAAAAAGACAGCCTGTATCTGGAATTGGCCGGAAATCCAGGGGGGGCTGGATTTTTCGCCCAGGGGTCTTTTCAAACAGGGGGGAATGTGGTACAGTGAAAGACAGAAGATCCTTACTATTATCAAGGAAGGGGAAATTTCGTCATGCTGAAAACAAACCGTGAAGATTTGCCCATGCTGCTGGTTCAGGGCCAGGTGCGCCACTCCAAGGGGGCCCAGGCCTATCGCCATACCATCGACGGCGAGCCGTTCACTCTGCCGGCCACCGGCGGCATCACCCTCAACGCCAAGATCGGCGACCGGTGCGTGGGCTGGGCCGCCGACCATCTGGAGCCCGGCGTCACCGCCCGCAATGAAAACGACGACTATAACGCCGCTCTCCAGGGCCTGTCCTGCATCGGCAACACCGCCATTGTCATGAGCGGCGACGCCAAGGGCGCCCGTGGCTTTGTCACCGGCAAGCACGGCGGCTGCGAGCATCTGCTGTGCTACTTCGACCAGGAGACCATGGAGAAGATGACCATCGGCGATAAGATCGATGTGCGCAGCCAGGGCCAGGGCATGAAGCTCATCGATTATCCCGACATCCTGCTGCGGAACATGAGCCCCGAGCTGCTGGAAAAGATGAACATTGAAGAGAAGGACGGCAAGCTGAAAGTGGGCGTGGCCAAGATCGTTCCCGCTTGCATCATGGGCAGCGGCCTGGGCGCTTCCACTTCCTATTATGGTGACTATGACATCACCCTCCACGACAAGAAGATCACCGAGGAATATGGCCTCCAGAACCTGCGTTTCGGCGATATCGTGGCCATCACCGATGCCGACACCCGCTTCGGCCGCAACTTTATGACCGGTGCTATGACCATCGGCGTTGTGGTGCATTCCGACTGCATCCTGGCCGGTCACGGCCCTGGCGTCACCACCTTGATGACCTGCAAGACCCCGCTGATCGAAGCGTTTATTGACAAAAACGCCAACCTCCACGACTACTTCGTGCGCTAAAATGTTCGCTGCGGCGAACATTGCCGAAAAAAAGCCTCCCGAAAAGGGAGGCTTTTTTTCGCCATTGGCGGCGTGTTATTTCGGCATAAAGCCGAAATAACTTGCAAATCGGTAGGTGACGCCGCCGTTAGCGCTCGGGGAAAAACTAAGTTTTTCCCCGACCTTTTTCGCGCCCCAGGCGGGGCCCCTGCCGCTGCCAAGTGCCACAGAAAAGGCTGGTTCGATACCACAGGGCAAAGAAAGTATGGCTGTCCCGACACGGGACTTTTTCCCCGACCTTTTTCGCGCCCCAGGCGGGGCCCCTGCCGCTGCCAAGTGCCACAGAAAAGGCTGGTTCGATACCGCAGGGCAAAGAAAAATATGGGTGCAGAGTCAAAAAAAGCCTCCCGAATAGGGAGGCTTTTTTGCTGGTTTGGTTCGTTGTGTGCGGGGACACAAAGAAAACCCCAACGAGGATGAGAAGGTATATTTTATCAACATTTTAAATAAATGCAGATGCTTCTTATTATGTAAATGAATTGGACAAGGGGATCTCTGCATCGGTATACTATTTTTCGATAAGAATTGTTGTGGTTAAAACGCCTTGCATTGTCTGTTGATGATTTGGTGGAACGGGAAAATCGACAAAGAATACTTGCGTTGGGGCCATATAAAGAAAGACTGGTGAAGAAATATGAAAGAGATGATTCTGGTATCCGGGTTTTTAGGGGCCGGAAAGACCACCCTGATCCGGCATATCCTGGGCTTTATGGAGTCGGGAAAGCGCTTGGCCTTGCTGGAAAATGAATTTGGTGAATGCAGCGTAGACGATCTCTTGCTCCGGCGCCCTGGATTGATTCTACGGACTTTGTCCGCTGGCTGCATTTGCTGTTCCCTGGCATCTTCCTTCCGCCAGACGGTAGAGGAATTGGTGGAGAGCGAAGAGCCGGACTGTCTTTTGATCGAGCCCTCAGGCGTAGCAGGCATGAGCGATCTGTTGAGTGCCTGCGGTCGTTTGCCGGAGGAATGGGGCTTTTCTCAGGCCCTAGCTATCACGGTAGTAGACGCCGAGATGCACACGGCATATGTGGAGCAGATGGGAGAATTTTACCTGGATCAGATTCGCCATGCTGGTGTGTTGGTGTGCAGCAAACTGGATCTGGTGTCCATGGGGCAGGCCCGGGCCGTAGGGGATGCCCTGGCAAAGGAAAACCCGGAAGCCGCCATTTTTGCGTGTCCTTGGGAGGAACTGGATGTGACCATGCTGCTGGAAGCCGCCCGGGAAAGAGCCGTGCTCCTGGAACATGGGCACGACCATCATCACCACCATCACAGCGGTGCTCTGTTTACATCTCTGACTCTCCATCCGGATCGGCCCCGGAGTGCGGCGGAATGGGAGGATATGCTGGCAAAGCTAAGCGGCCCGGAGATGGGGCATGTGCTGCGGGCTAAGGGCTTTCTGCCGGGAGCAGAAGGAAACTGGTATCAGGTGGATTATACCCCCGGTCGGGTTTATCTTCACTCTGGTGCTCCGCTCCAGGATAGTGTGCTGGTGGTTATCGGCACCGATTTGAATTGGGAAGCCATCGTCCAATGTTTGGAAGAGTGACGCTGGTGGCGAGCCGCCACAGCCAAACTGCGCTCCCGCGCTAGGCAATAGCGCTCAGGCCTGTTGTGTGTTGGGCAGCAAAGAAAAATATGGGTGCAGCGTCACGCTGCCGGAAAAGCATGGAAAAAGCCTCCCGGATAGGGAGGCTTTTTTGCTGGTTTGGTTGGTTGTGTGCCGCAGGGCAAAGAAAAACAACACAGAATCAGGTGCTTTATCCTGCTCGTCTTTTATGATCGACCCAAAACCATGCTGCGCAAACGACAACAGCCGCTGCACTGAAAGGAAAAAGATAACTGGAAAATTTTATTTTATCCGATGTGTTTTCGGAGCGGGCCCTTTGCCCCACACCGCCACCGGTCGGATTTGCAGAACTTTTTCCCTCGGAGGACATTTCTTCGATGACTTCCTTTATTTTGGCTTCCGCCTCAGCGTATGGGCAGACTGTCCCATTTTCCATTCCCAACAAATCGGGCCTGGCCGAAAATGATATTGCATACCGCAATTCATCTGCTGAAAATAGAATGATATCAGTAGATAGCATGGGGATCGTCACAGGGAGGATCGTATCGTAGTCAATATGCAGCCCGCTATTTTCCAAAATATCAGCCACAAGGTCTTTGTGAAAGAGATAGCTGACATCGCTCATTTCTTTTTTCGGCGCTATCCCGCTGGAAACAACGGTATCACCGGAGGGATGGATCGTCACAACCGAAAACAAGTATGCATCCTCTGTCTCTATCACAGGGACTTTCCAGCTATATTCTAAAAAACGACTTGCAAAGAGATCCTCTGTGCGGACATGGATCTTTCTCATCATCACATCGCCTGCACTGCCGAACTGCTCCAGAACTTTTGCTGCTTTTTCACTTCCTGCCGCGGCGGTTTTGACGGATTGGGTATTGGCCAGGGTGAAAGAGCGGAGCGCAGGAGTTTCCGGGATGCCGTTTATTTCCATAATCGCCTGGATTTGTTCTTTTATTTCCTCTTCTATTTCTCTTGCCCCGCCGGGATTTGCCTTTTCCAGCTCTTCCGTTATTGTTTTGCTGTAAAACTGCATTACAGGCTCCTGTGCATAGACCGTCGTGAAAAGGGAGAACAGCATGGTAACCAGTAAAGCAAAAACGGTTTGTCTGTGTTTCATATTTTTCACGCTTTCTCATCAATTTCCCGCCTCTCTTCGCCGGATTGAAAACAACCGGCCTGCGTTCTGTTGCCTAGCGCGGGAGCGCAGTATGGGAGCGGCGGCTCGCCGCCGGCGTCACGCTGCCGCTGCTAGTCTTTCTTTCGGATGCGAAGGATCAGGTCCATGGCCAAAGCGCCCAGGATCAGGAAGAGAGCCAGGATCATATAGATTGTAAACTCCTGAGAGGACAGATGGTTTCCCGAAAAAAGGGGATAGGCTCTTACCATACTCCCAACGATCACCACAAGGATGCAGTAAACCGTCATATGCAATGGTTTGATCTGGTTGTATATTGCATACTCTATCGCTGCGCCCAGGGCCAGGAGGGCGGCCACGATGATGGTGAACAGAATGGTCTGAACGAGCCCATAGCTTCTTAGATTGCTCACAAAGACCAAGAGCAGGACGATGTAAGCCAGCGGCTGGGATACATTCTCCCGTTTCCGTACTCCATATCGCATGGCTGCGCCCAGCAGAAATGGGAAAACGGATAGCATGATCATATTCAGAATCCGGATGTCCATTCGTTCACCTATTTATTGAAGTGTAGATGCTACAAAGTTATTGAATCCGGTTTGCATAAGCTTAGATAAATCATTATAATCCGGATGTTTGACATCATAGTAAGTGGATACATCCCATGTGTTTCCATTATCAATGTACTATGATAAAACTATTATATTGTAGGTAATTCATATTGTCAATATTTTTAATGGCAATATTTTTCAATTTCCCGCCTCTCTTCGCCGGATTGCGCACAACCATCCCTTTCTGCGGCGCTGGGCCAGGATTGCAAAGCAGCCCCTACCGGGTGATGGTTTATCACACCCGGAGCACCGAGGCAGAGCAGTGCATAAAGCCTTCAGCGAGTTTTGGGTCCAGCGTCACGCTGGTGCATAGATATGTGACAGGAGGGGATATCTATGGAGCGTGTGGGGCTGTATCTGCGGCTGAGCCGGGAGGACGGAGAAGGGGAGAGCGGGAGCATCGAAAGCCAGCGTCTGCTTCTGCGGGACTACTGCCGCACCCATCATCTGACAGTGGTTTCGGAATACATCGATGACGGCTATTCCGGGCTATCCTTCCACCGCCCCGGCTTTGAGCAAATGCTGGGGGACATCGAAAAAGGCCTGCTGGATACCGTTCTCACCAAAGACCTGTCCCGGCTGGGGCGGGACTACATCCTCACCGGCCACTACCTGGAACGGTACTTCCCGGAAAAAGGAGTGCGGTACATCGCCCTGGGTGACAACATCGACACCGGAGCGGGCCAGGACGACCTGACCCCCTTCCGGGCGGTGGTCAACGACCTGTACGCCCGAGACATCTCCCGGAAGGTGCGGGCCGCCCTGGACGCCCGGAAGCGGGCCGGGGTCTTTATCGGCGCCCGGGCCCCCTATGGCTATGAAAAGCACGAGGGCAGGCTGATCATCGACCCACAGCAGGGGGAGTGGGTGCAAAGAATTTTCGCCTGGTGTCTGGATGGAGACAGCTGCCCCACGATCGCCCGGAAGCTGGGGCAGGCCGGCTGCCCTTCTCCCACGGGGAAGGGGGAGTGGAGCGGCGCCATGGTGCGGCGCATCCTCACAAACCCCACCTACAAGGGCGACCTGACCCAGAACCGCAGCCGGAAGATCAGCTGCAAGGTGGAAAAAAGCCGGACGGTGCCCAAGGAGGGCTGGGTGATCTGCCCCGGGGCCTGCCCCCCTCTGGTGGGGGAGGAGGACTTTGCCCGGGTGCAGGAAAAAATGGAAGGGAGCAGGCGGCAAAAAGACCCCCTGGCTTCCTTCCTCCGCTGCGCCAGATGCGGCAGCCCCATGGGCATCACCGGAGACGGCAAGCGCCGCTATCTCATTTGCCGGGGACGGAAAAAAGGGGAGTGCACCCTGCCTTTGATCCCCTGGGACAAGGCCATGGAAGAGACCCGGGCGGCTTTGCGCCGGGCCGGAGCACAGGAGGATTTTCAGCGGCCATTCCCATGCCCTGGGGCCATCATCGGGGAAGATGGGGCGGCGCTTTTGGGGGACTATGGGGGGAATCGGCCCGTTTGAGGGCGAGAAATTGTCCCTTTCCACAAAAAAGGCCCCTTTTGCGAAATTCCTGTTGAACTTATGGCAAAAAGAAAGTAAAATAGAGGTAGTTATTGCAATCGGGAGAGAGGGTGCAGGCTGCTATGAAAAAGTGTTTTGCCATTCTGATGGGCGAAATCCAGGGGCCTTGTGCGCCCATATTTTCCCGGGTGCAGGGATGAAAAGCTGTGGAGTTTTCGCCGCGGCTTTTTTCTTTTCAAAAATCCACCTTCGGAGAAAGGAAGTTTTCCCATGGAAAAAAATAAAGCAGCAATTATCATGGGCAGCGACAGTGACCTGCCTGTGGTGGAAAAAACCATCCGCACGCTGAAAGACCTGGGCATCCCCTTTGAGGCCCATGTGATGAGCGCCCACCGTACCCCGGAAGAGGCCTGCACCTTCGCCCGGGAAGCCGCCGGCAAGGGCTTCGGCGTCATCATCGCCGCCGCCGGCAAGGCCGCCCATCTGGCCGGTGTGCTGGCCGGGCATACACCCCTGCCCGTCATCGGCATCCCCATGAAGAGCTCCACCATGGATGGCCTGGATTCTCTGCTCTCCACCGTGCAGATGCCTTCCGGCGTGCCGGTGGCCACCGTGGCCATCGATGGGGCGGAAAACGCCGGACTGCTGGCCGCTCAGATGCTGGCCATCGCCGATGAAAGCCTTTTCGCAAAACTCCAGGAAAAGAAGGAGCAGATGCGGCAGAAGGTCATCGAAAAAGACAAAAAGCTCCAGGAAAAGCTCCAGGGCTAATGATATCGGATACACAGGATACGAGGAGGAAGTTTATCATGGAAAAGCGCGAGCAGCTCTACGAAGGAAAGGCCAAGAAGGTTTTTGCAACAGACGACCCCGAAAAGCTGATCGTCTCTTATAAGGACGACGCCACCGCCTTCAACGGCGAAAAGAAGGGTACCATCCACGGCAAAGGCGTCATCAACAACCGGATGAGCAATCATCTGATGCGCCGCCTGGAAAAGGAAGGGGTCCCCACCCACTATGTGGAAGAGCTCTCCGGCACCGATACCGTGGTGAAAAAGGTGAGCATTGTGCCCCTGGAAGTCATCATCCGCAACATTTCCGCCGGTTCCTTTGCCAAGCGGTATGGTGTCAACGAGGGCATCGTCTTTGACGCTCCCACCATCGAGTTTTCCTACAAAAACGACGAGCTGGGCGATCCCCTGATCAACTCCTACCATGCTCTGGCCCTGAAGCTGGCCACCCGCGAAGAGATCGAGACCATCAAGAAGTATGCCTTTAAGGTCAACGACCTGCTGAAGGGCTTCATGAAGGAGATCGGCATCGATCTGGTGGACTTTAAACTGGAGTTCGGCCGTCTCAGTGACGGCACCATCGTCCTGGCCGACGAGATCAGCCCCGACACCTGCCGCCTGTGGGACGAAAAGACCCATGAAAAGCTGGACAAGGACCGCTTCCGCCGGGATCTGGGCGGCGTGGAAGACGCCTACCAGGAAGTGATGAAGCGCCTGATGGGCGAATAAGCAGGAAACGAACGGAGGAGGAAAGTTTTATGCAGGAAAAGCTCCACGAGGAATGTGGCGTTTTTGGTATTTACGATAACGACAACCTGGATGTGGTCACATCCACTTATCTGGCCCTGTATGCCTTGCAGCACCGGGGCCAGGAAAGCTGCGGCATCGCCGTCAATGACGACGGCGTCATCCGCAGCTACCGGGATCTGGGTCTGGTCACCGATGTGTTCAAGCCCCAGGTGCTGGAAAAGCTGGGCAGCGGTAAAATGGCCATTGGCCACTGCCTCTATGGCACCGCCGAAAGCGACAAGCGGGAAAATGCCCAGCCCATGACCATCCGCCATGTGAAAGGCCAGATGGCCATTGCCAACAACGGCGTGGTTCTCAACGCCTATGAGCTGCGGCAGAAGCTGGAGCTCCAGGGCGCCATTTTCCATTCCACCAGCGATGCAGAACTGATCGCCCACATGATCACCCGTGAGCGGCTGACCGCCTCTTCCATCGAAGAGGCCATCTGCAACGCCATGGACAAGCTGTATGGCACCTATTCCATGCTGGTCATGTCCCCCAAAAAGCTCATCGGCGTGCGGGACCCCCTGGGCATGCGGCCTTTGAGCATCGGCAAATGCGAAAACAGCTATGTGCTGGCTTCCGAAACCGCCGCTCTGGACAGCATGGGCGCCCATTTCGTCCGGGATGTGAAGCCCGGCGAGATCGTCATCATCGACGAAAACGGCCTGCGCAGCATCGAAAAGCACTGCGGCAAAAAGAGCCATCTGTGCGTCTTTGAGTTTGTCTATTTTGCCCGGCCCGACTCGGTGATCGAAGGCACCAGCGTCCATCTGGCCCGGCAGAAGATGGGCGAATTTCTGGCAAAAGAACATCCGGTGGAAGCCGACCTGGTGATGGGTGTGCCCGACAGCGGCAACGACGCCGCCCTGGGTTATGCCAACGCCTCCGGCATCCCCTATGGCATCGGCCTGATCAAAAACAAGTACATCGGCCGTACCTTTATCCTCAACACCCAGAAGCAGCGGGAAAACGCCGTGCGCATCAAGCTCAACGCCATCGCCGACATCGTCCGGGGCAAGCGCCTCGTGCTGGTGGACGACTCCATCGTCCGGGGCACTACCTCCGCCCGCATCGTGCGGATGCTGCGGGAGGCCGGGGCCAAAGAGGTGCATATGCGGATCTCCTCCCCGCCCTTCCGCTATCCCTGCTACTTCGGCACCGACATCGACTCGCCGGAGCGGCTGATCGCCAATAACATGACCATCCCCGAGATCGGCCGGAAGATCGGGGTGGATTCCCTGGGCTTCCTCAGCCTCCAGAACATCGTCAAGGTGGCGGAGCATTCCGACTGCCAGTTCTGCACCGGCTGTTTCAGCGGTGAATATCCCCTGAATGTGGAAAACGCTGGCAAGGTCTCCAAGTTTGACCGGAAGATCAGCGAAAACAACGATTGAGAGGACGGAACATGAAGAGTTTTAGCGACAGCTACAAGGCCGCCGGCGTGGATGTGACGGCGGGATACAAAGCAGTGGAGCTGATGAAGGAGCACACCCGCCGGACCATGATCCCCGGCGTGCTTTCCGGCCTGGGCGGCTTCGGCGGCCTGTTCGGCCTGGATGTAAGCGGCATGAAAGAGCCGGTGCTGGTTTCCGGCACCGACGGCGTGGGCACCAAGATCCGCCTGGCCCAGCTGATGGGAAGGCACGACACCATCGGCATCGACTGCGTGGCCATGTGCGTCAACGACATCGTCTGCGCCGGCGCCAAACCCCTGTTTTTCCTGGATTACATCGCCTGCGGCAAGAATGTGCCGGAGAAGATCGCGTCCATCGTTTCCGGCGTGGCCGAGGGCTGCGTCCGTTCGGGCTGCGCCCTCATCGGCGGCGAGACCGCCGAGCACCCCGGCGTTATGCCTGACGACGATTACGACCTGGCGGGCTTTACCGTGGGCGTGGTGGACAAGGAGAAGATCCTGGACCAAAGCAGTGTACAGGCGGGGGACGCCATCATCGCCCTGCCTTCCAGCGGTATCCATAGTAACGGATTTTCCCTGATCCGCCGGGTCTTCGACCTGGAAGGGAAGGGGGACTTCTATTCCCCCGAGCTGGGAGCGAACCTCTTTGAGACCCTGCTCACCCCCACAAACCTGTATGTGAAACCGGTGCTCCGGCTGATGGACAAAGTGCCGGTGCACTCTGTGTGCCACATCACAGGCGGCGGCTTCTATGAGAATATCCCCCGTGCTCTGCCCCAGGGCCTGAGCGCCAAGATCGAAAAGAAGAATGTGCGTGTGCTGCCCATCTTTGACCTGATCGCAAAAGAAGGGAATGTGCCCGAGCACGATATGTTCAACACCTACAACATGGGCGTGGGGATGTGCTGCATCCTGCCTTCCGACAAGGCGGACGAAGCCATCCGGGTGCTGAAGGGCGCCGATCAGGAGGCCTATGTGCTGGGCGAAGTGGTGGAGAGCGGCGAGGGCGTGATCCTGTGGTAAAGATCGGTGTGCTGGTTTCCGGCGGCGGCACCAATCTGCAGGCCCTGCTGGATGCCCAGAAGCGGGGAGAAATTCCGGACGGGGAGATCACTCTGGTGATCGCCAGCCGGAAAAAAGCCTATGCTCTGGAACGGGCCAGAATGGCGGGGGTTCCCGCCCTGGCCCTGCCCCGCCGGGACTATGAAAATCCGGCGGACTATGACGCAGCGCTGCTCACGGCCTTGCAGGAGGCCGGGGTGGAGCTGGTGGTGCTGGCCGGCTTCCTCTGCGTGCTGGGGGAGAAGATGCTGAAAGGCTACGAGGGGCGCATCGTCAATGTGCACCCCTCCCTGATCCCGGCCTTCTGCGGCGACGGCTTTTATGGTCTCCATGTCCACGAAGCCGCCCTTGAGAGAGGGGTGAAGGTCACCGGGGCCACGGTGCATCTGGTGAACGAAGTGACCGACGGCGGCCCCATCCTGCTGCAAAAGGCGGTGGAGGTGCTGGAAAGCGACACCCCCGAAAGTTTGCAGAAGCGGGTGATGGAGCAGGCCGAATGGGTGCTTTTGCCCAAGGCCGTGTCCATGCTCTGCCAGAAAATCGAAAAGGAGAAACACCAATGAATATTTACGCCAAAGAGTCCCTCTTTGACAAGCTGAAAGACAATACCTATCCCGGCCGGGGCATTGTGCTGGGTGTCACCCCCGACGGGAAGCACTCGGTGGCCGCCTACTTCATCATGGGCCGCAGCGCAAACAGCCGCAACCGGGTGTTCCGCAAGGAACCCGACGGCATCCGCACAGAGGCTCACGACCCTTCCAAGCTGGAAGACCCCAGCCTGATTATCTATCATCCGGTGCGTCAGATGGGCCGTGGCCTGATTGTGACAAACGGCGATCAGACCGACACCATTCGGGAATTCCTGGAAAAAGGACTGCCCATGGAGCAGGCCCTGCGCACCCGGGAATTTGAGCCGGACGGCCCCAACTGGACCCCCCGGATCTCCGGCCTTTTAAGCCCCGACGGCAGCTGCAAAATGTCCATCCTGAAAAGCGTGGACGAAAATGGCTCGGGCTGCGTGCGCCAGACCTTTGAATATCCCAATGTGCCCGGCCTGGGCTTCTTTCTCCACACCTATGTGCGGGACGGAAACCCCATCCCCACCTTCCAGGGTGAGCCGGAGCGGGTGGAAATGCTGGACGACATGGATGCTTTCACCGACAAACTGTGGGAGAGCCTGAACGAACAGAACAAAATCTCCCTCTATGTGCGCTACACCTGCCTGGAAACAGGGGAATATAACGAGCGCATCATCAACAAACACCAATAAACAAAAGGAGTCCGAACCCTATGAACGAGCTGGAACTGAAATACGGCTGCAACCCCAACCAGAAGCCCTCCCGCATTTATCGGCAGGGCGGCGGGGAACTGCCCATCAAGGTGCTTTGCGGAAAGCCGGGCTATATCAATTTCCTGGATGCCTTTAATTCCTGGCAGCTGGTGCGGGAGCTGAAAATGGCCACCGGCCTGCCCTCGGCCGCTTCCTTCAAGCATGTGTCCCCGGCAGGCGCCGCCGTGGGCCTGCCCCTGAGCCGCACCGACCGGAAGATCTATTTTGTGCCCATGGAAAAAGAGCTCAGCCCCATCGCCTGCGCCTATATCCGGGCCCGGGGCGCCGACCGGCTCTGTTCCTATGGGGACTGGGCGGCCCTCAGCGATATCTGCGACGCCGACACCGCCCGCTACATCAAGCAGGAGGTCTCCGACGGCGTCATCGCCCCGGGCTATACCCCCGAGGCCCTGGAGATCCTCAGCCAGAAAAAGGGCGGCAAATACAATGTGGTGGAGATCGACCCCGACTATGTGCCCCAGAAAATCGAGCACAAGGATGTGTTCGGCATCACCTTTGAGCAGGGGAGAAACGATCTCATCATCAACGAAGAAATGCTCCGGAACATCGTCACCAAAAACCGCGAGCTGCCGGAGAGCGCCAAGATCGATATGATCGTGGCTCTGATCACACTGAAATACACCCAGTCCAACTCTGTATGCTTCGTGAAGAACGGCCAGGCCATCGGCGTGGGCGCCGGACAGCAGAGCCGCATCCACTGCACCCGCCTGGCCGGGCAGAAGGCCGACAACTGGTATCTCCGCCAGCATCCCAAGACTCTGGCCTTGCAGTTCGTGGACAAGATCCGCCGCCCCGACCGGGACAACGCCATCGACATTTATCTCTCCGATGAATACGAGGACATCCTCCGGGAGGGCGTATGGCAGCAGACCTTCAAGAGTAAGCCCGAGCCCTTGACAGCAGAGGAAAAGAAAGCCTGGATCGCAACTCAATCCGGCGTCACCGTGGGCTCCGATGCCTTCTTCCCCTTCGGGGACAATGTGGAGCGGGCCAGAAAGAGCGGCGTTTCCTACATCGTGGAGCCGGGCGGCTCCATCCGGGACGATCATGTGATCGAAACGGCGGACAAATACGGCATGGTCATGGCCTTCACCGGCCTGCGGCTGTTCCATCATTGATAGAAAAGGGGAGTGCGACACTATGAACCTTCTGGTGATCGGCGGCGGCGGACGGGAGCACGCCATCATCAAAAAGCTCCGGGAAAACAAACAGGTGAAGAAGATCTATGCTCTGCCGGGCAACGGCGGCATCGGTGAGGATGCCCAGTGCGTCCCCATCAAGGCCACCGATGTGGAGGGCGTGCTGGAATTCGCCAAAAGCCACAAGGTGGACTTTGCGGCGGTCATTCCGGACGATCCTCTGGCCCTGGGACTGGCGGACAAGCTGCGGGAGATGGGCATTCCCACCTTCGGCCCCACCGCTCAGGCGGCGGAGATCGAAAGCAGCAAGGTCTTTGCCAAAAACCTGATGCAGAAATACCATATCCCCACAGCGGACTACCAGGTGTTTGACCAGGCGGAAAAGGCCATGGAATATATCACCCAAAAGAACAAATACCCGGTGGTCATCAAGGCCGACGGTCTGGCCCTGGGCAAGGGCGTCATCATCGCCCAGAACCCCCAAGCGGCCAAAGAAGCCGTGGAAGCCATCATGAACGAGAAGATCTTCGGCAAAAGCGGCGACCATGTGATCGTGGAGGAATTTTTGCAGGGGCCGGAAGTTTCCGTCCTCTCCTTCACCGACGGGGAAACTCTCCGGCCCATGGTCACTTCCATGGACCACAAGCGGGCCTATGACGGGGACGAGGGCCCCAACACCGGCGGTATGGGCGCCGTGGCCCCCAACCCCTATTACACCAAAGAAGTGGCCGAAAGATGTATGGAGGAAATCTTCCTGCCCACCATCCGGGCCATGAAGCAGGAGGGGAGACCCTTCCAGGGCTGCCTGTATTTCGGCTTGATGCTCACGGAGGACGGCCCCAAGGTCATCGAGTACAACTGCCGTTTCGGCGATCCCGAAACCCAGGTGGTGCTGCCCCTGCTCAAAACCGACCTGCTCACCATTTTCCAGGCGGTGATGGAAGGGAAGCTCAGTGAGCAGAAGGTGGAATTTCTGGACAAGGCCGCCTGCTGCGTCATTCTGGCTTCCGGGGGCTATCCCAAGAATTATTACACCGGCCTGCCCATCTCCGGCATCGGGGATGCAGAGCAGATGGAGGATGTGTCGGTCTATCACGCCGGCACCAAAATGGAGGACGGCAAACTGCTGACCGCCGGAGGCCGGGTGCTGGGCGTCACCGCTTTGGCAAATGATCTGCCCGGAGCCATGGAGAAGGCCTATGAAGCCGCCGGGAAGATCCATTTTGACAACATGCATTACCGCCGGGATATCGGCCGGCGGGCGCTTTCCATGAGGGGGGAATAACCATGGCCGTTTATCGGATCTATGTGGAAAAAAAGCCGGGCTTTGACCAGGAAGCCCGCCATGTGCTGGAGGAGCTGCAAGGGCTGCAAGGCCTCCGGGGCCTCACGGGCCTGCGGCTCTTCAACCGCTACGATGTGGAGGGCATCGCGAGAGAGCTGTTCGATCAGTGCATCGACACCGTCTTTTCCGAGCCCCAGGTGGACACCGCTTTCGATGCCCTGCCGGAGCTTTGTGGCCCCGTGCTGGCAACAGAATATCTGCCCGGTCAGTATGACCAGCGGGCCGACTCCTGCGCCCAGTGCATCCAGTTCGTCTCCCAGGGCGAACGGCCCACCGTGCGCACCGCCCGTCTCTATGCTCTGGAAGGGCAGATCTCCCAGGAAGAGCTGGAAAAGGTGGAGAAGTACCTCATCAACCCGGTGGAGAGCCGCAAGGCCGCACTGGATGCCTTTGATACCTTGCAGGTGCAGTACCCGGCCCCCCAGATGGTGGAGACCATGGAAGGCTTCACCAAGCTGGAAGACGAAGAGCTGAAAGAGTTTATAAAGAAATACGGCCTGGCCATGGACCTGGGGGACATCCGCTTCTGCCGGGATCATTTCCGCACAGAGGGAAGAGAGCCCACCATCACCGAGATCCGCATGATCGACACCTATTGGTCCGATCACTGCCGTCATACCACTTTCTCCACCATCATCGACGATGTGGAGATCCGTGATGCGGGAGCAAAAGAGAGCTACGGCATGTATGAGGGCCTGCGGGAGATCGTCTACCAGAACCGGAGCAAAAAGCCGGTCACTTTGATGGACCTTGCCACCATCGGCGCCAAGTACCTGAAAAAGATGGGCAAGCTGCCGGAGATCGACGAGTCCGAAGAGATCAACGCCTGCTCCATCCGCGTGAAGGTGGAGACGGAGGAGGTTAGCGAAGACTGGGTGCTCATGTTCAAAAACGAGACCCACAACCATCCCACCGAGATCGAGCCTTTCGGCGGGGCCGCTACCTGCATCGGCGGCGCCATCCGTGACCCCCTGTCTGGCCGCAGCTATGTGTACCAGGCCATGCGTGTCACCGGTGCAGCCGATCCCCTCAAGCCCATGGAGGAGACCCTGCCCGGCAAGCTGCCCCAGCGGAAGATCGTCCAGACGGCGGCGGCCGGTTACAGCTCCTATGGCAACCAGATCGGTCTGGCCACCGGCCTGGTCCATGAATTCTACCACCCCGGCTATGTGGCAAAGCGTATGGAGATCGGCGCTGTGGTGGGCGCGGCTCCCGCGGAGAACATCCGGCGTGAGCGTCCGGCTCCCGGGGATGTGATCGTCCTGCTGGGCGGCCGCACCGGCCGTGACGGCTGCGGCGGCGCCACCGGTTCCTCCAAGGCCCACACCGCGGAGTCCCTGGAAACCTGCGGGGCCGAGGTGCAGAAGGGCAACGCCCCCGAAGAGCGGAAGATCCAGCGTCTGTTCCGCAACAAGGAAGTCACCGCCATGATCAAGCGGTGCAATGACTTTGGCGCAGGCGGCGTGTCGGTAGCCATCGGCGAGCTGGCCGACGGCCTGGATGTGGATCTGGACAAGGTGCCCAAGAAGTACGAGGGCCTGGACGGCACCGAGCTTGCCATTTCCGAAAGCCAGGAGCGTATGGCGGTGGTCATCGCCAAGGAGGACGAGGGCCGCTTCCTGGAAGAGGCCGGGAAGGAAAACCTGGAAGCCACTGTGGTGGCCGTGGTCACCCAGGAGCCCCGTCTGCGGATGCACTGGCAGGGCAAGACCATTGTAGACCTGTCCCGGGAGTTTCTTTCGTCCAATGGCGCCGAAAAGCACATCAATGTGGTGATCGAAGCGCCGGAAGAGGGGAAAGAGGAAACCACAGAGCCTACCGCCGAAAACTACAAAAAGGTGCTGGGTCAGCTGAATGTGTGCTCCCAGAAGGGCCTGGTGCAGCGGTTTGACAGCACCATCGGCGCAAACACCGTGCTCATGCCCTTTGGCGGCAAACGGCAGATGACCCCCACCCAGGTAATGGCGGCCAAGCTGCCGGTACTGGGCAAGGAGACCAAGACCTGCTCGGTGATGGCCTATGGCTTCGATCCCTTCCTCAGCGAAAAGAGCCCCTATCGCGGCGCTTATCAGGCTGTGGTGGAATCGGTGTGCAAGCTGTCTGCGGCCGGCGCTTCCTATAAGGATTGCTACCTGACTTTCCAGGAGTATTTTGAGAAGATGGGCCAGGACCCCTCCCGCTGGGGCAAGCCCATGGCCGCTTTGCTGGGCGCTCTGCTGGCCCAGAAGCAGCTGGAAGCCGGCGCCATCGGCGGCAAGGACAGTATGTCCGGCTCCTTTGATAAGATCGATGTGCCCCCCACCCTGGTGAGCTTTGCCATTGCTCCCGCCTGCACCGACCGGGTGATCTCTCCCGAGTTCAAGCAGCCGGGAAGCCGTGTGGTGCTGCTGGGGGTTCCTCAGAACAAGGAGGGGCTGTTTGAAGAAAACGACCTGCGCCATACCCTGGAGCAGGTGGAAGACCTGATCCGCAAGGGCCTGGTGCAAAGTGCCTATGTGCCCTCCTTCGGCGGCGTGGGCGCTGCTGTGGCCGTGATGGCCTTCGGCAACGGCCTGGGCTTTGCCTTTGACAAAAACTTTGAGGGCGTGTTCGACACCCGCCGGGGCGCTTTTGTGCTGGAGCTCAGCGAAGAGGCCCCCATGGTGGGCGCTCTGGTGGGCCACACCCAGATGAAGGCCAGCATCGCTTTGCCCTCCGGGGAAGAAGCACCGCTGTCCGCTCTGGAAGAGGCCTGGAAGGCCACTCTGGAGCCGGTGTTCCCCGAAAAGACAAAGGAAGAGGGAAGTGTGCCCGCCTTCCGCTTCGAGACGGAAAAACGCAAGGCTCCGGCTGTGAAGGCGGCGAAACCCCGGGTGCTCATCCCGGTGTTCCCCGGCACCAACTGCGAATATGACACCGCCCGGGCCTTCCAGAAGGCCGGGGCCGAGGCGGAGATCCTGGTGCTGCGCAACCTGACTGCCTCCCAGCTGACCCAGTCGGTGGAGCGGATGGTGAAGGCCATGGAGCAGAGCCAGATCATCGCCATTCCCGGCGGCTTCTCCGGCGGCGACGAGCCGGAAGGCTCCGCCAAGTTCATCACCGCCTTCTTCCGCAATCCCCAGGTGACCGAAGGGGTGCACAAGCTGCTAAAGGAGCGGGACGGCCTGATGATCGGCATCTGCAACGGCTTCCAGGCCCTGATCAAGCTGGGGCTGGTGCCCTATGGCGAGATCCGCCGCACCACAGCCGAGGATGCCACCCTGACCTACAATGTGATCGGCCGCCACCAGTCCGGTCTGGTGCGCACCGCCGTTTGCTCCAACCTGTCCCCCTGGCTGATGCTCAGTGAGGTGGGGGATGTGCACACCATCGCCATTTCCCACGGCGAAGGCCGGCTGGTGGCTCCCCAGAGCCTGCTGGATACTCTGGCCGCAAACGGTCAGATCGCCACCCAGTATGTGGATCTGGACAATAAGCCCACCATGGATGTGGCTTATAACCCCAACGGTTCCTTCTGCGCCATCGAGGCCATCACCTCTCCCGACGGACGGGTGCTGGGCAAGATGGGCCACACCGAGCGTTTCGGCGACAATCTCTATAAGAATGTGCCCGGCCACAAGTATCAGAAGCTGTTCGAAGGCGCTGTGAAGTATTATTCTTTGTAGCGGCGAGCCGCCGCTGGCCGTTCCTGTCTCCGGCACCATGCGCTGCTGGCCTTCCTGCTCCGGGTGTGATAAACCATCACCCGGCAGGGGCCAGGGTGCAGTCCTGGCCCAGTGCATAACATAAAAAGGCCTCCCGAAAGGGAGGTCTTTTTTGCTTTATGCTTGCTTTGATTGCCCGGTGCGGCAGCGCAATACGGCTGCGACAGCTTGCCGTCTATGAATTTGCAAAAAGCCAGGACCTGTGCCTGGATTTTTGCACCACTCAAGGGGCCAGTGTGCGCCAGAGGCGTGCACGCCGCCCCTTGCAAAAACTCGAAAAAGTGACTTCAGGCACTTTTTCGAAACGCCAGGCCTCCCGAAAGGGAGGTCTTTTTTGTGGAGTAGATGTGTTGTATAATGAAAAACAAGAATACAGGAAATGAAAGGGTGCGAGGGCAAATGGGGCAGAAAGAAAAAATCCTGTCATTGCTCCGAGATGGGAAGAGCATGACACAAGGGGAGTTGGCCGAGGCGATGTATGGGGATACAATGCATCGCTATCATATATACACAGCGCTGATGGGGTTGGTAAAGAGCGGTGCAGTGGGACGAGCGGGGAGTTATCCAGCCAGGTATTTTCTCAGCGGTGCACCGGCCCCCACCGTTTTGAGCAAGTCGGAAGGAAAAGAGAAGAAGTATCGGGATGTTTCCAAGGATATTATCTGCAATGAAACCATTGATGAGGTGTCCCGGCTGGTGGAGGAAACCGGCAACTATGGCCCGGAAAATCAGTTGGTCTGCCGGTGTCTGCAACGATTTCCGGAAAATCGGGACCCGGATATCGTGGCCATGAAGATCGGATTGATCGACATCACAAACTCCACCCATCTATCCCAGTATAAAAGCCGGATTAGCATGGATGAGCTTTCCCGCATCATTGCGGCCATCCCGGACATCGATGCACGCATCGCCCAAGGCGATCCCCAGGTGGTCAATGACATCGCCCGAAGCAATGAGAGAATCAATCTGTTTTCCTTTGCTTCGAAATATTGCTGCTATCACAATTTCTATCAGTATGGCAGGGATGATTACTCCATTTTGGATACCGTTGTGAAAAAATCTCTCCCACGGTATTTTGCTGATATCACCCAAAATCAGATTCAGAAATGGCAGAATGGCTTTGCGTATGAGAAATATAACGACTATATTACGAGAAAGTTGGATGAACTGGGGATCACGACTCCAAATCGAAAACGCAAATTCGACCATTTTATCTGGTATAAGAACCGTTGAAAAAGGCCTCCCATTCGGGAGGTCTTTTTTGCGTGCTTTGCGTGGGTGGAAAGGTACGAAGAACACGGAAGGGGTAGGGTATGATAGGGCTGGGAAAGTCTGTTTGCTGTCAGGGGTGCCGGGCCTGGAGGACGCTCAAGGGGCTGAGGGAAGTGAGGCCACCGGGCACTTGGGCGGGAACAAAGGAACGGCGCTCTTGATAAAGCAGAAAACCCAGTGGGTTATGAAAAAAGCCAACGCCCCCGATACTCCCAAGGAGAAGGATATGAAGAAAGCTAAAGGGACAAGAAACCCCCTCCATCCCCCTTGCAGGGGAGATGCGAGCGCTTTTCGTGCCGCTGGTCCGGTGTCCGGACGGCCATATTGCGCTTCCGCGCTGGGTGATCGAACCAGGAATAAAGCAAAAAAGACCTCCCGGAAGGAAAGCCTTTTTGTTGTGTGCTTTGCCAGGATTGCACTCTGGCCCCCGCCGGGCACCCGGAGCACCGAGGGTTACAACGCATCAAGCTAGGGAGAGTATGGCCGTGGCGGCTCGCCACTAGAGGAGTTGGGCCACCAGGTCGGTGAGGGTGGGGAACAATGCCACCACCACGATCATGCGCAGAGTCTGCATGGCGGCCACCTTGGCCGGATCGGCTCCCAGCTCGGCGGCAATGATGGACATATCGCTGACACCGCCAGGGGCCGAGGCAAACAGGGAAGTGGTCAGGCCCAGCTTGCCGAACCGGGACACCGAGAACCCCACGATCAGGTTGATGCAGGCCAGGGCCAGCACCAATATGACCGCAGGCAGGGCCACCTGTTTCAGTCCCTGCACCTCCGCCATACCCATGCCCGAGCCGATGATGGCTCCGCTGAAAGTCTGGGTCACATTGCGGAAATTCTTGGGCAAAACGACCCGGTGGCCGGAAAAGGTGAGCACCATGGCCCCCAGCATGGCCCCGATCATGGCCCCGGAGGGAATGTCCAGAGCATGGAGCAGCAGTCCGCCGATGAGCCCGGCCACCGCCAGAGCCAGGTATTGCTTTTTGGAATAGCTCTCCTTGGGCAGGGCAGAAGGGTCCGCCGGGGTCACCTCCCGGCGGGAGCCATGGCTGGCCGCCCGCTTGAGCAAGGCCGGCATGAAGGCAATGACGAAGATCACCCGCACCGTCTGCAAGATGGCCACCTGGCCTGCATCGGCCCCCAGATCATCGGCCACCAGGGTCATTTCCTGGATGCCCCCCGGGGCCGCGGACAGAAGGGCGGTTTTGGGGTCCAGCTGGCTGACGGCGCTGATGCCGATGCCCACGCACAGATTGAGGAAAATCAATCCGAACACCATCATGATGGTGGCAGGGAGGATGGAGCGCAGGCTGAGCACATCCTTGGCGCTCATGCGGGTGCCGATATAGACTCCGGCCATGATGCGGATATAGGGCCGGAAGGGAGCGGGCACATTGGAGCAGTCCCACAGAATGTTCATGATGAGCACGGCGGTCATGGCGCCGATGATGGTACCGGCGGGCAGGCGCAGCTTGCGGCCGATGAAGCCGCCCAGGGCGGCCACGGCCACGGTGAGCAGAAAGGTTGGCATAGGGCATCTTCCTCTTTTCCCGGTGAGATCGTTTCTGTTATCAGTATAGCACAGGGCCGGGGAAAGGGGGCTCCATCCCGGCGAATTTGGCAAAATAGCAGGAAATCATAGCAATTTACACAAATTTTACGAGGGCGTTTCCCTGGGCGAAAAACCCAGGGGGGGCTGATTTTTCCGCCCTGGAGAAACAGGGGGTACTCTGTCGGAAAGCCCCCGGCCTGCCGGGAAAATACGCACCCCTCAGCGCCGCCCGGGCCATCCGGGATACATTGCACACCATTTGGGAGGAGGAAATTGGATGATGAAAAACAAGAACATCGGCTTTGGGATCACCGGCTCCTTTTGCACTTTCCATCGGATTTTGCCGGTGATGGAGGAGCTGGCCAAAGAGAATCAGGTCTATCCGGTGCTGTCTCCGGCGGCCCGGGAGTGGGATACCCGGTTTTTCAAGGCGTCCGAGTTCCGGGCGGCGGTGGAGGGCATCTGCCAGAGGGGGAGCATCACCACGGTGGTACAGGCCGAGCCCATCGGGCCCAAAAAGATGTTTGACATCATGGTCATCGCCCCCTGCACCGGCAACACCCTGGCCAAACTGGCCCTGGGCATCACCGATACCCCGGTGCTCATGGCGGCCAAGGCCCATCTGAGAGGCGGCAGGCCCTTGGTGCTGGCGGTGTCCACCAACGATGCTCTGGGGGCCGCTTCCCGGAACATCGGGGAGCTGCTCTGCCGCCGGGATGTGTTTTTCGTGCCCTTTGCCCAGGACGATCCGGTGAAAAAGCCCCGAAGCATGGTGGCCCTGCTGGAGCGTATCCCCGATACCCTGGAAAAGGCCCTGGAAGGGGAGCAGATACAACCTATCATTTCGCCAGAGCCTTCACTGCGGTGAAGGCTGCTGCACAAAATCCCCGGTTTCCGGGGATTTTTGCAGCACTGGCGGCGTGTTATTTCGGGCCCAGTGCCTGGGCGGTCGTATTGTGCTCCCGCACCCGGCAGGTTGTATGGAGAAGGGCAAAGAGAGTATGGCCGTCCGGGCCCAGTGCCTGGGCGGTCGTATTGTGCTCCCGCACCCGGCAGGTTGTATGAAGAAGGGCAAAGAGAGTATGGCCGTCCGGACACCGGACTTCCCCGACCTTTTTCCAGCCTCCCGGCGGGGCTCGATAGGCGCCAAGTGCCGCAGAAAAGCCTAAAATATTATTTTGGGCCGGTTGTGTTTCCTTGGATGTGTTCAACCGGCCTATCCTATATAAAAAAGCCGCCCGAAAGGGCGGCTTTTTTGTTATGCACTTGGCCAGGATTGCATTTTGGTCTTTTCCGGGTGATGGTTTATCACACCCGGAGCACAGGAGCAAGCAACGCATACGGCCTGGGAGAGTATGGCCGTCCCGACACGGGACTAGTGTTTGACGACGACGCCTTCCTTCATGACAAAGAGGCAGTTCTGCATGGTCTTGACATCCTCCATGGGATCGCAGGACCAGGCGCACAGATCGGCGACCTTACCCTTTTCCACGCTGCCCTGGGTCTTGTCCACGCCCAGCACCTTGGCGTTTGTCATGGTAGCGGCCACCAGAGCCTTGTGGGGGTCCATGCCGAAACGCTGCAGCAGCTCGAACTCATAGCCCTGCTTGCCGTGGTAGTTATAGGGAGTGGCGGAGTCGGTGCCGAAGGTGATGGGCACGCCCTTTTCCAGGCACTGACGGAAGCCCCATTCGTGATGGGACAGGGCCTGGTTGGCCTTTTCCACCATCCAGGGGGTCAGACCCATCTCCGGGCCCTTGACGCAGATGCGCTCGGCGGCAATGATGGTGGGGGTAAGGTAAGTGCCGTGTTCCAGCATCAGCTCGATGGCTTCCTCATCCAGGATCATGCCGTGCTCCACGGTGGTGACGCCGGCCCGGACAGCGGCCTTGATGCCGTTTGTGCCGTGGGCATGGGTGGCGGTGTGGACACCATACAGATTGGCGATCTCGATGATGGCGGCGATCTCATCGTCGCACAGCTGCTGGGCGCCCAGAGTGGTGCCCTTGCTCATCACGCCGCCGGTGGACATGAATTTCAGGAAATCAGCGCCATTCTTCAGGTTGAAACGGGCGGCCTTCCGGGCGGAGTCGGGGCCGTCGATGATGGGATGCTCTTCGGCGGTGCAGGTGACGCCGGGGGCATAGTGGCTGTCGGCATGGCCGCCGGTGGAGCCCAGGGCGTAGCCGGAGACAAACATCCGGGGGCCTTCAAAATCGCCTTTGTTGATGGCGTCACGCAGGGCCACGCTGACAAAAGCCTGGCTGCCGCAGTCACGCAGAGTGGTGAAGCCGGCATACAGATCCTGCTGTACATTCTTCAGGGAATAGAGGGTCAGCTCAGCGGGGGTGTGATGGAGCAGATCCATCCGGTCATTGCCTTCGCCGTTCATGCCGCTGTGGACATGGAGGTCGGTGAGGCCGGGGGTGACGAATTTGTCCGAAAGGTCGATCACTTCCATATCCGGCTCCTGGGCAAACTCCCGCAGGTCGATCACATCATAAATGGTCTTGTCCTCGATAATGACTACTTTGTCCTCCAGAACCTTGCCGTTCTGAGAATCAAAGAGCTTGCCGCATTTGATAGCCCGTTTCATGGCGTTCATCCTCCAATGCATCTAGTTTTTTTTCGGGGTATTTCCCCACTGAAAAATAGTATAACATATTGAACGCGCTTTGAAAACCCCAGTGTCTGGGGAGCCAAAACTCTCTTTGCTGCCCGGGAAACAACCGGCCCTGGTTCTGTTGCCCAGCGCGGGAGCCCCGCAGCCCCCCTTGTGCAAAGGGGGGACAGCATGGCAGGGCCATGCAGGGGGGATTGCAAAGCCAGGCAAATGATTCAGCTGGGTGCTGTGATCGGGTGCGGGAGCACCGCTTGGCCGTCCCGACACGGGACCGGGAGCACCGCTTGGCCGTCCCGACACGGGACCGGGAGCACCGCTTGGCCGTCCGGACACCGGACCGGGAGCACCGCTTGGGAGCGGAGGCTCGCCGTCAATCCCTCAGTCGGCGTTCGCCGACAGCTCCCTTTGCACAAGGGCGCCTTCTTTGCTGCCCGGGACACAACCGGCCCTGGTTCTGTTGCCCAGCGCGGGAGCGCAGTATGACAGCGGAGGCACTCCGCCTTATTTGGGGAGTATGCGGTAGAGGAGGATCACTGGCGGGACGCAGAGGAGGAGCAGGAAATAAAGGGCGTGGCTCCGATTGTTTTCCAGGTCATAGACATCCAACGCCCGCAGGCCGGTGAAAAGAGTGAGCAGCACATAAACGACGATCCCGGCCCAAAGCCACACCCGCCACCAAAGGGCGTCGGAAAGAGTCCATTCCGAAAGGGTATAGGGGACCACCGGTGCGCAGAAAAGGAGGAGGCCGTACAGCATAGGGGTGTTGATCTTGTCCATGAGAAAGCGGAACCAAGGGGCATCGCTGAGTTTTTGCCGGAAGTTCTGGAATTTTTCTTTCATGGGAAAACCTCCTTTCTCTATATGAATACAGTATACCAGGTTCTGGAGAAAACGCAACAAGAGGTGCGGATAACAGAGCGCAGTCTGGAGCGTGTCGAAAAAGTGGCTTAGGCCACTTTTTCGAGTTTTTGCAAGGGGCTGTATGCACGCCTTTGGCGCACACTTGCCCCTTGAGAAGTGCAAAAAGCCACGCACAGGTCGCGGCTTTTTGCGGATTGATAGGGGTAGGG